>NZ_BACU01000116.1 GCF_000333275.1 Azospirillum sp. B4 | reverse complement strand
GCGAGTTGGTGGCGGGCGTGGCGCATGAGCTGAACACCCCCGTCGGCATCAGTTACACGGCAGCCACCTTCCTCAGCGACCGGCTGCGGGAGTTCCAGGCCGAGCTGGCCCAAGGGGCACCCCGCCGCTCCGCGTTCATGGAGTTCCTGGATCTGGTGCGGGAAACGGCGGATCTCATGACCGTCAACGCCGGCCGCGCCTCGCGTCTGGTGCAGAGTTTCAAGAACATCGCCGTGGACCAGACCAACGACGAGCGGCGCCTATTGTCGCTGAAGTCCTATCTGGATGAGATCGCCACCAGCCTGAGCCCGCAGTGGAAGCGGCCGGGCCACACGCTGACCATCGATTGCCCGCCGGGCCTTGTGCTGGACACCTACCCGGGGGCGTTGAGCCAGGTGCTGACCAACCTGATCGTCAATGCCACCCTGCACGCCTATGCCCCCGGCCAGTCCGGCCGGCTGACCATCACCGCGTCCAGCCTGCCGCTGGCAGGGGGCGGAACGGCGGGTCGACCGCCGGTGGAGCATGTGGAGATCCTGTTCGCCGACGATGGCAAGGGCATCGCGCCCGAGGCGCTGCCCCGCGTCTTCGATCCATTCTTCACCACCCGGCGCGGGGCGGGCAGCACGGGCCTGGGGCTCAACATCGTCTTCAATCTGGTGACCCGTACCCTGGGCGGCCGCATCGAGGTCGACAGCGCGCCGGGCAAAGGCACGCGCTTTTTCCTGCGTCTGCCCAAGGTGGCGCCGCTGCCGGTGGCACCGGCCCCCCTCCCCGCGTCCGCCGACAGCTGACGCTTGCCGCGGCGGGGCGGCACCTCTACCGTGGTGGTCGGGGACAGGGTGCCGGGCTTGGGGGCTGTGCTTCATGCGGGGATCGTCGTGCTGCCGGTGCTGGTTATCCCGCCTGGCCTTGCTCGCTGGCCTCACCCTCCCTGGCGTCGCCCTTTCTGGGATCGCGAGGGCGGAGGCACCCCAGGCGCCAGGCAAGACCCTGGTGCGGGCCATTGGCGGCGGCACGGTCACACTGGACCCCCAACGCGCCGACCTGTCCTCGGAAAGCCTGGTGATCGACGATCTGCTGGAAGGCCTGCTGGCACCCGACGGGAAGGGGGGCGCCCGCCTGGCCTTGGCGGAAAGCTGGACGGTCTCCCCCGACGGCCGCATCTACACCTTCAAGCTGCGGGCGGACGCCAAATGGTCGGACGGCACGCCCGTCACGGCGGATGACTTCGTCTTCTCCTGGCGGCGTCTGGCCGACCCGCGCACGGGCGCACCGTACGCCTACTACATGTGGACCGTGGTGAACGGCGAAGGCATCGCCAAGGGCGCCATCAAGGATACGGCCCGCCTGGGCGTCAGGGCGCTGGATCCCCGCACCTTCCAGGTGGAACTGGTGCGCCCCACCGCTTATTTCGTGGCGATGCTGCAGCATCAGGCGCTGTTCGCCGTGCAGAAGGCCAGCGTCGAGGCCTACGGCGACGCGTTCACCCAGCCCGGCCACTACGTCTCCAGCGGTGCCTATGTTCTGGTGGAGAATGTGGCGCAGGATCACCTGACCCTGGCGCGCAACCCCGCCTATTACGACCTGGCCAAGGTCCGTATCGACACGGTGCGGGATTTGCCGCTGGAGGATCGCGAGGCGGAGACGCGGCTGTTCCGCGACGGCGGCCTCATGGCCACGTATGAACTGCCCATCGACCAGGTGGCCTGGGCGCGGTCCGCCCGTCCGGACGCCTTCGTCCGGTCCGACGCCTACGACACCTATTTCCTCAGCTTCAACCTGCGCAACGAACCGTGGAAGTCCCAGCCCAAGCTGCGCGAGGCGCTGACCCTGGCCGTGGACCGTGAAGGGCTGGCCACCCAAATTCTGGGTGGGGAGCAGCCAGCCTACAGCTATGTGCCGCCCTTGGCCGCCATCCCAGGTGACAAGGGGGCGGGTATCAGGGCGTATGAGCCCGGCTGGCCCGCCTGGCGGGGCATGAGCCAGGAGGCCCGCGACCAGCGGGCCCGGGCCTTGCTGGCCGAGACGGGCTACGGTCCCGGCGGTCACAGCCTGCCGGCGGTCAGCCTGCTGTATCCACGGGGGGGCAACTGGCGGGCCGTGGCGGCGGCGGTGGCCGCCCGCTGGCGGACGGCGCTGGGACTGGAGGTACGGCTGGATGAGCGGGATTTCCGTACCGTCATCACCCAGTCCAACGAAAAGTCCTTCCAGGACATGGTCTTCTCCTCCTGGATCGGCGACTACGCCGACCCCAACAGCTTCCTGGCGCTGATGCGCGGCGACGCGGGGCAGGAAAATACGGCCAGCTATCGCAACCCCCTGTTCGACGCCCTGATGGAAGAGGCGAACGGGGAGGCGGACCCCGACCGTCGCGCCGGCCTGCTGCGCCGGGCGGAACGGCTGATGATGGACGACACGCCGGTCATACCGCTGTTCCACAAGACCATGCGGCGACTGGTGTCGCCTCGCGTCAGCGGTTGGACGCCCAATCCCCTGGATCTCATCCCCAGCCGTTTCCTGGATGTGGTGCCCTAAACTTACGGCCCCTTGGTCACCGCCGGTCTGCGCGCGTTGGGGGCGGTGGCCGGTTGATCGGGCGCCGGCGGCATGTCCCAGCCATGGGCCAGCGTGCTGTCGGCCAGCGGGATATAGCCCTGGCCCAGATCCACGGGCATCTGGAAGCCCGACATGCCCGGCACGGGGCAGGAGGCGGACTTGGCCCGGAGGGCCCAGCCACCAGGCATGGGGCGATCCCAGACGAACACGGCGCAAGGGCCGCTGAGGGGCGGGCGGGGCGTATAGGTCTCATCGATCTGGAAACCGGGGTAGTTGCCCCGCACGCTGCCGGCCTCACCGGCGAAGGTCTGGGGTGTCAGGGGCGGCGGCGTGGGTGGAATCAGACCCGGCCCGGCACAGGCCGACAGCCCCAGCAGCACCCCGCCCACGCACCACCATCGCTGTGCCATGGCGCCCCCTTCCGCAGCCTATGCGCGTTCCCATCGGGTCGATGGAATGCGCGCCGACGGTGGCGGCCGTGGGGCGGGGCCATGGCGTTTTCAGGGCGGGGCCAGGTGCCTTCAGACACCATCGACCACCAGGACGATCTTCCCGAAGCCACCGCCGCTTTCCATGCGCTGGTGCGCCTCGGCGGCCCGTTCCAGCGGGAACATCCGGTCGATCACCGGCTTGACGTCGCCTCTGGCCAACCGGGGCAGGACGCCCGTGGCGAAGCGGGCGACCATGGCGCGCTTTTCCTCCAGCGTCCGCGACTTCATCACCGTGCCGATCAGGAGCAGGTGGTGGTGCAGCACCAAGTCGAGCGGGATCGTGGTGTCGGCGTCACCGCTCAGGACACCGACCTGGACCAGCCTGCCGCCGGGCGCCAGGCTGCGGAGGTTCCGCGCCAGATACTCACCACCGATGAAATCGATCACCGCGTGCACGCCCGCCGCTTTGGTGAAGCGGGCGATCTCTGCCTCAAAGTCCGCCGCATGATGGTCGATCACCTCCAAGGCGCCCAATTCGCGCACGTCCGCCGCCCGCCCGGCCGAGGCCGTCGCGTAGACAACGGCACCCAGGGACTTGGCGATCTGAACGGCTGCCGACCCGATGCCGCCGGCAGCCGCGTGGATCAGTACCCGCTGGCCGGCCTGGACACGGGCCAGGTGCGCCACCGCCTCCCAGGCGGTGACGAAAGCCTCCATGACCCCGGCCGCCTGGATCAGGGACAGCCTCTCCGGCACCCTGACGGCCATGTCGCGGTCCACCCGGGCCACCTCGGCATAGGCGCCGCCGCCGACGATGGCCATCACCTGGTCCCCGACCTGGATGTCCGTCACCGCTGGGCCGACCCCGATGACCTCGCCGGCCAGCTCGAGGCCCAGCAAGGGGCTCTCCCCGAAGGTCTGGTCGCCATAGAAGCCAGCGCGCTGCATCAGGTCGGCCCGGTTGACGCCCGCGGCGGCGACCCGGACCAGCAGGTCGTTGGGGCGCGGCTGCGGCAAGGGTGCCTCGACCAGCCGGAGCACATCCGGCGAGCCGAAGCGGTCATAGGCGATGGCCCTCACGACACGGCCCCATGGGTACGAAGAGCGTGCCGGGCGATGCTCTCGGCGAACAGCGGGGTTTCGCGGCGGTTGTGGTCGCCGCCAGCGGCCTGGCGCGCGGCGGCGGCATCCTCATAGGTGATGCCGTGCTGGGCCAGGAAACCCATGAAGGCGTCGGTCGGGCGGGCGGTGACGCGGTTGGTATAGCGGGTGCGCCCGTCCTCGGTCGCCTCGGCGATCAACTCCCAGACGACGTTCACCTGGGTGCGGCCGTTGGCGGTGAAGACGTCCGAGATCGAATTCATCCGGCAATAGGTCTTGCCCGCTTCCTCGGCCACATAGTGCTGCACGACCAAGCCCGTTCCGATCATCTCGACATTGATCGACATGCGCCGGCCGTCATCGGTGGTCGTCACGCCGGCGGCGATGTGGTCGGGCGAGCAGCAGCGCAGATATTCCGCCTCGGGCAGGGTGAACAGCCAGTTGGCAATGTCGATTTTTTCAATCGGAACATCGACTTCATGGCTGTAGGCCGATTGGGATAGGATGCGGTCTGGGATGATGGCCATGGCACTGTCTCCTGGTTGGGTCGGACCGGTGGGCGGAAGCGCCCCGTCCGATGGCCCAACCATGCGGCCAGCCGCGGCGCGTGATAACGCGGCCATTGCTCGAAATCGTTTTGCCCTTGGAGCAAAGGTGGCGGGGCGGAGGTGGGGATGAAGGATCCGAGGTTCGCCGAGTTCGTGGGCGTCTTCGTCGACGTCGTGCGCGCGGGAAGTTTCTCGGGCGCCGCGCGGCGGCGGGGCGTGACGCCTTCGGCCATCGTCCGGCAGATCGACGCCCTGGAACACGGCCTGGGTGTTCGGGTCCTGGTGCGCTCGACCCGGGCCCTGGCGGTGACGGATGCCGGCCAGCGGCTGTTCGAACGCGGCCAACGCTTGATCGATGACCTTGTCGACGTCCACGCCGAGATCGCCGCCTTCGACGGCGCGGTCGCCGGCGTCCTGCGGGTCGCCTGCTTTCCCACCTTCGGCAAGCGCTATGTTTTGCCAGTCGCGGGGGCCCTGATGCGGACGCATCCGGGGCTATCCGTGGAATTGGATCTGACCGAGCGGCTGGCCGATCCGGTGCGCGATCGTCTCGACGCCGTCGTCCGAATCGGGCAATTGGCCGACAGCGCCTTGATCGCCAGCAAGCTCGCCGACCAGTCCCGGCTGGTGGTCGCCGCCCCCGACTATCTGGCCCGGCAGGGCGTGCCCGGCGGCATCGGCGATCTGCGCGGCCACCGGTTGCTCGACAAGCTGCACGGTGCCGATCTTCTGGGCTGGGCTGACGTGCTGGGCGATGCGGCGGGCCAGCCGGACTGCGGCGAGGTCGTGTTCCGATCGGACGATTTCGAGGCCTTGCGCCTTGCCGCGCTGGAGGGCGTGGGCGTGGCCTTCCTTCCCGGCTGGGTGGTCGGGGCCGATGTCCGCGCTGGGGCTCTGTCACGCCTGGCGCTGGACCGGGAGCCTTGGAACCGGGACCCTCACGGTATTTTCCTGCTCAGGGCCCTGCAGGAGCCATCCGCCAAGCTGCGCGCCTTCATTGACGGCCTGCGCTCCGCCATCGGGTCTCCGCCCGTATGGGAGCCGTGAGGGCGCCGGGCCCTAAAGCGAAACCCCCCGCCGAACGGGTGTCCGGCGGGGGGCTCGTACTTGAAACCGAGGGCGACGGCGGACTTGGGGCCCGGCCGCCTGCCAAGGAAAGCCTTACTTGGCGTCCTTGTTCATGCCGCGACCGGTGGTGCGCTCGGTGATGCGGGCCGACTTGCCGCGGCGATCGCGCAGGTAGTACAGCTTGGCGCGGCGCACGTCACCCTTGCGGATGACTTCGATGCTGTCCAGGCGCGGGCTGTACAGGGGGAACACGCGCTCCACGCCTTCGCCGTAGCTGATCTTGCGGACGGTGAAGCTGGAGTTCACGCCGGCGTTGCGGCGGGCGATGACGACGCCTTCGTAGGCCTGCACGCGCTCACGCGAGCCTTCGACGACCTTCACGTTCACCTTCACGGTGTCGCCCGGGGAGAATTCCGGGACCGCACGGGCGGCGGTCAGCTTTTCAATCTGCTCTTGCTCGAGCTTCTGGATGATGTTCATGACTCAACACTCCAAATGATGACAATGGCCAGCCTCACGGCGGTCAATCCAGGTTCGACACAGGCGCCGTTTCCACGGGGGTGGAAACACCATCCTTTTCAATTGAGGCCTTGCGCCCATGTTTCGATTTGGGGCGTCGCCTCTTGGCTTCGACCTTGGGCCGGCTCTCCTCGTAGCGCTGCCACAGGTCCGGTCGCCGGTCCCTGGTGATGCGCTCCGCCTCGGCCAACCGCCAGGCTTTCACCTTCTCATGGTGCCCGGAGAGTAGAACCTCGGGCACCGCGCGGTCCTGCCAGACGGCCGGCCGCGTATAGTGGGGATACTCCAGCAATCCCCGCTCGAAACTCTCTTCGCCTGCCGTCTCGACGTTGCCCATGACACCCGGCAACAGCCGGACGCAGGCGTCGATCAGGCACAGCGCCGCAGGCTCCCCCCCGGACAGCACAAAATCCCCGAGGCTCACTTCCTCGAGGCCCTGCGCTTCCAGGACCCGTTCGTCCACCCCCTCGTACCGGCCGCACAGGATGGTGAGGGCCGGCGCCGATACGAGCTCCCGCACCAACGCCTGATCCAGCACACGTCCACGCGGCGAGAGGTAGATCGCCCGGCCCCGTTCCGCCTGTTCCTGGCTGAGTTGCTGCCGGCTGGCGGTCAGCGCCGCATCCAAAACATCGGGCCGCATGACCATACCTGGTCCGCCGCCGAACGGGGTGTCGTCCACGGAGCGATGCTTATCGCTCGCGAAAGACCGGATGTCCACTGATTCCAGCGACCATGTGCCATTTTCCAGTGCCTTGCCCGCCAGGCTCATGCCCAGCGGTCCCGGAAACATTTCCGGGAACAGGGTCAGCACCGTCACATGCCAGCCGGCCGCCATGGCATCAGGCCCCGGACGGTTCGTCGCCCTCGGCCTCGGGGGCCGCCAGCGCGTCTTCTTCCGAGGTCACGGCCTCATCGGCGGCGGGACCGCCCTCCATCTCGGCCAGTTCCTCCGGCGTGGGCTTCACCTTTTCGAACAAGCCGGCCGGGGGCTCCACCGTCACCAGACCCGCCTTCACGTCCACCACCGGCACGGCGGCGCGGGTGAAGGGGATGGTGACCGTCTTGCCTGAGGCCGCGTGCGCGATCTCCAGCATGTCTCCGCCACCGAAATCGTAGATGGCCTTGATCTCGCCGAAGGGCTCGCCGTCCGCGGTGGTCGCCACCAGGCCGATCAGGTCGGCGTGGTAGAACTCATCCTCGTCGTCGGTGGCGGGCAGCTGGCCGCGCTCGATGTACAGCCGTGTGCCCTTCAGGGCATCGGCGGCGTCACGGTCGCGCACGCCCTGCAGTTCCGCCAGGAAGTGATCCTTGCCCATGCCGGTCATGGTCAGGGCGAAGGTGCGGGCGCCCGATTCGTCGGACAGCTTGCCATAGGCGAACAGCGACTCCGGCACTGCCGTGAAGCTCTTCACCTTGACGCGGCCGCGCACCCCGTGGCTGCCGACGAACTGCCCGACGCAAATGCGCGTGGCGCTGGTCATAGATATGCTCTCCAAAGCCGAATGGTGTCCCAAAGGCGAACGGGGGCGGTTAGACCGCCCCCGTCACGAACCGATGGAACCCGGCCAATCAGCCTTCGGCGCTGGCGGCGGCAGCGGCGGCCAGCTTGGCGCGCTCCTGGGCCTTCGCCTTCGGGGCGGACTTCTTCGGGCTCTCGATGACCTTCGGCAGCTCGATGATGTTGGCGCGGCCCAGGAACAGGGCGACGCGATCGGTGGGCTGGGCGCCGACCGACAGCCAATGACGGGCGCGGTCTTCCTTCAGGACGATGCGCTCGGCATGCTCACGCGGCAGCATGGGGTTGTAGGTGCCGATCTTCTCGATGAAGTTGCCGTCGCGGGGCGAACGGCTGTCGGACACGACGATGCTGTAGAACGGGCGCTTCTTGGCGCCACCGCGGGACAGACGAATCTTGAGGGACATTTTTTTACTTCCTGACTTACGGTGTTGATTGAACTTAAGTGGTGAAACGCGAACTGAACCTGGCTGGGGTCAGCGGCCTTTGGGCATCAGGGCCGACAAGCCCTGGCGCATCAGCCCCTTTTTCCCCAGTTTCTTGAACTTGCGCATCATGTCGGCCATGTCCTGGTACTGCTTCAGCAGCCGGTTGACGTCGGCCACCGTGGTACCGGAGCCCAGCGCGATGCGCCGGCGCCGTGACGCGTTCAGCAATTTGATGTCGCGGCGCTCCTTCTGAGTCATGGAGGTGATGATCGCCTCCTGACGCTTCAGCATGCGCTCGTCGATGTTGGCCTTGGACAGCTGGTCCTTGATCTTGCCCACGCCCGGCAGCATGGACAGCATGCCGCCCATCCCGCCCATCTTCCGGATCTGGCGCAGCTGGGACAGCATGTCGTCCAGGTCGAAGTTGCCCTTCTCCATCTTCGCGGCAAGCTTCTCGGCTTCCTCGCGGTCGATGGTCTCGGCGGCCTTCTCCACCAGGCTGAGCACGTCGCCCATGCCCAGGATGCGGCCGGCGATGCGGTCGGGGTGGAAGGCTTCCAGCGCGTCGATCTTTTCGCCGGTGCCCAGCAGCTTGATGGGCCGGCCGGTGATCTGGCGCATCGACAGGGCGGCGCCGCCACGGGCGTCGCCATCAATGCGGGTCATGACGATGCCGGTGACGCCGACCTTGTCGTTGAAGTTGGTGGCGACGGTGACGGCGTCCTGGCCGGTCATGGCGTCCACCACCAGCAGGCTTTCCACCGGCCGGGTCACGTCACGGATGCGCACGACCTCATCCATCAACTCCTCGTCGATGGCGAGGCGGCCGGCGGTGTCCAGCATGACGACGTCATAGCCTTCCAGCCGGCCGACGCGCATGGCGCGCTGGGCGATGGTCACCGGGTCTTCGCCGGGGACGATGGGCAGGGTGGCCACGTCCACCTGTTCACCCAACACCCGCAGCTGTTCCTGGGCGGCCGGGCGTCGCGTGTCCAGCGACGCCATCAGCACCTTCTTCTTCTCGCGGGTCTTCAGCAGGCGGGCGATCTTGGCGGTGCTGGTGGTCTTGCCCGAGCCCTGCAGGCCCAGCATCAGCACCGGCACCGGCGCCTCGGCGTTGAGGTTGATGCCCTCGTTCTGTTCGCCCAGCATCTCGACCAGATGGTCGTGGACGATCTTGATGACCATCTGGCCGGGGGTGATGGAACGCAGCACCTCCTGCCCGACCGCTTTTTCCTTCACCCCGTTGATGAAGGACTTGACCACGGGCAGGGCGACGTCGGCCTCCAGCAGGGCCACGCGCACCTCGCGCAGCGCGGCGCCGACGTCCTCTTCGGTGAGGGCGCCGCGCCGACGCAGCCGGTCGAAGATGTCGCCGAGCCGTCCTGTCAAGCCGTCAAACATAACCCGTCCTGGCCATTGCCGTTCCGATTACCGTTCCCCGCCCCTTGGCGAAGCGTCCGATCAGGCCCATTTGCCCAAACGAAAAGCGCCAGTGCACGAAACTCGTGGACTGGCGGCGCGCCTGGGCGCGGGGTGCGGTCCGACCCCGGATCGAAACCCAGGGTCGAGGCTGGGCTATCTAGACCTGTGGCGGGCGCCTGTCAATCCTTGACGGTGGCGGTTCATGCATGACCGGCCCCCGTGCCGCCCGGTTGGTGGCAAAGGGCAGGGGATCCGGGAGAGCGGTATTAACCAAACCGGACGGTTGTCAGCGGCCTGTACACCTGTAATAGACGGGGGGACTTTCCCGCTATTTCGCCTAAAGCCTGCTTGTGGTTGTGCGCCCCCTCTTCCAGGGCGCGTTTAAGATAAGGTATGAACAGGTTATCGGGGTAGTCTTGTCAGTGCGCCATCCCGTGGCGATCAATTTGCGGGGCGGCGGCCCCGCGGAGGCTGGTATGTCAATGTCGTCCGGCAGAAATGCCGAACCCGAACGGTCAAGGATGAGCCAGACGGAGCTGCTGGCCATCGTTGGCAAGCATCGGGCATTTCTGACAAAGCAGCCCGGTGGTGTGCGTGCGAGCTTCAAGCTGCGTGACCTGTCCCACATGGATTTGTCGGGCCTGAACCTGGCGGAGGCCGACTTCTCAGGCGCCAAGCTGTTCGGCGCCCGCATGGTGGACTGCGTCCTCACCGGCGCGTCCCTCTATGCCGCCGATCTGCGTCTGGCCAATCTGGAACGGTCCGATCTGCGCCGGGCCGACCTGCGCGGCGCCTGCATGCGTGGCGCCGTGCTGAACCAGGCGTCCATGGCCGAGGCCGACCTGCGCGAAGGCACGATCATGCACGTCCGCAAGGATGGCAGCATCACCCCGCACGAGTTTGACGCCGTGCCCGTCCAGACGGAACTGTCGTGCGCCACCGTGGTGGGCGCCGATCTCAGCCGGGCCAAGCTGTCCAACACCTTCCTGGTGCAGTCGGACCTGACGGACTGCATCATGCGCGGCGCCAAGATGGCGCGGGCCAACCTGACCAACACCAACCTGACCGGCTGCGACCTGAAGGGGGCGGACCTGACGGGCGCCAACCTGACGGGCGCCAAGCTGCATGGCGCCGACCTGACGGGGGCGGAACTGGGGCTGGCCCGATTCGCCGGCGCCCTGATGATGGGCACCATCCTGGACGACAACGCGCGCCGCGCCGAGGAGGTGCTGGAGGGCATCCACGCCCCGACGCCGGAGGATGCGGGCCTGGACCTGTCGGCCATGCTGGTCCTGCATTCGGAATGGGTGGAGACAGGGTGACGCGACGGCGCCCGTGCCGACCTGTCCAGCCTGGATCTGAGCGGCGTCGACTTGGCCGGCGCCAACCTGTCGGCGGCCCTGCTGCACTGCGCGTGCCTGCGCAAAGCCAACCTGGTGGGCACCTCGCTGCCCATGGCCGACCTGTCGCTGGCCGATCTTCGCGACGCCAACCTCAGCCGCGCCGACCTGCGCGGCGCCTCGCTGGAGCGCGCCACCTTGAACGGTGCCCAACTGGTGCGGGCCGACCTGGGCCCGGTGCTGATCCAAAGCTCCACCGGCCGGCTGTGGAGCGCCAACCTGCACCGGGCGCGGCTGGATGGCGCCGACCTGTCCGGCGCCATGCTGAAGCGCGCCGTGCTGTCCCAATCCTCGCTGGTGGGGGCGGTGCTGAAGAATGCGGAGCTGTCGGACGCCAAGATGGCCGGCGCCGATTTACGCGACGTCGACCTGAACGACACGGACCTCGACGGCGCCGACATGGCGGACGTGGTCGGCATGATCCACTGACCTAGTTTCCTGTCTACCTTCCGACCTCTCCCGCCGTTCAATCGCCGGATCCCATGCTGTTGCCCACGCAAGACCGCACCGCCCGCCGCCTGGCGCTCAGCCTGTTGCTGGCCGGCCCCTTCCTGTTCGGCCTGTGGGCCGCGCTGTTGGGGCAGGACGGCAACTGGGACCTGCGCAACTATCATTGGTACAACGCCTACGCCTTCCTGACCGGACGGTGGGGAATGGACGTGGCGCCGGCCCAGGTGGCCAGCTTTTACAACCCCACGCTGGACCTGCCTTTCTTCCTGGCGGCGCAGGTGTGGCCGGCGCGGGTGGTGGAATTCCTGCTGGGCAGCATCCAGGGGGCCAACCTGGTGCTGCTGTACGGACTGGCCTGGATGGTGCAGCGCGCGGTGACTCCCGAACGTCGGCGCACCCTGGTGGCGCTGGCGGTGGCGGTCTGCGGCATGGTGGGTGGCGGCCAGGTGGGGTTGCTGGGCACCACCTTCTACGACAACGTCATCAGCCTGTTCGTCCTGGGTGGCGTGCTTGTCGCCATTGGGGGGGGCGGGGCGGCCTGGGGGCCGGATGCCGGACGCGCCTTCCGGCGGGTGGCGCTGGCCGGCCTGCTGGTAGGCAGCGGCGTGGGACTGAAGCAGCCCACCATCGTCTTCGCCGTGGGGACCTGCGCCGCCTTCCTGCTGGCCGGTGGCACACCCTGGCGGCGGCTGTTCCTGGCCTTCTTCTTCGGGGTGGGCGTGCTGGCCGGCATGGCGCTCTTCTCCGGCCATTGGATGTGGTTCCTGTGGAGCCATTTCCAGAACCCGCTGTTCCCCTATTTCAACAACGTCTTCCATTCCCCCTGGGGCACGCCCGACCCTTACCGGGATGACAAGTTCATCCCCAAGGGGGCCGTGGCCGCGGCGTTGTTCCCCCTGGCCTGGGCCATGGATCCCAAGCTGGTGGGCGAGATCGTCTTCCGCGACTACCGCGTCCTGGCCGCCTATGGCGTGCTGCTGGTGACGGGGGCGGTGATGCTGGTCGCCTGGGGCCGCACCCGGTCGATGGATGCCACCGCGCCGGCCCGCGCCCGGCGCTACCTGCTGCTGGCGGGCAGCTTGAGCTATCTGGTGTGGCTGAAACTGTTCGCCATCTACCGTTATCTGATTCCTCTGGAGATGCTGGCCCCGGTGCTGATCCTGGCGGCCATCTCCCTGTGGCCGGTGCCGGCCCGGGTGCGGGGCGCCGTCACGGCCGTCCTGCTGCTGCTGGTGACCGCGACCGCCCAGTCCGGCACCTGGGCCCGCGTGGCCTGGGGGAACCGGCCATGGAACGCCAAGGTGTCGGAGGTGCAGGCCCCGGCGCTGCCCCGGCCGGACCACACCGTCATGCTGATGACGGGCTATGCCCCCACCAGCTTCCTTATCCCAGGCTTTCCGCCGCAGATCCCCTTTCTGCGGCTGCAGAGCTATTTCATCCATCCCGACCAGGGCGACATCCTGCTGAACCGCCAGATGCGTCAGCGTATCAACCAGGGTATCGCCGATGGCGATGATTTTTATCTGCTGGTGGCGCACTGGGAGACCTGGACCATAGACCAGATTTTGCCACGCTATGGCCTCAAGGGCGCCGAGGAGCCCTGCCAGCCTGTCACCTCGACGCTGGATGAGCCAATGCTGTTGTGCCGCATCATACCGCTGCAACCTGCGGCGGACCGTGATATGAACCCCGTGAATTGACGCCTATTTTAAGGATTTCGCGCGATGGTCGATACCACCGCCCTTCATGCCGCCGGTAAGCCCACCGTGGCCGTGCTGGTGCCCTGTTATAATGAGGAGGCCGCCATCGCCAAGGTGGTGGCCGATTTCAAGGCGGCCCTGCCGGACGCCACGGTCTATGTCTACGACAACAACTCCAAGGATCGCACGGTGGAGGTAGCGCGCGCCGCCGGGGCCGTGGTGCGGACCGAGCCGTTGCAGGGCAAGGGCAATGTGGTGCGCCGCATGTTCGCCGATATCGAGGCGGACGTGTACGTGATGGTGGACGGTGACGACACCTATCATGCCGCCAGCGCCCCGGCCTTGATTGACCGGCTGGTGACCGAGCAGCTTGACATGGTGAATGGTGCCCGCGTGACGGAGATCGAGGCGGCCTACCGCCCCGGCCACCGCTTCGGCAATATGCTGCTGACCGGCCTGGTGACCTTCATTTTCGGCAAGCGCACCAACGACATGCTGTCGGGCTACCGCGTCTTTTCGCGCCGCTTCGTGAAGTCCTTTCCGGCGCTGGCCGGCGGCTTCGAGACGGAGACGGAGCTGACGGTGCACGCGCTGGAATTGCGCATGCCCATCGCGGAGGTGGAGACCCCCTACAAGGACCGGCCACCCGGGTCGGTCAGCAAGCTGTCCACCTACAAGGACGGCATGCGCATTCTGTGGATGATCACCAAGCTGGTGAAGGAGGAACGGCCGATGCTGTTCTTCGGCGTGGCCGCCCTTCTGCTGGCGCTGCTATCGGTCATCCTGGGCATTCCGATTTTTGTGACGTATGTGGAGACGGGGCTGGTACCCCGCTTGCCCACGGCGGTGCTGGCCACCAGCCTGATGACCCTTGCCTTCCTGTCGCTGACCTGCGGCCTGATCCTGGACACGGTGACCCGTGGCCGGCGTGAAATGAAGCGCCTGCGCTATCTGGAGATCCCGGCGCCGGATTTCGCGCCGCTGGGCCGGGGCTGAGGGACGGTGGCGGAGCTGCCTGAAAGCGACCCCTCTGAAGCAGCCCCCAAGCGGGTGAGGGCGGAGGTCGTATCCTTCGCCCTCATCGGCGTGGGGGGGCTGTTCGTGGACTTGGCCGCGCTGTGGGTGGCCATGCACCCCCTGGGATTGGACAAGCACAGCGCCGGCTTCTTCTCCTATTTCATGGCGGCCACCTTCACCTGGTGGATGAACCGCGAATTCACCTTCAAGGGTGTCAACCGCCGCCGCGCGTTGCATCAATGGGCCAAGTTCCTGGCGGCCAACGCCGTCGGCGGCGTGGTCAACCTGGCCACGTACAACCTTATCGTCTGGCTGGATGCCCCGGCTTTCGCCATTGCCATCCTGCCGTGGTTGCCCGCCCTGTGGCCCTATGGCGCCAAGGGCGCCGGTTCGCTGGCCGGCATGGGCTTCAACTTCGTTCTGTCGAAGATGCTGGTGTTCGGGAAGAAATAGCCAAGCGGCGGCCCCGGCGGGGGGCGCCGGCGCTGGAGGGACGACAAACCGACAGGCCGGCCCTGCCGGCCACGGCCATGGACAGGGGGCGGATCGTCGCCATATAACCGGGCATCATGGCGCGCCGGTTTCTCAAGATGCACGGGCTTGGCAACGACTTCGTCGTTCTGGACGCCCGCACCACCCCCCTGTCCCTGACGGGCGCCCAGGCGCGCGTCCTGGCTGACCGGCGCTTTGGCGTCGGCTGCGACCAGATCATCATCCTGGAACCGCCCCAATCGGCGGATGCCGATGTCTTCATGCGCATCCTGAACCCGGACGGCAGCGAATCCGGCGCCTGCGGCAATGCCACGCGCTGTGTCGCCTCGCTGATGGCTGCAGAGGGCACCGGGCGTGACCGTCTGACCGTGGAAACCATCAGTGGCCTGCTGCCCGCCATCCGCCATGCCGATGGCACGGTGACGGTGGACATGGGACCCGCCCGCATGGACTGGCGACAAATTCCACTGGCCGAGCCCGCCGACACCCTGACGCTGGACGTGGCCGCCGGCCCCCTGTCCAGCCCCTGCGCCGTCAACATGGGCAACCCCCACGCCGTGTTCTTCGTGGACGATGCGGAGGCTGTGGACCTTCCCCACTGGGGCCCGCAGCTGGAACACCACACCGCCTTCCCGGAGCGCGCCAACATCGAGGTCGCGACCGTGGTGGCCCCCGGCCGGGTGCGCATGCGGGTGTGGGAACGCGGCGCCGGCATCACGCTGGCCTGCGGTTCCGGGGCCTGTGCCACCCTGGTGGCGGCCGCCCGGCGCGGCCTGACCGGCCGCAAGGCCGATATCGTCATGGACGGCGGCACGTTGACCATCGAATGGCGGGCGGATGGCCATGTGCTGATGACCGGGCCGGTGGCCACGGCCTTCAGCGGGACGCTGGACGACGCGCTGCTGGCGGGCGCCGGGCAATGAGCGCTGAACACGCCGCTGAACACGCCCGTGACGGGCATGATCACGAGCATCGCCAGGAAGGCTCCGGCCCGGAGGTCTCCGGCGAGGCCGGCGGCCCGCAGGTGATCACCTTCGGCTGCCGCCTGAACACCTACGAGTCCGAGGTGATGCGCGACCACGCGCGCGCCGCCGGCTTGGGCCCGGTGCTGATCTTCAACACCTGCGCTGTGACGTCGGAAGCCGAGCGCCAGGCCCGCCAGGCCATCCGCAAGGCCCGGCGGGAGAATCCGGACACCCGCATCGTCGTCACCGGCTGCGCCGCCCAGGTGAACCCCGGCACCTTCGCCGCCATGCCGGAGGTGGACCAGGTCCTGGGCAACGATCTGAAACTGAAGGCCGACAGCTGGACCAGTTTCGGCGCCGGCCAGGCGGAGCGGGTGATCGTCAACGACATCATGTCGGTGCGCGAGACCGCCAGCCACCTGATCCAGGGCATGGAGGGGCGCGCCCGCGCCTTCGTCCAGGTCCAGAACGGCTGCGACCACCGTTGCACCTTCTGCATCATCCCCTACGGCCGGGGCAATTCCCGTTCCGTCCCCATGGGCGAGGTGGTGACCCAGGTGCGCACGCTGGTGGAGCAGGGCTACCGCGAGGTGGTGCTGACCGGCGTGGATGTCACCAGCTATGGTCCCGATCTGCCGGGCACGCCCACCCTGGGCCAGATGATCCGCCGCCTGCTGGCCCTGGTGCCGGAACTGCCGCGCCTGCGCCTGTCCTCGCTGGACCCGGTGGAGATCGACGACGACCTCTGGCGCCTGATCGCGGAGGAACCGCGCCTGATGCCCCATCTGCACGTCAGCCTGCAGGCCGGCGACGACATGGTGCTGAAGCGCATGAAGCGCCGGCACAGCCGCGCCGACGCCGTCGAATTTTGCCGGCGTGCCCGGGACCTGCGGCCCGACATGGTGTTCGGCGCCGATCTCATCGCCGGCTTCCCCACGGAAACGGACGAGATGTTCCAGAACACCCTGGATGCCGTGGCGGATTGCGACCTGACCTGGCTGCACGTCTTCCCCTACAGCCCGCGCCCCGGCACGCCGGCGGCCCGCATGCCGCAGGTGGACAAGGCGGTGCGCAAGGAGCGGGCGGCCCAGCTGCGCGCGGCGGGGGAGGCGGCGGTGCGCCGGCACCTGGCCGGACAGCAAGGGCGCACCGTCACGGTGCTGGTGGAAAAGGACCGCGTGGGCCGCACGGAACAATTCGCCGAGGTGCGGCTGGATCGCGATTTCGCGCCGGGCACGCTCGTGGACGCCCGCATTGCCGGGCTGGATGGCGACATGCTGATGGGTTGCTGCTGATGTTCGATTGGATCAAGCGTAAGAAGCCCGCCGCCGAAACCCCGGTCGCCCCACCCACGCCTGAAACTCCAGTCGCTGTCGAGCCTGTTGGGCAACCGAAGCAACCGCCGGCACCGCCTGAAATGGCCGAGGAGCCCGTGGAGCCGTCCGTCGCGGCGCCCAAATCCGCCCTGATCCTGGACGCCGCCCCGGCAGCGCCGGAGGAAGAGGCGCCCCAGGGCGGTTGGCTGTCGCGCCTGCGCCGGGGGCTCTCCAAGTCCACCTCTCGCCTGACTGACGGCATCGGCGGCATCTTCACCAAGCGCAAGCTGGATGACGAGACGCTGGAGGAGCTGGAGGAGCTGCTGATCCAGGCGGACCTGGGCCCGGCCATGGCGGCGCGCGTTACCGGCGACCTGGCCAAGAGCCGATTCGGCAAGGAGATTTCGCCCGATGAGGTGAAGCGCTTCCTGGCCGACGAGATCGCCAAGGTGCTGGTTCCCGTGGCCCAGCCCCTGGTGCTGGACGGCAACCACAAGCCCCATGTCGTGCTGGTGGTGGGCGTCAACGGCACGGGCAAGACCACCACCATCGGCAAGTACGCGCGGGAATTGCGCGCCGCCGGCAAGACGGTGTGGCTGGCCGCTGGCGACACCTTCCGCGCCGCCGCCGTCAGCCAGCTGCAGATCTGGGGGGAGCGCACCGGCGCGCCCGTCGTGGCCAAGGAGACGGGCGCCGACGCCGCCGGCCTGGCCTATGAGGCGCTGGAAAAGGCGCGCGCCGCCGGCGCCGACGTGCTGCTGATCGACACCGCCGGCCGCCTGCAGAACAAGCAGGGACTGATGGATGAGCTGCGCAAGATCGTCCGCGTCATCAAGAAGGTGGACCCGACCGCCCCGCACACCACGCTGCTGACGCTGGACGCGACCACCGGCCAGAACGCCCATTCGCAGGTGGAGGTGTTCAAGGAGATGGTGTCGGTCAACGGTCTTATCCTGACCAAGCTGGACGGTTCCGCGCGGGGCGGCGTGCTGGTCTCGCTGGCGCAGAAGTTCGGCCTGCCGGTCCACGCCATCGGAGTGGGTGAGGGGATCGACGACCTGCGCCCGTTCGATGCCGCCGCCTTCGCCGCGTCGTTGGTAGGGCTGGAAGACGGCCGCTGACCCGCCGTGATTTGCCCGCCGTGATTTGCCCGCCGTGATTTGCCCGCCGTGATTTGCCAGGGGGGATTTGTCCCCTATAGTCGCCTGGTGATACCGACGCGTGGAAGGTGGCCCCGGTGACGACTGCCCCGGTGACGACTCTGGCCGACATCCTCCAGCAGGCTGTGGCGCTGCATCAGGCGGGGCGCCTGGACGAGGCGGCCCCCCTGTATGGCCAAGTGCTGGCGGCGGTGCCGAAGCAGCCTGACGCCAGCCGCCTGTTGGGCGTGCTGCACCTTCAGGCCGGCCGCCCGGCGGAGGCCATTGGGCCATTACGCGACGTGCTGGACGCCAACCCCGCCCATGCGGAGGTACTGAACAACCTGCGGGTCGCCTATACCGCGCTGGGCCGGGCGGATGAGGCCGTTGCCCTGCTGCGCGCCCTGTCGGTGCGCCATCCCCAGGCGGCGGCGCCGGCCATGACGCTGGCGACCATCCTGTGGCAGGCCGGAAGGCCGGATGAGGCGGTGCCCGCCTTCCGCCAGGTCGTGGCCCTGGCCCCCGATTATCTTGACGCCTGGATGGGATTGGCCCGCTGCCTGGACGCCGCCGGCCTGGCCGAGGAGGCGGACGCGGCCTATGGCCGGGCCATCGCCCTGGCCCCCTCGCGGCCCGACCTGCTGGCCGCCCGGGGCGGGCTGCGGCAGCGGCAAGGCCAGGGGGAGGGCGCCGTCGCCGACCTGGCCGCCGCCATCGCGCTGGACGGCGGCGTGGCGCTGTATCACTTCAACCTGGGGTGCGCCTTCCAAGGCCTGGGCCGGCTGGATGAGGCGGTGGCGGCCTACGGGCGGGCGCTGGCCTTGGAACCGGGGCTGGGCGACGCCGAGTTGAACCTGGCCAACACGCTGATGGACAACCACGACGCCCCCGGCGCGATCACACGCTATGTCAGCCTGCTGGACAAGGCGCCGGGCCATGCGGAGGCGCGCCGTGGCCTGTTGACCGCGCTGCTCTATTGCCCGGGCATTCCGCCGGACGCGGCGCGGGTGCTGGAGTCGATCATCGCCGCCGAGCCCGACAACGTCCAGGTGGCGTCCGATTATGGTGCGCTGGCGCTGAGCAAGGGGGACAGCCAGAAGGCCTTCAAGTACCTGACCGCCGCCGTGGCCGCCGATCCGGATTATGAGCCGGCCCTCAGCCTGATGGGTGTGCTGCTGGACCGGCTGGGCCGTTCCGACGAGGCCGCCCCCTTCCACCAGCGGGCCCTGGAACGGAACGACCAGGAGCCGGGCATCCTGAACAACATGGGCCTGCACCAACTGGCCGCCGGCCGGGGGCTGGAGGCCATATCCTTCTACCGGCGCGCCCTGGCGCTGTCGCCCAGCGCCGCCGGCCACAGCAATCTGATCTTCGCCCTGGATTTCGACGCGACCATTGACGTCGCCACGGCCCAGGCCGAGCGGCGGCGCTGGCATGACCTGTACGGCCCCCCGGGGGGGCCAAAGGGGCCGGCCGCCGCCGCGTGGCCGAACCCGCCGGATCCGGACCGTCCCCTGACCGTCGGCTATGTGTCGGCCGATTTCCGCGCCCATTCGGCAGCCACCTGCTTCGGGCCGGTGGTGCGCGGGCATGACCGGGCGGCGTTCCGGGTGATCTGCTATTCAAACTATACCGCCGAGGATGCGGTGACCGCGCGGTTCCGCCAGGCGGTGGACGATTGGCGCGTCGTCGCCGGCCTGCCGGACAGCGTCCTGGACGGGCAGATCCGGGCGGATGGCGTCGACATCCTGGTCGACCTGTCCGGCCACACGCTGGGCAACCGGCTGCCGCTGTTCGCGGCCCGGTCGGCGCCGGTACAGGTTTCGGCCTGGGGGCATGTCACAGGCACCGGCATTTCCGCCATGGACGCCCTGCTGGCCGACCCGGTGGTGATTCCACCGGAGGAAAGGGTGCACTTCGCCGAGCGGGTGATCGATCTGCCCTGCTTCCTCTGCTTCGAACCGCCGCCCGACTGTCCCCCCGTGGTCCCCGGGCCGGCCGCCACCGGTGCCCCCCTGACCTTCGGTTGTTTCAACCGCTTGTCCAAGGTGTCGGACTCCAGCCTGGATCTGTGGGCCCTGGGCCTGCGCGCCCGGCCGCGGACACGGCTGCTGATCAAGGATCCGTCACTGGACGGTACCGGCGTGCGCGCGGATCTGCAGGCCCGGCTGGCGCGGCGCGGTGTCGCGCCTGAACGGGTCGAGTTCATGGGCAGCAGCTCACGAGCGGAGCACCTGGCGGCATACGGCCGCATGGATGTGGCCTTGGATCCGGTCCCCTACTCCGGCGGCATCACCTCCTGCGAGGCGCTATGGATGGGGGTGCCGGTTCTGGCCCTGCCCACCGGCCTGACCTCCGGCGCGCGCAGCACCGGCGCCATCCTGCGGGCCGCCGGCTTGACGGATTTCATCACCCACACGCCGGAGGCCTTCGCCGGCCGCATGGTGGGCCTGGCGGACGACCCGGCGGCCCTGGTGGCGGGGCGCATGGCCTTCCGCGACCGCATGGCCCGCACGCCGGTCTTCGACACCGCCGCGTACACCCGCGCCGTGGAGGCGGTCTACCGGGGCCTGTGGCGCGATTGGTGCGCCCGCCGGTGAAGCCCGAAACCGTCATCAGGGTGCGCTTGACACCCCCGGGCGATTGGCGGACTATGAAGAACAAGCCGCATGCGGGGGACACCCCGATGCGGCTTTTCTATTTTTTAAAAGACTTTGCCGACATGGGGCGCCCGTCGGCGGCAATCCGGCCGCAGGACTGGGGAACGCCCGAGAATAAAAGGAGTTATTCGATTGAACGCACCGGTTTCCCTGCAGGCTGACAAGGTCGTCACCTTCACCGACGCGGATGCCGCCTTCGTCCACGTGCAGGCGCTGTATGATGAGGCCGTCGGGCATTTGCGGGCCTGTTTCCAGGACTACGCCAAGGGCGTGGAATTCACCGGCCGGGTGCGGCGCTTCTATCCCTTCGTGCAGGTGACGGTGGACCATGAGCCCCGGGTGGACAGCCGCCTGGCCTACGGGTTCGTCTCCGGTGCCGGCACCTACCGCACCACGCTGACGCGGCCCGATCTTTACGCCCACTACTACCGCCACCAGTTCCAGCAACTGCTGCGCAACCACACCACCAGCATCGAGGTGGGGGTGAGCGACATGCCGGTTCCCATCCAGTTCGCCTTCCCCGAGGGCATGCATGTGGAAGGCGACCTGTCGCCGGAGCGCCTGTACAAGCTGCGCGAGGTTTTCGACCTGCCCGACCTGGCGGTGATGGACGACAGCATCGTCAATGGCACCTATGAATGCCCAGCGGGCTCGCCGGAGCCCCTGGCCCTGTTCACCGGCCCCCGGGTTGACTACAGCCTGCACCGGCTGAAGCACTATTCCGCCACCTCGCCGGACCACTTCCAGAACTACGTGCTGTTCACCAACTACCAGTTCTATATCGACGAATTCGTGCGCCGGGGCCTGGAGACCATGGAGCCCTCGGACGACCCCGAGGTGCAGGCCTACCGCTCGCAGTACGTGGCGTTCGTCGAGCCCGGCGACCACATCACCTACAACCAGACGGTGGAACCCGGCCGCGCCAGCGAGGGCGAGCGGGTGAAGCGCCTGCCGCAGATGCCTGCCTATCATCTGAAGCGGGCGGACGGCAACGGCATCACCATCGTCAACATCGGCGTGGGCCCCAGCAACGCCAAGACCATCACCGACCATATCGCCGTGTTGCGCCCGCACGTCTGGCTGATGCTGGGCCATTGCGCCGGCCTGCGCGAGACGCAGCGCCTGGGCGACTATGTCCTGGCCCACGGTTATGTGCGCGAGGACAAGGTGCTGGACGCCGACCTGCCCACCTGGATCCCCGTGCCCCCCCTGGCCGAGGTGCAGGTGGCCCTGGAAAAGGCGGTGGGCCAGGTCACCGGCCTGGAGGGCTGGGAACTGAAAAGCCTGATGCGCACCGGCACGGTCGCCACCATCGACAACCGCAATTGGGAACTGCGCGACTATCGCGAGCCGGTGCAGCGCTTCAGCCAAAGCCGCGCCATCGCGCTGGACATGGAATCGGCCACCATCGCCGCCAACGGCTTCCGCTTCCGCGTGCCCTACGGCACCTTGCTGTGCGTGTCCGACAAGCCGCTGCATGGCGAGCTGAAGCTGCCCGGCATGGCCAACCACTTCTACCGCGCCCGCGTGGACCAGCACCTGGCCATCGGTCTGCTGGCCATGGAACTGATGCGGGAGAATGGCCTGGAACGCCTGCATAGCCGCAAGCTGCGCAGCTTCGTGGAAGCGGCGTTCCAATAATGGCTCAGCTGATCCGTCTGCTGCTGGAATGGGGACCGCTGGTCGTCTTCTTCGTGGCCAATGCCAAGGGTGGGATCATGGTCGCCACCGCCGCCTTCATGGTGGCGGCGGTGGTGGCCCTGCCCATCTATCGCAAGCTGGATGGCAAGTGGCCGGTCATGCCGCTGGTCACCTGCGGTTTCGTCCTGGTGTTTGGCGGCCTGACCCTTTGGCTGAACGATGAGACGTTCATCAAGGTGAAGGCCACCATCATCTATCTGCTGTTCGCCGTGGCGCTGGCCGTGGGCATGGCGCTGCGCCGCAACCTGCTGGCCCATGTGTTGGTGGGGGTGGAGATGGACCACGGCGGCTGGCGGCGCCTGACCGTGCGCTGGACCGGTTTCTTCCTGCTGCTGGCCGCCGCCAACGAGGTGGCGTGGCGCTTCCTCACCACCGACCAGTGGGTGGGCTACAAGTCCTTCGTCGTCATCCCGTTGTTCGTCCTGTTCAGCATGGCCCAGGTGCCGTTGATCCTGAAGCATCAGGCGCCGGAAACCGCTGACCCGGAAGCTCCGGGCGGCGGGGCGTGAGGATGGGCGGGCGCGCCGGCCTGGCGGTGGCGCTGATGCTGGGCCTGGCCGCCTGCGCCAGCAACAACGCCCAGGAGCACGGCACCGCCCTGCACCACCTGGGTGGCCCCGCCGACGGCGTGAGGCTGCCCCCATCCGAATCCACGCCACCACCCGGGGCCGAACCATCTCCGTCGCTGGGCGCGGCCGATGGGGCGGGCCCGTCCCCGGCCACCGCCCGTCGCCGGCCGCCGGCCCACGCGGCGGCGGCCCAACCCCTGCCCGCCACCGCCGCCGGACCGTTCGCGCCGCCGCCGGATGACGACATCCATGAGGTGCTGGTCACGCCGCTGGACGTCAGCGGCTATTGGAAGATCACCGCGCGCTCCACCTTCGGCCTCAGCGATTCCGCCTTCTACAAGCGCTACGACAACGACACCCACATCTGCCGGTTCGAGCAGCGGCGCACCCGCCTGCTGGCCTACTGCCCCTTGCTGGACTCGGTGGGGGAGGGCGAGCTTGACGACCGCCATCTCAGCCTGTCATGGAACCTGGCGGGCGGTATCGCCTTCCACGTCGATGCCGAGGTCGAGGGTACTGTGGGTGAGCCCACCCTGACCTTCACCGGCCAGGCCGCCGGGCGGCTGGTGGGCTTCCTGCCCGTGACCGCCGAGGTGCCGGCGCGCGGTGTGCGCTTCCTGCCGCCGGCCGACGCCGCCCCGCCCAGCCTGGCCCCCCTGCGCCAGGCACTGGCCGACTGGGACAGCGGCCAGCTGACCGCCGCCATCTATACCCCCAACCTTCTGCCGCGCCTGGCCAAGCTGCTGGCCCGCCCCGGCCGCGCGGCTGGGCGGGGGGCGTTGCAGGAGGTGCGCTACATCGGCAGCATCGAGCGGGCCTTGAACAAAAAGGACGCGGCCGACGCCCGCGTCAGTCACGACGTCTATGAGGCGCGCTACGCCGCCGGCACCTGGCTGTGCGTCGTGCACGTGGGTGATGATGGCAAGATCAGTGACTTCGCCTGCTGATGGGCAGTTTGGCTGGCGTGTTACGGGCCTGCCTTTCCTGTTGCCGTCCGGTAAATTCGGGTAACCCCCTGGTTTCCCGGCCTTGTCCTCGCTCCCCTCCCTTGTAGAGAAGGGGTACGGGGCGCCTCATGGGCCGCCTCACGACCGCCAGAAGGGGAGAATGGGGCGATGCGTAACCGTGCGATCATGGGGGCGGTCCTTGGCTGCCTGGGGCTCAGTGGCTGTGTCATCAACGCCGATGACAGTGGCCCCCACCACTACGACCTGCCGCGCACCTCGACCACCGTCTGCCGGCGGGAAGTCGACCATGTCTATGATGACTATTACAAGATCGCCTTCGACCTGCCGTCCCTGGTGACGGAGGGTGACGGTCGCCAGATCGTCACCCAGCCGTTCACACTCATGCCCCGCCGGGATGTCACCAGCGCCGCTGGCCGCCACGTCATGCGTTGCGTCGTGAAGGATACGGCCCTGATTTCCGTCAGTGAGGATCGCTGAGGCCGGACCCATGAGGCCGGCCTGTCATTATCCCCACCAGGGTCAATGCCAGGCCGACCGCGAAGGCGACATGGCCCCAGCCCATGTGCGGCGGAACGAAGCTGAAGGAGACGGTGGACCGACCGGCGGGCAATGGCACCGCCTGGAACAGCGGGCCATCGGCCGCCACCTCCAGGTTCCGGCCGTTGACGGTGGCGCTCCAGCCCGGCATGGACAATTCCAGCCGGCGCAGCAGCGATGGGATCGCGCAATCCGCCACCACCGTGTCGCGTGACTGGGGAGCCAGCTGGCAATCGGAGGCCGAGAAATAGGGCGCCGGCGCGGGCAGCTCATATATGGCCATGGTGCGGTCGGCGTAGACCCTCGGTGGCAGCGTCGGCTCACTGAAATCCAGGGCGAGCTTCGGGGTTCGCCCCGCCACCGCCGCGCCGTTCAGGGTCATGTCCAGGGCGCCGTCGGGGGACGCAGGCCAAACCCAAATCGCCATGCGCCCGGTGCCACCCTCCCGGCGAAGGGTGACGGTCAGGGGGCCGTCCGTGACAGCCAGCGGCCGCGTCAGATCCGTTTCCACGTAATGATTGTCCGCCGCCTGCGTCAGGTCGGCGACCGCATCGGCGCAGGAGACGCCGCTGCAAACTGTGCTCCGCAGCAATCCATCGCTGTGGTCGCCATAGGTGGCGATGAACAGGCTGACACCCTGCAGCGACCCGGTGCGCCCGGCGGTGGCGGTCCGCAGGACGACCTCGTCGCCACTCCTGAGCGGTAGCGGCGTCGCGGTTCCAGCCGGGTCTGGTCCCGGTAGCGGCTGGCCGAACGGGCTGATGCCGCCGGGGGCCAGGACGTAGCGGACGCCCACCTTTTCGTACTCCGGCAGGTTCGCCAGAAGGGATTGGAGCGCGGAGGGACCGGCATCCGACAGGCGCCGCGTGCCCGTGAACAGGATATCCACGGTGTTGGGATCCAGGTGGCGCCGCACATGCTCCACCCAGGCCCGGGGCAGGGGCAGGTCATTATGGTTGATCCCAGCCAGGCCGAAATAGGCCCCATAGTTGGGCGGAAGCGGCCCCAGGGTGTAGAAGCGCTGCAGCCCGATATGGTCGCGCAGGAACTGGATGCCCCGCAGGTCCACGGAACCAGACCGTGGCAGGCCCACGGTCGGTACCGCGAATAGCGCCACCGCCTCCACCACCGCCGCCAGGGCCACCGCCTGGCTTCGGTGCGCACCAGGCAGGGGCCTGACGGCGACCAGCGCAAGCAACAGGGCGACGACACCGCCGAGGAGAAGGGAAGGGACGCTCCATGGCAAGGGCGGCAGCCCGTGGAAGGCGCGGGCGGCCAGCACCAGGCCCGCCACCGTCAGGGTCAGGGCCACGCCGACGCCGCCCAACAGATCCGGCGCCCGCTGGCCCTCAGCCGTTCCGCGCCCCAGGTCGTGGCAGGCCAGCCCTGCCAGAATCGCCAACGCGAATTCAAAGGATGGCGGCAGATAACGATAGAACGCCGCCATTCCCACGCCGGGAATGGCCGTGACCAGGCTGGACACCACAGGCAGGCCATAGACCGTGGCCACGGTGACGCAAACCCAAGCCGCCAGCGTCCGTCGCAGGATGCGCAGATCCGGCCCCACGGCGCCGGCGGACGCGAGGGCCACCAGTCCCAAGGGGGCGTAACCGCCGACATCGCCCCAGAACGCTGGGGTCCCCGGCGTTTCGCCTTGGCCCAGGGGACCGGAAAGATAAGGCAACGTCAGGTTTGCCAGCCGCTCGGGCGCCAGATGCAGGCCGACGAAGCCCGCCCCGGCGTGACCGCCGGTATGGGCATGGGGCAGATAATCCAGGAAGGCGATCAGAAGGGGGGTGGCCAACAGCAGGCCGGCGGCGACACCCATGCTTGTCCGGATCAGAAAGACGATCTGCCGGCGCCCGTCCAACCCGGGAAGGCGGGCCAATGTCCAGGCCACCGCCAGCAGCCCGTCGAGGTAAGCCGTCTCCGGAAAGCCGCCATAAAGCGACAGCGCCAAGCCCGCCGCTATCCAGCCCGTGCCCCGGTTCTGGTGGGCCCGGATGTCCTCCACCCCCAATAGCATCATGGGCAAGTAGGGGATGGGATTGACCACGGCGTTGCCCAGCCAGGCGAAGGTGCCGTTGAATTGGAACAGCAGGCCGCCGACCGTGGCCGACAAGGGCGCGATACCCAGGCGGCGCAGCAGCAGAACGGTGAACAGACCGGCCAGGATCTGCAGGGTAAGATGCTGGTACAGCTGCCCGTTGGGCAGTGCCAGCCACAGGGTCAGCGGCGACAGCGCGGCGGACTGCATTTCTCCGGCCAAGGGGCCGCCAACCCCTTCGAAAGGGTTCCACCACGGAACATGGCCGGAGAGCCAATCCAAGGCAGCCCGGTGGCCCAGGGTCTGGCTGGTATAGGCGATATTGGGGTCCAGGGACGGAAGGCCACGGCGGATGATGCCGACACCCAGGCCGCTTTCGGTGAATAGTGGGCTGGCCAGCAGCAGCCCCAGCACCTGGGGCAGCTTCACCATCAAGGGGGCCAGCAGGGTCGTGAGGAGGGCGGCGCGATAAGAGGCGGAGACGGCGGGCGTGGGAAGGTGGGCGGCCAGGGACATGCGTGGGAGCTTCGCGGACAATCGGGCGATTGTCGCATTCACGCCTTCAGCTTCATCCGGCTGTCGTCGCGTTCCCGTCGCGCCAACAAAAAAGCCGCGGCAGGGGACCGCCGCGGCTTTTCCGTTCAATGGGCCGTTCGCGTCAGGCGGCGCGGGCGACCATCAGCTTCTTGATCTCGGCGATGGCCTTCGCCGGGTTCAGGCCCTTGGGGCAGGTCTGGGTGCAGTTCATGATGGTGTGGCAGCGGTACAGCCGGAAGGGGTCTTCCAGGTTGTCCAGGCGCTCACCCGTCATCTCGTCCCGGCTGTCGGCGATCCAGCGGTAGGCCTGCAGCAGGATGGCGGGACCTAAGTACTTGTCGCCGTTCCACCAATAGCTGGGGCAGCTGGTGGAGCAGCAGAAGCAAAGGATGCACTCATAGAGGCCGTCCAGCTTCTCACGCTCCTCCGGGCTCTGCAGCCGCTCGCGCGACGGGGCCGGGCTCTGGCTCTGCAGCCACGGCTTGATGGAGGTGTACTGGGCATAGATCGTGTTCAGGTCCGGCACCAGATCCTTCACCACCGGCATGTGCGGCAGCGGGTAGATCTTGACGTCGCCCTTCACGTCGTCGATGGCCTTCAGGCAGGCCAGCGTGTTGCGCCCGTCGATGTTCATGGCGCAAGAGCCGCAGATGCCCTCGCGGCACGACCGGCGGAAGGTCAGCGTGCTGTCGACGTCGTTCTTGATGTGGATCAGGGCGTCCAGCACCATGGGGCCGCACTTGTCGAGATCGATCTCGTAGCGGTCCTCGGTGGGGTTGGCGCCCTTGTCCGGGTCGTAGCGGTAAATGCGGAAGGTCTTGGCCCGCTTGGTCGCGGACGTCTTCACCGACGTCGTCTTGCCGGGAAGCACCTTGGAATTCGCGGGAAGGGAGAACTCGGCCATGGCATCAGGTCCGTTCGGCTAAGGCGTCAGTAGACGCGCTTCTTGGGCGGGATGACGTCGATGTCACCGGTCAGGGTGTACATGTGGACGGGACGGTCACCGAGGGTGACGGCGCCCTTCTCATCCACCCAGGACGTGGTGTGCTTCATCCACTCGTGGTCGTCGCGCTCGGGGAAGTCCTCGCGGGCGTGGGCGCCGCGGCTTTCCTTGCGGTTGGCCGCCGAATTGATGGTGACCACGGCCTGGCGCATCAGGTTGTCCAGCTCCAGGGCTTCCACCAGGTCGGAGTTCCAGATCAGCGAGCGGTCGCTGACGGCGATGTCGTCGCGCTTGGCCCACACGCCCTTCATCAGCTCCACGCCTTCCTCCAGCACCTCGCCGGTGCGGAAGACGGCGCAGTTGTTCTGCATGATCTTCTGCATTTCCAGGCGCAGGTGGGCGACGCGGGTGCCGCCCTTGGCGTTGCGCACCTTGTCCAGGTGGGCCAGCGCCTTGTCGGTCACGTCCTGCGACAGCGTCTTGTGCGCGGCACCCTTCTTCACCGTCTCCGCCGCCCGGTTGGCGGCGGCGCGGCCGAACACCACCAGGTCCAGCAGCGAGTTGGAGCCCAGGCGGTTGGCGCCATGCACCGACACGCAAGCCGCCTCGCCGATGGCCATCAGGCCCGGGACCACCTGGTCCGGGTTCTCGGCCGTCGGGTTGATCACCTCACCGTGATAGTTGGTGGGGATGCCGCCCATGTTGTAGTGCACGGTGGGCAGCACCGGGATGGGCTCACGCGTCACGTCCACGTTGGCGAAGACCTTGGCGGTCTCGGCGATGCCGGGCAGGCGCTCGTGGATGATGGCCGGGTCCAGGTGCTCCAGGTGCAGGTGGATGTGGTCCTTGTGCTCACCCACGCCGCGGCCCTCGCGGATTTCCACGGTCATGGAGCGGCTGACCACGTCGCGGCTGGCCAGGTCCTTGGCCGACGGGGCGTAGCGCTCCATGAAGCGCTCACCCTCGCTGTTGGTCAGGTAGCCGCCTTCGCCGCGCACGCCCTCGGTGATCAGGCAGCCGGAGCCGTAGATCCCCGTGGGGTGGAACTGCACGAATTCCATGTCCTGCAGGGGCAGGCCGGCGCGCAGCACCATGCCGCCGCCGTCGCCGGTGGAGGTGTGGGCGGAGGTGCAGCTGAAGTAGGCGCGGCCGTAGCCGCCGGTGGCCAGCACCGTCTGGTGGCCGCGGAAGCGGTGGATGGTGCCGTCATCCAGGTTCCAGGCCAGGACGCCCTTGCACTCGCCGTCTTCCATCAGCAGGTCCAGCGCGAAGTATTCCACGAAGAACTCGGCCTCGTGCTTCAGGCTCTGCTGATACAGGGTGTGCAGGATGGCGTGGCCGGTGCGGTCGGCGGCGGCGCAGGTGCGGCGGGCCTGACCCTCGCCGTAGCGCGTGGTCATGCCGCCAAAGGCGCGCTGGTAGATCTTGCCTTCCGGGGTGCGGGAGAAGGGCACGCCATAGTGTTCCAGCTCGATGATGGCCGGGACGGCCTCACGCACCATGTACTCGATGGCGTCCTGGTCGCCCAGCCAGTCCGACCCCTTCACGGTGTCGTACATGTGGTAGCGCCAGTCGTCCTCGCCCATGTTGCCCAATGCGGCGGAGATGCCGCCCTGGGCCGCCCCGGTGTGGCTGCGGTGGGGAACACCTTGGTGATGCAGGCGGTCTTCAGGCCCTTTTCGGCCATGCCGAAGGTCGCGCGCAAGCCGGCGCCGCCGGCGCCAACGACGACGACGTCGTACTGATGGTCGATGATGGGGTAGGCGTTAGCCATGACAGTCCTTCCTCACGCCCCGAAGGCGATCTTGAGCACGGCGAAGACGCTCGCGGCGGCCAGCAGGATGGCGGCGCCGTTGGTCAGGGCGATGGCGGCCAGGCGCGCCAGCTTGCCGTGGATGTAATCCTCATAGACTTCCCGCATGCCGAAAGCGGCGTGGTGGAAGGTGGCGATCAGCGTGATCAGCAGCAGCACCGCGTTCACCGGCTGGTGCAGCCAGGCGATGGCGTCGGCATGCTCCGCCTTGGCCAGGCGGACGATGGAGATCAGGAACCAGACGGTCAGCGGGATCAGCAGCGCCGCGACCATGCGATAGGCCAGCCAGTGGGCGCCGCCACTCTTGGCGGAGCCAAGACCGCGCACGCGGCCCAGGCGCGTGCGGAAGCCGTTGTCGGACGTAGAAGCCATTTGAATGCGCGCTCCCGTCAGAGGGCGAAGGCGGCGATCCAGACGATCGCCGTGAGAACGAAGGACGCGCCGAACACCAAGGCGGAGTTGCGCTGCGCGCTCGCGGTGTTTACGCCGACGCCGGCATCCCAGATCAGGTGCTGGATGCCCTTCAGCAGGTGGTAGCCGAAGGCCCAGGTCCAGCCCAGCAAGGCCAGCAGGCCGATGGGGCTGCCCAGCACGCGCTGAGCCGTGTCGAAATCGTCCGGGCCGCTGGCGGCGGCGACCAGCCACCACGTCAGCACCAGGGTGCCCACGGTCAGGGCAATGCCGGTGATGCGGTGCGTGATCGACGACACGGCGGGCAGGGGTAGGCGATAGACCTGGAGGTGGGGCGACAGCGGCCGTGCCTTTTTGGCCACGCTGGTCTCGCTCATGATTCGCGCGTCCTCGTCCTTTTGGATTATCAGGTGCCGGTGCCGCGTCGGCCATGTGGCGCCCGCGACATGCGGGTCGGGACGCCGGCCAAATTGCTGCACCGCCGGGGGCGGATAGGATGTGAAGTCAATTACGCCCCTGCCCCCGCCCCGTCAACGCCCTGCCTGGGGCCGACTTTTGCGAATACAAGGGGGGGCGCGCATGGGTGCGTGAGGTTTTCGGCATGGCTGCGGAAATATCCTTATTCGCGACATCTTCATCCCATGCCGATGGATTGCCGGCGGCCAGGACGCTGCGTACAGTCGGGACATGATGCGGTCCGATCAAATCAAATTTTCCGGCTTGCCGGACAACGACTTGTGCCCTCTGCTGGAAGACCTGTGCCTCACGGCCTGGCCGGCGCTGAAGACCATCCACGATGATGGCTGGCTGCTGCGCTTCGCCCAAGGCCACACGGGCCGTTCCAACTCCGTCACCTGTCTTGCGGCCGGGACCCTGCCGGTGGCGCGAAAGGTGGACAGGGTTGAGGCCGCTTATGTCCGCGAAGGCCTGCCCCCGCGTTTTCGCATCACCCCGCTGGCGCCAGCCGAACTGACGGCGGAGCTGGACCGTCGCGGCTACCGGCGGCAGGAGGAGAACCTGGTGCAGGCCGCTGTCATTCCCCCTGGCCTGATTCCTCCCGGCGTGGCGCCGGTGGCCGATGGCTTGCGCTGGCGGGTGGAGACGGCCCCCGCCGAAGACCTGCTTGAAGGCTATGCCCAGGCCCTGCCCCTGCCGGTAGGCGAGCGGGGATCCATGCGCCAACTCCTGTCCGCCATCGCGGTTCCCACCCTTTACGTCAGCGCCTGGGACGGCGACCGCTATGCCGCCAGCGCCTTGGGCGTCGTCGACCGCGGCTGGCTCGGCATCTATAAGGTGCTGGTGGCCCGGGGGCAGCGCGGCCGGGGCCTGGCGCATCGCCTGCTGACGCGCCTGTTGGCGGCGGGGGCGGAGGCGGGCGCCACCCATGCCTATCTCCAGGTGGGGGGCGCCAACCACGCGGCCCTGGCGACCTACGCCCGGGCGGGGTTCCAAACTGCTTATCGCTACCAGTACCGCCAGGCTCTGCAGTTGCATGATTGATAAGATCGACCCCCACAAGTAGATTGCCCATGCGGCAACCTGCGGGGTGGGGTATGGGGGCGAAAAGGGGCGTCGGCGCCAGCCTGGTCTTGGTTCTGCTGTGCACGGGCATGGCCTGGGCCAAAGAACCGACCGCGGAGTCGATCATCAAGACCGTTCAGACCCAGCTTTACAGGGATGATCCGGAGGGGCGTGGCGGACTGGTGGAAGTCAGCGATGGCTACAAGTTCGTCCAATGCCGGCATCTGCCGCGCCAGACCGTCATCACCTGCGAGGCGGCGGGGACGCGGGGCCAGCCCTGGATGCGCCATGTCCTGACCAAGGAACGCCGTGCCGCCTTGAAGGAGCTGGGCTTCACCGCCGACCGGCAAACGGGAAATTTCATCCGACGCTGGGATCCGCCGCCTGAACCCAAGCTGCTGATAGGCTTCATGATCCAAGCCCTGGAGGTCGGGTACGGCAAGAGTGGCCAGGACCCCATGGTGCGACATGGATGGTTTCCAGCCGCCGATTGTCCGGTGCGGGTTGCTGCCGGCAATCCTTATGGCGGGGCGGTGGTGCCGTTGGGCATCACGGTCAGGTACACGGCGGAGGGCTGCCACCTTGAAGGGCGGGATGATGATGGCGATGACGATTCCCTGCCACCCCGGCCGCCCAGGCCGGACGACGCGACGGATCTCCTGTCCCAGCAATACAAGACCATCGCCGAGGCGGTGGACTGGGTGGCCGGTGGCACGGGGCCAGAGCATCACATCGCCATCTTTTCCTGGGGCGACTTCTACATCCAGTGCATGAAGGCGGAAGATCCGTCGATGCAGTGCGAGGTGGTGTCCGGCGACATCATGCCCCGGCTGAAGCCGGTGTTGAACGCCGCCGCCGGCCGCCGGCTGGAGAAGCTTGGGTTCCTGGAGCCCGGCTATTCCTTGAACTACGCCCAGAACTTTCCGCTCCGGCGGGACGCCCGGGACAAGGACACCAAGGCCATCGCCGACACGTTGGCGCAGGCGGCGCAGCAGGGCTTCGGCACCTACGTGTTCCTGCCGTTGGAGGTGGAACGCCATACCTCCAAGCCTGCCAAATAAGGGAGTCTGCGAATGAAGGCGGTCAGGATCATTGTTGCGGGTATGGCGATGGCGTGTTCGACCGTCGCCGGGGTCCACGCGAAAGACGGGCCCCAGGAGGAATTGGCCAAGGCGGTCGCTGTCCTGGCGCATGCCGACAAGATGGATGGGCGCGGCGTCGCGGTGGAGGCACACGACGGCGATCAGTTCGTGCAATGCCGGCGGGCACCCCAGGAGACGGTCATCACCTGTGAGGCGGCGGGACCCCGGGGACAACCCTGGATGCGGCACCCCCTGACCAAGAAGCGGCGGGCGAACCTGAAGGATCTGGGCTACGTCTCCGACCGGAAGACCGGCAATTTCGTCGCGCGTCTGACCCCGTCGGAGTGGCCGAATGACAAGCTGGCTGGTTTCATGGTCGCCACACTGGTCGGGGGGTATGACGTGGGACTGGGGGATATCGAGACCGCGACCGGATCTTACCCGGCGGTGGCCTGCCCGCCGCGAAATCCCGCCGGCCGCGACTATGGCGGGGAGATCGCGTTCAACGACCGTTCCCAGAAAGATCTGAAGGAAGGTTGCGAAGTCGAGGGCATGGATGACGAAGACGAATCGCAGCTTCCCGCGCCGTTGAAGTCTATCCCCATGGATACCGATAAGGCGGAAGCCCTGGTCAAGCAAAACATCAAGGAGATCGGTGACGCCTTCACCTGGCTGATGGGGGTAAGCGGGGCCTGGTCGCCGGGTCGTCACCTTCAATTGGGGCGATTTCATATCCAATGCAGCAAGACGGCTGAGCCCGTGATCCCGTGCGAGATCGAGTCCGCGGAGGCCAATCCCGCCCTGCGCCGCGTGATCACGGCGGCGGTGGGCCGCAAGTTAAGCAAAATGGGGTTCCGGGAACCGGGATATTCCAAGAATTATGTCGGGTGGTTCAGGTTGAACGACGGCAAGCCGGAGAACTGGGCCTGGTCGACGATGCAGGCGGCGCTGACGGCTTTCGGTGGCCATGCCATCCAGCCGATGACTGTGGAACGCCGGACCCCGAAAGGGGAAACCTGAGCGCGCGCCGCGTCAGCCGCCGGTCGCCTCCGTCCCCATGGTTTCCGCCCCAATCGCTTCTGCCAGGGCCACCAGGCGATGGGCCTCGGCCACGTGCAAGGCCTCCACCAGACGGCCATCCACCAGCACCACGGCCTTGCCCTCCGCCATGGCCTGGGTGTGGGCGGCGATGATGCGGCGGGCGCGGTCCAGGGACGCCGCGTCCGGCGCGAAGGTGCTGTTGGCGGTGTCCAACTGCTTGGGATGAATCAGGGTCTTGCCGTCGAAGCCCAGTTCCACCCCCTGGCGGCAGCTGGCTTCCAGCCCGGCATCGTCATTCAGGTCCAGATGCACGCCGTCCAGGATGGCCAGGCCATGGGCGCGGGCGGCCAGCAGGCACAGGCCCAGCGCCGTGATCATGGGCAGCCGCAGGGGCGTATGGTGGGCGTGCAGTTCCTTGGCCAGGTCCGAGGTGCCCAGCACCATGCCGGCCAGGCGGGGGGAGGCGGCGGCGATCTCCTTGGCGTTCAGCATGCCCAGCGCCGTCTCCATCATGACCCACAGGGCAAGGTCCTGCGGCGCGCCGGCGGCGGTCAGCAGGCGCTCGGCCTGGCGCACGGCCTCCGCCGACTCCACCTTGGGGATCAGCACGCCGTGGGCGCCGGCGGTAGCGGCGGCGATGAGGTCGGCATGGCCCCAGGGCGTGTCCAGGCCGTTGGTGCGGATCAGCAGTTCCCGCCGGCCGAAGCCACCAGCGGCCACGGCGGCGCGCACCTGGTCGCGCGCCAGGTCCTTCGCGTCCGGCGCCACCGCGTCCTCCAGATCCAGGATCAACACGTCTGCGGCCAGGCCCCTGGCCTTGTCCAGCGCGCGGGCGTTGGAACCGGGCATGTACAGGGCGGAGCGGCGGGGGCGGGCGGACATGGGGCGGCTTCCAGGGCTTAGGCTTGTCGAGGGGTGCAGAATAGCCATGTGCTGTGACGGGCGCGACGGCGGATGTCCGCTGGGCCGTGATAGTGTCTTCAGCGTGTCTCTGCCGCGTGTGATGCGGCTTGCCCAGCGGCGGTCCTTGGGGCTACCCCTAGGGCGGTTGCCATAAGGAGCGTTTTCCCCATGCCGTCGCGTTCCAGCCGTTCCTTCATTTCCCGGGCCATCCCCGTGGGCCGCAGCGGCGCGCTGGCGGCCCTGCTGTGCCTGGCCGCCGGTGGCGCGTGGGCCCAGGCGGCGCCGACGTCCCCCCAGGGAACGCCCCAGGGCGGCGCGCCGGGGGCCGGCGAATCCGTGACCGCCAACCAGCCGCTGCTGCGCGATCCGCGCTTGGTGGGTAACGCCAAGGCGCCGCCGCGCGACGTGGAATGCGTGGTGGGGGCGGGCAGCCCCTGCGCCGGCCGCATGGATTTCAACGAGGGCCGCAGCTTCGGCTTCAAGATCGTGGGGCCGGGCGAGGCGCTGTTCCACAACACCGGCAACCGGCGCTGCACCCTGGAATACATCCTGACCGACAGCACGGTGGCCACGGCTGGCCGCACCATGGACCTGGCGGCCGGCGCATCCACCACGCTGAAGGTGCGCGACGCCCAGGGCATGCACATCCGCCTGTCGGCGCGCGGCATGGCCTCGCCGGTTTGCGAATTGGAAGTGGTGGCCAAGCAGTCCTGAACGCGGCCGCTGCCTCAAAAGCAAAACGCCGGCCCTTGAAGAAGGCCGGCGTTTTCGCTTTTTCGCGGAGCCAAGCACCTACTTCTTCAGGTGGTCCTTCACCAGGCGCTCGGCGATCTGCACCGCGTTCAGGGCGGCACCCTTGCGCAGGTTGTCGGACACCACCCACAGGTTCAGGCCGTTCTCCACCGTGTAATCCTCGCGCAGGCGGCTGACGAACACCAGGTCGTCGCCGGCGGCCTCCACCGGGGTGACGTAACCCTCGTCGGCCTGGTGGTCGATCAGGGAGACGCCCTTGGCCCGGCGCAGGGCGGCCCGGGCCTCATCGGCGCTGATGGGGTTCTCGAACTCCACGTTGATCGCCTCGGAATGGGCGATGAACACGGGCACGCGCACGCAGGTGGCCGTCACCTTGATGGACGGGTCCAGGATCTTCTTGGTCTCCACCGTCATCTTCCACTCTTCCTTGGTGGTGCCGTCTTCCATGAAGACGTCGATGTGGGGGATGACGTTGAAGGCGATCTGCTTGGTGAACTGCTTCTTCTCGATGGGGTCGTTCACATAGATGGCGCGGGTCTGGGTGAACAGCTCATCCATCGCCTCCTTGCCGGCGCCCGACACCGACTGGTAGGTCGAGACGACGACGCGGCGGATGCGGGCCAGATCGTGCAGGGGCTTCAGCGCCACCACCATCTGGATGGTGGAGCAGTTGGGGTTGGCGATGATGCCCTTCTTCTTGTAGCCGGCGATGGCCTCGGGGTTCACCTCCGGCACCACCAGGGGCACGTCCGGATCCATGCGGAAATGGCTGGTGTTGTCGATGACCACGGCGCCGGCGGCGGCTGCCTTGGGCGCGAACTGGGCGGAGACCTTGGCGCCGGCGGACGACAGCACGATGTCGGTGCCGGTGAAGTTGAACTTGGCCAGGTCCTGGACGCGCAGGTCGTCGTCGCCGAAGCTGATCTCCGACCCGATGGATCGCTCCGAGGCCAGCGCCACCACCTCGCTGACCGGGAATTCCCGCTCCGCCAGGATCTGCAGCATCTCGCGCCCGACATTGCCCGTGGCGCCCACGACGGCGACTTTATAGCCCATGGTCCATGCTCCTCATATCTCTGGCGGGGACCAGAGGGCGGGCCGCTTGCGGGGGCGGGGGCCGCTCTGGTCTAATCCGGCGGAGACTTAAGGCGCGCAAGCGGGCTTTGCAAGCGCGCAGGCGGCAGTGCCGCCCCGCGAACGGGACGGCGCCGGACGGGAGGGGACGGACCATGGCGGCAGGTGGACAGCGCATCGCGACATATGGCGCGTTCTGGCCCTTCTATCTGGGTGAGCACGCCAAGCCGGCCACGCGGGCCTGGCACTTCGTCGGCACCGGCCTGGTGCTGGCGGTGTTGGCCGCCGGGGTGGTGACGGGTGACTGGCGCCTCTTCGCCATCTCCCCGGTTTGCGGCTATTTCTTCGCCTGGGTCAGCCATTTCTTTGTGGAGCACAACCGGCCGGCCACCTTCACCTATCCGCTGTGGTCGCTGATCAGCGACTTCCGCATGTTCTTCCTGTTCGTGGGGGGGCGCCTGGGCGCCGAACTGCGCCGCTATAACATCGGCGGCTGACGCCGCCCAATTCCCGACCTGGACCTTGAGGATACGCCGCCTTGCCCCTGATCGTCGACACCATCGCCCAAGCGATCAAGCGCTCGGACAAGACCTTCTTTAATGAAAACTATACGAAGCAGGCACATGCCGTGGTGGACGGCCTGCGCAAGGCGGGGTTCGAGATCGTTCCCGTCAGGCCGCCGGAAGGACTGGTGGAGTACGCGGTGGAGAACATTCCCTTTGGTCGCTTGCGCCCGTCAGAGTTGATCCGCGCCCTGTATGGCACAATGATTGAGAATTGCCGCAAGTTCATGTCTTAGAAAGGATGTTTTCTTGCCGTGAACTGCCGGTGAATCCGCTTCTAAAACCTCCAGCGGGGGTGCAACAATGGAACCAGCCCACCTACCCATCGGGGCGGTGGTGGTAAGTCGGATGGCTAGGCTGGATGCATCCTGAACGGCAGTACCAGGACGGGTTTGAATGGCGGCGGGCCACCCCCGCTGAGGTCGTCGAGGCGGCGCGCAAGCACGAACGGCTGATCGAGGGGCGTATCGGCGGCGCCCGGTTCGCCTTCGTCCTGCATGACCTGCGCGGCGCCGTTCTTTCCACCCTGAACCTGACCGACGCCGACCTGACGGGCAGCCGCCTGGACCAGGCCCAACTGGTGGGTACCCGTCTGCGCAACGCCTCCCTCTTCGCCTGTGATTTCCGCCTGGCCTGCCTGCGCCAAGCCGACCTGTCCAAGTCCGACCTGCGCGGCGTCAGCATGCGCGGCGCCGACCTGACCAAGGCGCGCATGCGCGAGGCCGACGTGCGCGAGGCGGTGCTGGCCGTCTACCGTGGCGGCAAGCCTCTGCCGA
>NZ_BACU01000117.1 GCF_000333275.1 Azospirillum sp. B4 | reverse complement strand
TGCTGTCGCTGCGCGCCCGGGGCCACCAGGGACAGATCGGGCCCTTGTCGCGGCGCGGCCTGCTGTCCCGCCGGCACACGGACGCCGTGCCCCATGTCATGCCGCCGCCGCCGGACCTGCCCACCTCGCTGTCGCGCGCGCTGGCCCAGGTGCGCCGGCTGGTGCGGCAGGAGCAGGCGGCCGGCCGGGCCTGGCAGCCGGTGATCGACAGCNTGCGTCCCCGCACCGTTGCCTACTGGCAGGCCTTGCCGTTATCGGAACGCAAGCGCTTCCTGCGGCACCTGCGCCCTTGGTGGGATGTGCATCGCCATCGCCTGGCGCCCGCCGTCGCCACGCAGCTGACTGCCCTTCAGGCCACCGGCGCCTTGATCGTCACCGCCGGCCGGTTGCAGGCGATCGAGGAGGTGCCGGACGCCGTGCAGGGTAGGGTGCGGGTGACCTACCGCCCCCGCAACGAGGCGGCGGACATCACCTTCCCCGTCGACCAGGTCATCAACTGTTCCGGTCCCTGCTGCGACATCCTGCGGGTCACCGACCCGCTGGTGCGCGACCTGCTGGCCCAGGGCATGATCCGGCCGGACCCCCTGCACCTGGGCCTGGACGTGGATAACGAGGCGCGGGTGCTGGACGCCGGTGGGCGGCCGGTGGCCGGCCTCTACGCCATCGGCCCGGTCACGCGCGGCACCTACTGGGAAATGACGGCCGTGCCGGACATCCGCCTGCAGGCGGTGACATTGGCCCAGCACCTCGGCGCCTATGTCGATCGCCATGCCCGGGTGACGCTGGAAGCCTGACAGGCCCGCTTTCCGACACCCTTGTCCAAGGCGACAGCCCGCGCCTTATGTAGGGGTTCTGTAACCGCTTCACCGGCGCTGGCCGGTGGATGGGTTGCGCCCCCCAGGATGAATGCGTCGTAATGGACTGTCATGCTTGCGCGGAAGGGACAGCGCTTCCCTTCGATTTCACCATGGCATTCCAGCCCATCGTCGATGTCGCCCAGCGTACACTCTTCGCCTATGAGGCGCTGGTGCGGGGTGCGGACGGCGCGGGGGCCGGCACGGTGCTGGCGCGGGTCGACGCAACGAACCGCTATGCCTTCGATCAGGCGTGCCGGGTCAAGGCCATCAAGTTGGCGGCCGCCTTGGGCCTTCCCGCGACGGGCGCCCGCCTGTCCATCAACTTCCTGCCGGCGGCGGTTTACCATCCGGAACACTGCCTGCGCGCCACGCTGCGGGCCAGCCGGGCGACAGGCATGCCCCTGGACCGCCTGATGTTCGAGGCGACCGAGAATGAGCCCATCCAGGACCCGGCCCACCTGCTGGACATCTTCAGCGAATACCGCCGCCACGGCTTCCTGTCCGCCATCGATGATTTCGGCGCCGGCTATGCCGGCCTCAGTCTGCTGGCCAAGTTCCAGCCGGATATCCTGAAGATCGACATGGAACTGACCCGCGACGTGCACGCCCGGCCCGTCAGCCGCACCATCGTCGGCGCCATCGTCCAGGTGTGCCGCACCCTGGGCATCACCGTGGTGGCGGAGGGGGTGGAAACGGTGGAGGAGTTGGACACCCTGCGCGACCTGGGCATCACCCTGTTCCAGGGCTACCTGTTCGGCCGGCCCCAGGTGGGGGCGCTGCCAAGGCCGGTTGGTTTCTGACCTCCTTCAGCCGTTCGCGGCGGTGGCATACAGATCCAGGATGCCGGTCCAGCCGCCGGCGCTGTCCACCTTGCCCCGCAGGCGCTGGCCATTGTCTTGGCCGAAGCGGTCCAGGTTGCGGTGTTCCAGCGTCACCCGGGTCAGGGAGTCATCCAGGGGCGTGAACGTCACCTCCACTTCCGAATACGTGTCGGTGCGGAACTGGAAGTCGCCGTCCAGGTGCCAGCTTAGCACCAGGCGGCCCGGCGGCTCCCACGCCAGGACGCGGCCCCAGTCGCATTCCGATCCGTCGTCGCCCACCTCGTACCAGCGGCCGTCCATCTTGGGCTCGATCACCGCGTTCACCATGGGCGCCTTGCCGATGTGATGGGTGGCCGGCCACCAGGTGCTGAAGCGGGTGGTGAAGACCTGGAAGGCATGGGTTTGGCTGGCCTTCACCTGCACCGTCTTCACGACGGGGGCGATGGCGATGGTGCGTTCGGCGAGCGTCATGGCGAAGGCTACTCCCGTCTTATGGTTTGTCGGCTATTTTCTCCGCCTCGGCCGCGAAGGCGTCGAGCGCGGTTTCCCAGAACTGGTCCAGCCAGCGGCGCAGCGCGCCCAGGCCGTGCGGGTCGATGTGATAGATGCGGCGCGTCCCCTCCGCCCGGTCGGCCACCAGCCCGGCGTCCTTCAGCACCTTCAGGTGCTGTGACACCGCCGGCCGGCTGATGGGCAGCTGCCGCGCCAACTCCCCCACCGGCTGCGGCCCGGCCCGCAACCGCTCAAACACCGCCCGCCGGGTGGGATCGGCCAGGGCGGTCAAGGCTCTTTCGTAAGACATGACTTACGGTAAGTCATGACGAACGGATGAGTCAAGGGGGACGGTGGACTCCAGCCGCCAGGGCGATGCTCTCGTCCAGAGCGTCTGCAGCCGTAGCTGTCGCCCCATGGCGGCCTCCCGATTCTGGAGCTATATTGATAATAGTTATCCACCCGGCACATGCCGTTGGGAAGGAGTGTGGACCATGCCCAGCAGCGTCAATCTTGGCCCTCAGTTGGAGGGCGTTGTGGATCAGCTTGTTGAGTCAGGGCGCTATAACTCCCGCAGCGAGGTGCTTCGGGATGGTGTACGTCTGCTTCATGAGCGTGAAATCCGCTTGGCTGCGCTGGATGCGGCGTTGAAGCGGGGGCTCGATGATGCGGATGCTGGCGACGTCCTAGCCGTGGATGAGGTGTTTGAGGCACTGAAAGCCAGGTTGGGCAAGTCCAAGAAGGCATCGGGCGCCTAACCCCGTGCCTATGAAGGTTGTCATCACTCGGGCCGCTTTCACCGACTTGGTGGACATTGCGGATTGGATCAACGCCGAGGAGCCTGATCGGGCACCGGGTTTTATTGACGCGCTGCACGAGCGGTGTCTGGACTTAGGCCAGTTCCCTCTGGCCTGTCCGTTGGTACCACGCTTTGAAACGCAGGGCATTCGTCGTCGCGTGTTTCGCGACTATCTGATTTTCTACCGCATTCGGAGGAGGAATGTCGAAGTGCTGCGCGTCTTGCATGGCGCGCGGGATTATGCCGCCTTATTGTCCTCCGACCTTTAACCAGCTGACCTTTCCCTTCCCATGATCCTCGACATCCTCGCCGCCGTGGGCCTGCTGGCCATCCTCGCCATCTGTGTCCATGGACTGCGCACGCCCAGGAAGCGCACGGGCTTCCTGCTCATGGCGGCGGTGACGCTGCTGGCGATGGCGGTGCTGGTGGCGGACAACGTCGTGGCCATCGGCCTGGTGCACGGCGCGCGCTTCGGCGCCGTGATCCTGGGTGTGATGGGCCTGATCAACGGCGCCCTGGTGCTGGCGCAGATCGTCAGCGGCAAGCCGTGGAACCCGCGGCGGATGGGGCGGTAGGCGGGGCTTGCGTCTCATGCGCCCGTCAGGAAATCCACCAGCGTCAGGGCCATGACCTCGGTCGCCTTGTACAGGTCGCTCAGCGGCAGGCGCTCGTCCGCGCGGTGGGCGTTGGCTTCCTCGATGGTGTGGGGACCTGCGCCGTAGAGCACGGTGGGGATGCCGGCGGCGGCGTAGTGGCGGGCGTCGGTGTAGATGGGCACGCCCTTCGCGGCCACCGGTTCACCCAGGATGCGGGTGGCGTGGCGGCTGATGGTGTCGGTCAGGCGGTCGGTGCCGGCGATGGGCTTCAAGGGTTCGGCCAGCAGGATGCGGCGGACGGTGACCGTGGCCTCCGGCCGTTCGGCGGCGGCGGCGGCGATGACCTGGCGCAGGGTGGCCTCCACCACGCTGCCCTGCTCCTCCGGGATCATGCGGCGATCCAGGCGGAAGGTGATGCGGTCGGGCACGACGTTGGTGTTGATGCCGCCGGAAATCAGGCCCACGGTCAGCTGCGGGCTGCCGATGCCGGGCACGGCGGACACGGTCGCGGCATAGCCGGCGCGGTGCTGGTACAGCCAGCTGAGGATGACGGTCGCCGCTTCCAGCGCGTCGATGCCGGTGGCGGGCAATGCCGCATGCGCGGACTTGCCCCGCACCTCCACCTCCAGATGCAGGCAGCCGTTGTGGGCGGTGACGATGCCGTAGCTGAAGCCGGCGGACACGGCGTAGTCCGGCTTGGTCAGGCCCTGGTCCAGCAGCCAGCGCGGCCCGATCTCCCCGCCCGCCTCCTCGTCATAGGTCAGGTGCAGTTCCACCGTGCCGTTGAGCGCGGCACCCTGGCGGGCCAGCGCATCCAGCGCCATCAGGGCGTAGGTGTAGCTGGCGAAGTCGGATTTGGAGACGGCGACGCCGCGCCCGTACATCCAGCCGTCCTTGACGGTGGCGGCATAGGGATCGACGGTCCAGCCTTCGCCCGGCGCCACCACGTCGCCATGGGCGTTCAGCGCGATGGTGGGGCCGCCGCTGCCAAAGCTGCGGCGCACGATCAGGTTGGTGGCGCTGACCATGCCGTTGGCCTTGACCAGCGCATCCGGCACCACATGGCGTTCCACGGTATAGCCCAGGCCCTCCAGCAGCTCCGCCGCGCGGGCGGCGTGGGGGGCGCAGTCACCCGGCGGGTTGTCGGACGGCACCTTGATCAGCTCCGCCAGGAAGCGCACCTGCTCCTCCCGCTTGGCCGTCAGGAAGGTGTGCACGGCGGTGGCGGCGTCGATGGTCATGAAAGTGATCCTTAAGCGGCGAAAACAGGTTCAAAACGACGCAAAAAGTCCAGCAGGACGGTGACCGCCAGGTCGGCGTCTTCCGCCGTGATGCTTTCGGCGGGGTTGTGGCTGATGCCGCCGGCACAGCGGACGAACAGCATGGCCATGGGGCACAATGCCGCCAGGGCCATGGCGTCGTGGCCGGCACCGCTGGGCAGGTGGTGGGGGATGACGCCAGCCCGCGCCACCGCCTGGTCCAGCTGGCGCATCAGCCCCGGGTGGCAATGGGCGGCGGGGGCGTCGTGGGTGGGCTGGATGTCCAGCGCCACGCCCCGGCGGGTGGCGATGGCGGCCAGGGCGTCCAGCAGGCTGGCGGCGGCCGTCTTGCGGCTGTCGTCGCGCGGGCTGCGCAGGTCGATGGTGAAGGTGGCCTGGCCGGGGATGACGTTGACGGCGCCCGGCTTGGCCTCGATCCGGCCCACGGTGGCGACCAGATCGGGTTCCGCCCCGCCGGCCGTCTCCACCGCCAGCACCATCTCCGCCGCCGCCGCCAGGGGATCGTGGCGCAGGGCCATGGGCACGGTGCCGGCATGGCCGGCCTGGCCGGTGACGGTGACGCTGTAGCGGCTGGCACCGTTGATGGCGGTGACGATGCCCAGGGGCAGGCCCTTGGATTCCAGCACCGGGCCCTGCTCGATATGCACCTCGACGAAGCCCAGCACCCGGGACGGGTCGCGGGCGACGGCGGCCAGGCCGGCGGGGTCGCCACCGAAGTCCCTCAATGCGTCACCCAGGGCGATGCTGTCGCGATCGCGCGCGGCCATCGCGTCGGGCGCCACGGTTCCGGCCACCGCGCGGCTGCCGGTCAGGGTGATGGGGAACCGCACGCCCTCCTCATCGCCGAAGCCCAACACCTCGATGGCGTAGGGCAGGCGCTCGCCCTTGCGGTTCAGTTCCGCCACCGCGGCCACGGCCGCCAGCACGCCCAGGTTGCCGTCGTACTTGCCGGCGTTGCGCACCGTGTCGATGTGGGACCCCAGCAGCAGGGCGGGCTGGCTCGGCGCCAGTCCCGCGTAACGGCCGACGACGGTGCCGGCGGCGTCCACATGCGCCTCCATCCCCGCCTCGCGCATCCAGATCAGCAGCTGGTCGGCGGCGGCGCGATGCTCCCGTGTCAGGTACAGGCGGGTCAGGGCCGGCCGGTCGGCGCTGTGCCGGGCGAAGTCGTCCAGGCGCGCCATCAGGGCGGGGCCGAACCTCACGGCAGCATCTCCCGCAGCCGCAGCAACGCGATACGCTCCACCTGCGCGGTGGCCGTGGCGAACTCCGTCTCCGCGTCGTTGGCCACGCGAGCCTCGAAATTCTCCAGGATGGCGGTGCGGGTCAGGCCGCGCACCGCCAGGATGAAGGGGAAGCCGAAGCGGGCCTTGTAGGTGTCATTCAACGCCTGGAAGCGGGTGAATTCCTCCGGGCGTGCACTTGTCCAGCCCGGCGGAGGCCTGCTCGGCGGTGGAGTCCGCCGTCAGCTCGCCCCGGACCGCCAGGCGCCCGGCCAGGTCGGGGTGGGCCAGTAGCACCCCCAGCCGCCGCTCCCGGCTGGCCGCCCGGAACGGCGCCACCAGGGCGGCATGCAAGCCGTCCGCCGTCTGGGCATCAGCCGGCAGGCCCGCGTCCCAGGCGGCTTCCGCGATCCAGGGCGAATGCTCGAACACGCCGCCGAAGCGGGCGACGAAGGTGTCTCTGCTGTCAAAGGCGTCGCTCATGCGCCGATACCCTTAAAAGGATGGCCCTTATAAGGGTGGCGCTGATGCCAGTGGCGGGCGATGTCGGCGCGCGTGGCGAACCACACGCCCTCATGCCCCCGGGCGTAGTCCAGGAAGCGTTCCAGCGCCTGGATGCGGCCAGGCTTGCCCACCAGTCGGCAGTGCAGGCCCACGGACATCATGCGCGGCGTCTCCGCCCCCTCGGTATACAGCGCGTCGAAGCTGTCCTTGAGATAGGTGAAGAACTGGTCGCCGGAGTGGAAGCCCTGGACCTGGACGAAACGCATGTCGTTGCAGTCCAGGGTGTAGGGGACGATCAGCTGCGGCCGGGTGCCCCCGTCGCTGACCGCCACCTCTTGCCAATAGGGCAGGTCGTCGTCATAGGCGTCCGCGTCGTAGAGGAGGCCGCCATGCTCGGCCACCAGGCGGCGGGTGTTGGGGCTGGTGCGGCCCGTGTACCAGCCGACCGGCCGGGTACCGGCGACCTGTTCCAGGATGGTCATGGCCTTGGCCATGTGCGCCGCCTCTTCCTCCGGCGTCATGTACTGGTAGTTGATCCAGCGATAGCCGTGGCTGGCGATCTCATGGCCCCCGTCCACCATGGCGCGGATGACGTCCGTATGACGTTCCGCCGCCATGGCCACGGCGAAGATGGTCAGGGGGATTTTCTTACGTTCGAACAGCTTCAGCAGGCGCCAGACGCCGACGCGCGAGCCG
>NZ_BACU01000118.1 GCF_000333275.1 Azospirillum sp. B4 | reverse complement strand
GCCGGCACGGTGGGCACGGGCGACCTGGAGACCTACCCTTCCGCCAGGACCGCTTCGTCCTGGTGGCGGCCCCCACCCATCCCCTGGGCGGACGCGACAGCGTACCCTTCGCGGAGGTGATGGACCACGACCTGGTGGGCCTGGACCGGGCGGCGGCCCTGCAACGCTTCCTGTCCGACCGGGCGGCGCGGGTGGGCCGGCGGCTGCGCCTGCGGGTGCAGCTGCGCAGCTTCGACGGCATCTGCCGCCTGGTGGAGGGTAACGTCGGTATCGGCATCGTACCGGAGACCACCGCCCGGCGGGCGGCGCGCACCATGAACATCGAATGCATCGCCCTGACCGACAGCTGGGCGGTGCGGGACCTGAAGGTCTGCACCCGGAGCCGCGCCCGCCTGCCGCGTTTCGCCAAACTGCTGACCGACCATCTGCTGGCCACGCCACCCGGGCCGGGTCCGCTTGACGCATCGGCGATGGAGCCACCGGTGGCGGGGCGGTAGCGGCACCCGGCGCTTTTCCCTACACTTCCCGCCACCTCAGAACCGGGTCGACGCAACGGCCCCAGCCCCCAAGGGAGTGCCCCCATGCGCCTGCGGCCCCTGTTCCACCTGTTCATCCTGGCCGGCACCGCCGGCCTCGCCTGGTCCGGCCCATCGGCGCGCGCGGAGGATGCCAAGCCCGACCCCGTGCTGGCGCAGATCGTCTCCTCCCCCGCCCGCTCACCCCAGTTCCTGGCCCGCGACGCCGCCCGCCATCCGCTGCAGGAACTGACCTTCTTCGGCCTGGCACCCAACCAGACGGTGGTCGAGATTTCGCCCAGCGGCGGGTACTGGACGGAGATCCTGGCCCCCTACCTGCACGATCGCGGCACCTATTACGCCGCCGCCAACCCCCGCGGCACGGACAGCGCCTACGCCAACCGCGAGAACGCCGCCTTTGACGCCAAGCTGGCGGCCGACCCCGCCCGCTATGGCAAGGTCAAGGTGA
>NZ_BACU01000119.1 GCF_000333275.1 Azospirillum sp. B4 | reverse complement strand
CGATCGCCGCGCAATCCCAAGGGCAAGAGCCTTGCCAACCGTCAGCGATTCATCCGGCGCGCCAAGGAGCAGATCCTGCGCGCCGTGAATGGCGCGTCCAGCAGCCGCCGCATCAAGGACGTGGAGAGCGGCGCCGACATCTCCATCCCCACCGGCGGCATTTCCGAACCCACCTTCCATCGCTCCTCCTCGGGCGGTATCCGCGACCATGTGGTGCCCGGCAACAAGGAATTCATGGAAGGCGACACCATCGCCAAACCCCCTGGCGGCGGCGGTTCCGGCCGGGGCAACGAAGGCAGCCCGGACGGTGGTGGCGAGGATGAGTTCCGCTTCGTCCTGACGCGGGAGGAGTTCATGGACCTCTTCATGGAGGACCTGGAACTACCGGATTTGGCCAAGCGCAAGCTGAAGGCGGCGGACTCGGTGCTGTGGCAGCGGGCGGGCTATTCCGTCTCCGGCTCCCCCACCAACCTCAACCTGGTGCGCACCATGCGCAACAGCCTGTCACGCCGCATCGCCCTGAAGCGCCCCAAGTCCGAGGAGATGCTGGCGCTGGAGGCGGAGATCGCCGAGCTGGAGTCTCATCCCGGCCGGGATCCGGACCGGCTGATGGAGCTGCGCGGCCTGCTGGAGCGCCAGGTGATGCGGGCCAAGCGCATCCCCTACATCGACCCCATCGACGTCCGCTACAACCGCTTCACCCCCATCCCGAAGCCGGCGGCGCAGGCGGTGATGTTCTGCCTGATGGACGTGTCGGGCTCGATGACCGAGCATATGAAGGACCTGGCCAAGCGCTTCTTCATGCTGCTCTATCTCTTCCTCACCCGCCGCTACAAGCAGGTGGAGGTGGTCTTCATCCGCCACACCCATGAGGCGGAAGAGGTGGACGAGGACACCTTCTTCCACTCCACCGAGACCGGCGGCACCATGGTGTCCACCGCGCTGGAGGAGATGAAGCGCATCATCAAGGAGCGCTATCCCGTCGCCGACTGGAACATTTACGGCGCCCAGGCCTCGGACGGCGACAACACCACCAGCGACGGCGGCCGGACCGCCGCCCTGCTGGAGCATGACCTGCTGCCGGCCTGCCAGTATTACGCCTATGTCGAGGTGGGGTCGGACCCCGACGCCATGCCGGCGGGCTTCGCCACACACGCCCGCGAGACCGACTTGTGGCGCACCTACAAGCAGGTCACCGGCACCGAGACGCCGTTCGTCATGAAGAAGGTCCGCCACCGGCGGGAAATCTATCCGGTATT
>NZ_BACU01000120.1 GCF_000333275.1 Azospirillum sp. B4 | reverse complement strand
AGCGTCGGGTCATCGCCGCACATGATGTGGTTGCCGGCGGTGGCGGCGCCATCGACAAACTTGCCGATCTCAAGACGGCTGTAACGTCGGCCTTGTCGGCGATTGCATTGCTCACGCCGCTCGTCGACGCCGGGTCAGTAATGGACCTCGACTTTGAGGCGGCCGAAAAGGTTGTCGAGAGGGAGGAAGGTGGCGAAGCGCGCAAAAAGCTGGATGGGCTGACGACGGCGGTGACATCGCTTTCGACCGGAGCCCTCGTCGATGGCGACCTCGCCGATCTCGACCGTCTTATCGGCCTGGCCAGGACGCGGGATGAGGCGATCAATCGCGTCGGCGCCCATGCGCTTCACGCGCTGCTGAAAGATGCGCTTGCCGTCGTTGGCGGATCTGATTGGCGCGATCCCAAGCGATGCCCGATCTGCGAGGTGCAAGGCGAGGAGCCGCTCAAGCCGAAGTTGGAGGCCAGAATCGCGGAGTATGACGCGGCCGCCGAACTCGGCGCCGGCTTGGTGAAGGAGGTTACCACCTCGGTCGGCATCGCCAAGGTACGCCAGCTCGAAGACACTGCTGCCATGGGGATCGGAACGGCCGACAGGCTTCATGTCGCTTTTGATCTCGCCGCTAAGAAAGGGGAGGTGACCACCGCGGATCTGGCAAAGCTCAAAGCGCGACTCGAGGAGCTGGAGAAGCTTCGCGCGGAAACGCTGGAGCGCGTGCAACTGGAGGCGTCCGCCCTTCAGGCCGAACTGCCTCCCTCCTTGGTGCAGGTGACGCGCACACTAAGCCTCGCCAAGCAGTTCCGTGATGCAGTCGTCGAGTTTGAAGCGGCCGCGCCGCCGCTGAAGGCAAAACAGGCCAAACTTGCGCTTTTGAATCGCTGGAAGACGTTCATTACCAAGGCAGCGCAGACCTTCGCGGATGCAGAAACGGCTCTGGCGAACAAGCGAATCGCCGAAATCCAGACCACGTGCCAGAACTTGTTCGGACGGTTTGTGCGCGGCGGGCCCGATGTTAAACCGACCCTGACCCGCGCACAGAATAGCGAGAACGTCGATCTCAAGTTGGCGGACTTTTTCGGCCTCAGCGATCTCAGCGCCCGCGCTTTGCTGTCAGAAAGCTACCGCAATGCTGTAGCTGCTGCGATCTTCCTTCCGCC
>NZ_BACU01000121.1 GCF_000333275.1 Azospirillum sp. B4 | reverse complement strand
CGGGCGGCGGCGCGATACTCGCGCAAGGCCATGCGTCGCCCTCTNGGAAACCCGATGCCNTGAAACTCGTCGGCTGCCTGACGGCGNCCTTCTTCGAAACCCTCGTCATAGCCGCGCCGCAAAGCGGCCTGGGTCTCCATGACCTCGTCCGATACTGTCCGATAGCCGTCGCCATATCCAAGGGCGTAGACGGCCTCCAGAGCTTTGGCTACGGCCCGCGTGATCAGAGGAAGATAGACGATCTGGGGACTCTCAGGCTTGAAAAGCGCCCGCGCCCGCTCCTCGAAAGCCAGAGAGCGGGCCTCGTCCGGTGCCGGCACCCCGCCCTGGTCGACTTCGCGCTTCCCTTTCCCCTTGCCCTTCTGGACCATGCCGTTCCGCTCACCCAAAGTCTGACAGCTCGATCGCCCATCTATCTTGCACTAGGGATGCCGTGTCCACGGTAATCCGGTTCCACGGGTGTCCGTGGATCCGCTTTACTGACGCGTTGGCAGGCCGGATGCTCCAGGGAGGGCTTCGCTGAGGCCGCTCAGGATGGGTGGGGATGGACGTGCCATGTGCGGTCGCTATGCTGTAACCACGACGCCGGAAGGCTTGAAGCATCTGTTCGGCGTGACCAATGACCTGGTCAATTACCCGGCGCGCTACAACGTGGCGCCGACGACCCGCAATCCGGTGGTACGCCTAAACCCCGACACCGGCGCCCGGTCGATGGACCTGCTGCGCTGGGGGCTGGTGCCCCATTGGGCAAAGGACATGTCCGCCGGCGCCAAGGCCATCAACGCCCGCTCGGAAACGCTGGCGGAAAAACCCACCTTCCGCAGCGCCCTGAAAAAGCGCCGCTGCATCGTGCCAGCCGACGCCTTCTATGAATGGAAGAAAACCTCTCCGACCCAGAAGCAGCCCTACGCCATCTCCTTGGACGATGGCCAGCCCATGGCCTTTGCCGGCCTCTGGGAAGGTTGGAGGGAGCCAGCCACAGGCGACTGGGTCCACACCTACACCATCATCACCACCACGCCTAATGCCCTGATGGAACCAATCCACGACCGCATGCCCGTCATCCTGCCGGCCAAGAGCTGGTCCACCTGGCTCGGGGAACAGCCGGCAACAGAACCTGAGCTATTGGCCCTCCTCACCCCATATCCCGCCAATGGCATGCGCCTATGGCCTGTCAACGGCCGCGTAGGCAAGGTCGGGAACGACGATGCCGGATTGCTGGACCCTATCGAGTTGGGCGTCGGCGTGGCGATATGAAGCCCTGTGTGGACCTTGTATTAAATGATCATCTTCTATAAGCTCGATTTCGCTTATACGGTGTGGGTGCCTACCAGTCCCGCGATATGTAAGTGCAAAGAAAGCCCTGAGGTTTCGTTGGCGCGAAACCTCAGGGCTTCTTAATTTTTAGCGCCATCGCATTCATTCCGGGGAGCTTTGATGCGCAACCTGCAACGCTACATCCCCTCCATCCTCGGGGTATCCTGTCTCATTGTTACCATCACCGTTGTCGCCTCCCACAACCAGCACCAGGCAACCACAATGGCAGTGGGGTTCATCGCAGGATATCTGGCCTCCCGGCTGTTCGGCTAACCCTCAAACCACCAGCCTATGATGGTGGTAGCGCTCCTGGATCAGCGCATCGGTGATCTTCCTCCTGAAGCGGCCCACAGAGCCGGACGAGCCGACGACATGCTGCCAAGGGCCGCCCGGCACCTGTACCAGGCGCTGGAGCTGATGCCCCTCCAGCCTGCCGGCGCTCCTGACGATCGACCGAACCACCTCCAGAACCATCCTGTCCTCGATCGTCGGCAGGCGAAACGCCTGAGCTGTGACTATGTCCACGCGGAGTGCCCGATGCAGGACCGGACCTGCGCCGACTTCATAGTCCTGATGGATGCCGGGGTGAACAGCCCCCTGTTCCCAGGCTTCGAAGTAGCCGTAGACCAGCGGCCGGCCCCCGGTGCGCCGAAGGTGCAGGCCATGGGCCAGGTAGAGCAGCGACTGAAGGTCCAGATTGGGGATCGGGGCCTCCACCTCGTCCAGGATCAGATTGCAGACGGCCCGCGGGTCCAGGATGGTGGGGCCAAGCGGGGCGGGGCTTATCACATCCCATCTATGATCGGTCATACCCGACCCCTGGCGCGGCCTTTGTCGCTTCGGACCTTTCCGGCCTTCTTCCTGCCGATAGGGCCAAAGGCCATCTCGACCAGCTCGCGCGCCGACAGCGCCTTGTCATCGACCATGTGCTCCTTGCCCGACCGGTACACCCGTTGCCCACCGCGGCGCAGGTGCAGGATCGCGTCGTAGAGCCGGTCTGCAGCGGCTCGGTCGGGGGGGCCCCCGGCACCAAAGTCCCGGGGGGCACGGCTCACCGACTTCTCGGTCCGCCGACCCGGCTGGTGGCGTATGGGATCAACCCTCATGTTGCTATCAATGCTCCCCTTCAGCGGCCATTTTTGGCGCCGGTCCCGCGGTGACGCGAGATACGGGCCTGGTGGTCGGCTTCCAGCATCTCCCTCGAGGGCAGGCCCATGTCGGAGTAAGCTCTCTCCATGACGGCTGTGCCGTGACACATATGGTGAGAACGCCGGTCATGGTGACCCGCCAAATCAGTCTCCGGTTTGACGCATTTAGTGACCAGACATTGCCATTCCTGATGAGAAAGCCTTCGAACTTGACACAGCGTCGTGCGAAAATCGCCAGCTATCCTTCATCATCCTTGTGCCGCGAATCGTGCCAATCTGCATTCGTGCTATTGCGCCCATCACTGGCCGCGTATCGCCCCATATCAACCGGAGTTGCCGGATGAACGAGGGATGGCATCGGGATGTATTTGGGCAGGTCCGCCCGGTCGCGACGTGACCGTGCTGCGTGATGCAGTGCGCCGGTTCTGCCGCCCTTGTGCCGGTCGGATTCCGGTCAGGTGCCTCACGGAGCACTGCTTGCCAATGTAAACTGCGCCATCAATATCGGATGGATGAGGCTGTTATGAAAAAAGTCGTGCCCCACGGAGCAGTGGTAAAAGCATTGCGCGAGCGACTCGAAAGGCTCTCGACGCAGAAGGAGATGGCGAACGAGATAGGTGTCAGCGTTCGTAAGCTTCGAATGATCGAAAACGAGAACGCCCCGATCGCTGTAGCAACGGCTGAACGCTTGGCAAAGGCCCTGCAAGTCCACCGGGAGCGCATAGTCACGTCTGAAGCCGCGTCAGTGGCCGTAGCGGAAACGGGGGGACGAGCAATCAGCGTGGCCTGCATGGAAGACGAGGACCGCCTCGTCCCGCGGCACGACTATGACATCGCTAGCGCGACGTCCGATGAGGGGCAGCTCTATAGCGAAGCAGCCCGGTCAAACGATCTGGCATGTGTCATCGAGGCCAAGCTCGACGATGAGACCGGAGCTTATGCTCAGGAACTATTCGATATTCTCGGGGGGCTGACCTGGGAGAGGCGCAGCATTCTTGAGGATATTCCACCTGCAACCGAGATCGCGCTGCGCCGCCGGCTTCGCCAGCTCATCGTTCTTCTGAGGGGAAACGACGTTTGGATTTACCAGACATCTGTCCTGAGACGGCTGCCCGAACGGTACACCGTCGCTGAAGAAGGCGAGCCCTGCACCTACCAAAACCGATACGTCGTGGCGCTCGGTCCGCCCGGCGAATACGGCGAAACCACGATGCGCGTGCCGATCGATCACGGTCAGCCGTTCGTGCTGCCGGGCTGGAGCAAGTTCAAGAAGACGTTGACGGCCGAGACGGATGTCCCGGCCGGAGTGAGGTAGTCGGGAACAGGGGGCGGGACGTCATGGAATTCAAGCTCGATAACAGCCTCGCGGATAACCTCGCCTTACTCAAAGCCGAGGTGGAGCGGAGCGATCCTGAATGCGCGAAGATCCTATTCGACAATCTACATCTTCTCGATGTGGAAAGTGAGGCCGGGCCGAGCCGCGCGGCGATCGGGGAATTCCATAAGGCGGTCCTGAAGGGGCTGGAGGCGCTTCAGAGAGCGGCGGAGGCCAAGTCGTGACCCGGTACTTTTTGGGCAGTCTGACCATTGAGGGCTTCCGCGGGATTAACAACGATGGTGACCCGCTCGTCCTCAAATTCAAGACCGACGCCATCAACTCGATTCACGCTCCCAACGGGGTCGGAAAAAGCTCGATCTTCGAAGCCGTCCATTTCGCCATCCATGGCAATGTGCCGCGGCTCAAGGCC
>NZ_BACU01000122.1 GCF_000333275.1 Azospirillum sp. B4 | reverse complement strand
ACCAGCGGCTCAACCAGGGCGGACGCCACGCGGCGCACCCCTTCCGGTTCCAGCTCATGCGGGACCTCGACGATCAGCTGACACTGCAGCCGCGCATCCACCCGCCGCTCACGCTTCTCCACCTCGTTCCAGAACGCGGCCCGCTCTCCCGGTGTCTCGCCCAGGGAGCCGTCGGAGATATAACCCTCCTTGTCGGCCACCACCGCCTTCCGGCGTTCCGCCTCCATCAGGTCGGCCCGTTCGATATAGCGCTGATAGCGCGCGGCCGTTCCAGGCTGGCACCGGAAAACCTGTGGCCGCTCGGCCATGGCTCCACGGCCGCCCGGCCTCGCGGCTTCCCGGGAAGCCGTGGAACCGTGGACACGTCCTTCGGAAGACCCGTGTCCACGGCTGCCCGTGGAACCGGTTGGCCGTGGCCCCGAGGAGCCGGGGCCTCCGGCGGAACGAGGTGAAGTTCCACGGGCAGCCGTGGACACGGCTTCCCGCACCGGGCCAAGGCGCGTTCCCGTCCGCCCCTCCCTACGCCGGACCTCCCACGCCCTGCGGGCGGCCTGGCTGGCCAGCTCCTTGACCCCCTCCGGAGCCTTGGCGAATTCCTCTCGCCCCAAGCGGTAAGCCCGTGTCCCGCGGTCATACCGACCGCCGGCCGCCTGTACCGCCTTCACCTGCGCCCGACCCGGGTAAACCAGCACCACACCCCTGGCCTTGGCGCGGTCCCCCAACGACGCGGCGGTCTCCGGGATCCTGCCGATGACCGCATGCCGGAAATGCAAGGTGACACGCCCCTTCGCCGACACCGGCCGGGTCGACTTGGCCGAGACAGGTTTCAGAAGCGCGGCGCCGCTGACCGTCGACAGCACCGGTGCGAACCGTCCCCCCCGCAGCGTGGCGCCGCGCAGCGCCGCCCTGACGACGCGCTCTTCGGCGCCAGAGTCCTCGGCCAGGCGCCCTACACGGCGCTCCTCCTCAAACTGATCTTGGCCGACCTGGAATTTCATCCGCTGCTCCGCAGCGCCTGGCGACAAGGCGCTTCACGTCCCGCGACCGCAAAGGGGTTCGACTGCGCGCCGCGAACCCGCCGAGAATGGGCAGTTTGCACTAAAAGTGCAAACGGGTTATTGCGCCGCTGCGTGAAATTTCGGGGTTTTGGCGCGCTGCTGAAGGACATCTGTCGCGCCCATTGACGCTAATAGATTGATATTATTGGATTTCAATTGGCTGATGCGTTCGTTGCCTTTGTGACCTTGACGCGACAGCCCCGGCCGCGCGACGGCGACAGGGCTTCATGCTTTCACATCAAAGGATTACGTGACGGCCTCGGTAGAGTGAGACAGCCGGGTTCGTGATCCCGCCCCGCTCAGTTCTTCCGCTTGTTGCCGCCGTCGGCCGCCTTGACGCGAGCTCGGCGCGACGCGGCTTTGTTGGCCGGCCCCTTCGGAGACGACGCGGGCGCAGGCACGGCGGCTGGCTCCTGGGCGGCAACTTGTTGGTCAGCCGGAGACGCCGCAGCCTTCGCTCCGGCCGGGCGCCGTCTGGGCTTCTTCAGAGCCACCGATGGCCTGGGCGTGTCGCCGTCCGGTGAAGACCTGTTGCTGGAATCCGCGTCCCTGACGGGTTCTTGCAGCGGCGCCTGGAGCATGGACGCCGGCGCTGTCGCCACAGCCGCCTTTTTCCTTCGCGGCAGACGCTTCTTGGGACGGAGACCGTCAAGGCGGCCCGCCTCGACGTAAGCCTCCCACGTAAGCTCCCCCAATTCGCTCAACACCAGCCTGGATGGCGTCTCATGGCCGGCGACAAGAAGGCCGATCCCCACCAGCTCGGCCACGAC
>NZ_BACU01000123.1 GCF_000333275.1 Azospirillum sp. B4 | reverse complement strand
TTCTGGCTGGAACCGCGCAGCTCCTCACGGCCATGGTACCGCTCCTGACCGGCAACGTCTCGGCGGTCCCGCGGCGCCGGCGCATACGGCGACATCGGGCCAGGCGCCTTGCCGTACAGGCCGGCATCTGTCTGCTGACGGGCGCCGGTCTGGTAACCCTTCTGGTCGATGGCCTGACCGGCCTACGAAGTGCCGGTGGAACGTCTTCCCCGCGGGATCTACCAGAACTCCCAATGGCAAGTCCCGTCCTGCCCGCCGGCGAGGACGGGACCGTGCGCCGCTCCACCGCATGCTCAAGCACCTTCGAGACATCGCGCGCGGCGCCTGCCGTATACTGCGGCGGCGACCGGCCTGTCCTGGCACCCGCGCCGATCTGGCGGACCGACAAGCTGGGCCGGGCCTGATCATGATCTCCCGCTCCATTGCACAATCCATGACTGGCGTGCAGTGGTGCGACTTCACGGGCAACGCCTGGGGTGGCTGCACCGAAATCCTGCCGGTGAGTGGCGCACGGTCGGGCTGCTCTATCTGCTATGCCAAGGGATATTGCTGCTGCAGGCTGGGCATGAGCTGGGGACCTGCGGCACCTCGACGGAGATTTTCCACCTTCGCCGACCGTATGACCCGTCTCGATCGCCTTGCGATCCAGACCGGCCATGCCTTTTCGGTTTTCTGCCTGTCCTTGGGCGATTGGCTGGATCCTGAGGTCGACCCGGCCTGGCGCAGCTGGATGATCGATACGGTTGAGAGCTGCGCCCACCTCAACTTCCTGCTGCTGACCCATCGCCCCCACCTCGCGGGCAAGCTGCTGCCCGCCACCTGGCGCAGCGCGCCACCGGCCCACGTCTGGCCAGGCGTGACCGTGGACCATCCGCTCCACGGCTTCAGGTGGCGGCAGCACCTGGACTACTGGGGCCACACCGGCCGCGCGTGGATCTCGGCCGAACCGCTGAGTGCCTGCCTTGCCTCGGCCATGGACTTGTCGGACGCGGCCGTCACCATCTACGGCGGCGCCTCGGGCACACGGGACCACAGCTGGGCTTTCGACCCCCAATGGGTAAGGGAACACGTCCAGCGCTTTGGTCCCGACCGGATCTTTTTCAAGCAGTGGGGCGACTACGACGCCGACGGCCGCCACGTCGGCAAGCGCGAAGCGGGCCGCGAGATCGATGGGCAGACCTACGGCTACACACCCTGGCCTCTCCATCGCGAACTGCTGGAGATGGCCAGGCGCCAGCCGGCCAAGGTCACGACGGTCATGGAGGAGATGCCGGCATGAATTCGCGGTTGAAGGTCATCGAGGGCGGCCCCGGCGCCACACCGCCGCTAGACCTTACACGGGATAGCCAGCGCAGGCTTCTGCATCTACACCGTATCGGCCACACCTTGGTGCAGGCTCGCTACTGGCCCTACCCCGTGGGGCCTTTGACAATGGCCCGGCTGCTCGTCGTCGGTCTGTCGGCCATCCTGGCCTACAAGCTCATCGGCGCGATGCTGGAGGATAGGGTGGCCGCCGCCGCCGTCGACTGGGGCAACATCCTCCTCGCGACTGCGGTCACGATCCTTGCAGTACGCCTGAGGCAATGTCCCCGGTCCTTCGTTGAGCAGCTGGACCGGCAGCTGGCCATCTACACACCCATAGACCGTCGCGCCTACCAGGAACTGCAGCTGACGACCAGGTCGAGCAATCGCTTCGAACCTGGTGAGGTGCAGCGGTGGCTGAGCCTCGAGCGACAGGCGATCCAGAGGCGCTCAGCGCAAGCCAAGCCCAGGCCGGGATTTCTTGACCGACGGCTCTAAGCTCTGGGCCGCCTCAGGATCGCCCCACCGCAACGAATCGGTCCATGATCGTCCTGTCGACGATGTGGTCGGCGTAGCGATGCAGCAGCCTCTTCAGCGTCCCGGGCTCGATTCCGCTCGACAACACGGCCGAGATGAGCTCCGCAGCATCCATCGGCGCAGCCCCGGCCCCAAATAGCCAGGCAGGCAGCAGTTCAGCCAGAGCCTCCCCTCCCTGGCCACGGAGCCTGCCCAGCCCAAAACTAGCCGGGCCCTGCCGCATTACCGTCAACATCGTCGCCAAGGTCCGCTCGGCAACCGGGACTTTCTCCAGCAAGGCTCCGCATTCATCGATGTCTTTAGAGATAATGGCTCTATCCTCTCCCGAACCACCGGCGAGGATAACAACCAGCTCTTGACCCAGGAACTTCAAACCACGCGCGTCGATCATGATGGCCACCATCGAGATGGGTATTTGAAATAACTCGTGGTAGCACAGAATTCGAAGCCAGCCGACAATCATATGGGACGACAAGGGCATGACCAATGTGCCAGCCTTTCACCGTACAGCTGATCGCCTCCCGGGCCGGGACGACCTGCCGGCAGGAGAGGAATTCGATATTTTACCTATTCAGGTGAATGTCATGTTCACCAGTCTCGGCGCATCAATGTGGTTCAATGGAAGGTTTATGGACTGGGGCGACGGAACGAAGGAATGGGCGGTGTATGACCAGCGAACCGGCAAGAGTTGGTTGTGGGAATTGCCTCAGCCCGACTTCTGGTTTCCTGTGCCTGATGTTATTTGGCAGCCACTTGCCTAAACCGTGAAGAACTATAAAAATGAATCCCTGAAATGACCTCACAAGCACTGTTGTTACGTGGTCTTGGAAATGTCATTCTCTAACTGGAAGCCCCGAGCCTCGAAATGAAATATACACCGAATCATATAAGTAATATATTGTCAAGTATTTGTGTGATTAGATGCTATAAACGGTATATTTCATCCAAGAAATACCAAAATTCCATAAATAATACTGGCAATAATGCAAGCCTCGATTTACCAATAGAGGTGCGACAGAGGGAAAATTTCTGGGCAGTAGGAGGAAACTATGGTTTCAGCTCGACAGATTATGATCAATTGCGAGAAATTGCTTTTCGTATAACGAATAACATTCATGATCCACATTGGGCCGTTCTCAATCCCGACAATCACGATAGAATCGAAATCAGATTCAAGAATTCTGCAGACGCTATAAATTTTGCAACGATCGAGGAAGTCCGCGATCTTCTTCTGATTGCCGCTCTCAGCTATGGAGAGCCCGACCACGAGTCACATTACTAATTGGAGAATTTTTATAAACGCTTCTCTCTTTTAGTTACATGCCCAACCAAGGCCTCCCTCACCTCCGGCATGAGCTCAAAGCCAGTCTCCCGTTCACGCCGCGCAGCCAGCAAGCGCGCGTCGGGGTCCTTCGCCACGGCCGCAGCCGCCTCACGCACCCTACGATCCAGCTCACGGCGGCGGCCGCTCCACCACAGGTCATCGCCGGCGCCACTAACAAGCGCCGCCCGGGCGCGCGGATCAGCCTCGATGGCCTCCGCTTCGGCAACCTCTGCCGCAAAGGCCCGATGATGGACGGACATCCGTTCCACGGCACTCGCCGCCATGGCCAGGCGCCGGGCGCCACCCGTTGCGAGATCAGCCAGGCCCGACCATGCCAGTACCCCGGTCTGGCTGATCTCTCGCTGCAGCCCACGGACGTCCTCAAGGCGCAAACCCTCACCCCCAAGCCCGGACACCTCCTCTCCGTCCTTCAGGACTGAGGGCCGGACTGGGGGTGAGCCTCGCCGTGCCGCGGACCAGCGCTCCACCGCGGCAAGCACCACCTCAACGGCCCCCTGGTCGCCACCCGTGAGGCTCAGCGCTTCATCCCGCAGAAGCAATCGCGCGCGCCTCTCAGCGTCTTCAGCCTCCATGGCGGCTCGCCGCCGGCGCACCAACTCCAAATCCCATTCGGCCTCTGCAGAACGGCTGTCCAACGACAAGGCCTCGCGAAGCGACTTGCGAGCCGCCAGGGACGACTGCAGGTCGGCAACGACGACCTCGGAACGAAGCGCGGCCGTGCCGGCCGCCACCTGCTCACCCGCCCGCTCATACCGGACCCGCGCCTGATCACGATCCTCAAGGGTACGCCTGGCCAGCTCGGCGCCGGCCGGGTCCCCCCTCGACGCCTCATCCCAGGCGAGGCGGGACTCCGCCGCCATGCGCTCCAGGTCCGTGACAACCCTCCTGTTCGAGGCAGGAAGGACATGCGCGCCGGCAGACGTGGACATTCGATTTCTGTCACGACCGGCCGCAGCCTCAAGCTCACGCTCCGCCCAAAGCCGGCGGGACCACAGCCTGTTCCAGGGCTCCAGACGCGACCAAGCCAGTTCGGCTTCGGCCAGCCCCGTGGCCGCCGCCTGCCAACCCTCGACGGCCTTGGCCAAGGTCAACTTGGCCAAGGCCACATGGTGGCCCAGGGCGTCCCCTGGGCGTTCCTTCAACATCCGCCTGGCACGGGCCGTCACCGCGGAGTCAATGACAGCGACACCCATGGCATCGGGCTCACATACCTGAAGCCAGTCGATCTCCCGCAGCGCGTTGGCGCTGCCCAGCCTGGTCTCGACACCAGCCCGCTGCTTGACTGACTCCGAAGGACCCAGATGCGAGGAGGGCGCCTTCTCTATCCCCATCTCCTCATAGCTGCGGCAGTCGTAGCGCTTTAACGCCCCGGCCCGCTCCAGCTCCACATTGACTGCCCTCACATAGCGTTCCCGCAAACCGGCGATCCAGGCGGCATCCCTCGCCTCACGGTCCTTGAGGCGGGCGAACTCCCAGGCGCCAAGCCCGAACCGCTCGGCC
>NZ_BACU01000124.1 GCF_000333275.1 Azospirillum sp. B4 | reverse complement strand
ACATCCCCCGGATCCGGAACCGGCATCGGCAAATGGACCGCCGACCAGTTCTACACGATGATGCATGACGGCCGGTCACCCGATGGCGGCCTGATCTATCCCGCCATGCCCTTCGGATCCTACACCAAGGTGACGCGGGCGGATTCGGACGCGATCTTCGCCTATCTGAAGTCCGTGCCGCCGGTGAAGTCGGCCAACCGCCCGCATGAGCTGCGCTTTCCCTACAACAACCGCCAGCTGATCCTGGGCTGGCGCACGCTGTTCTTCCAGCCGGGGGAATACAAGTCGGACCCGTCCAAATCGGCGGAATGGAACCGGGGCGCCTATCTGGTGCAGGGGCTGGGCCATTGCGCGATGTGCCATACGCCCATCAACGCCCTGGGCGGCAGTTCGGACAGCAAGGCCTTCGAGGGCGGGCTGATCCCCATGCAGAACTGGTACGCGCCCTCGCTGACTTCCAACAAGGAGGCGGGATTGGGGGAGTGGAGCCTGCAGGAAATCTCCGACTTGCTGCGCACTGGCGTATCCGCCCGGGGCGCCGTCTACGGCCCCATGGCGGAGGTTGTGTACGACAGCCTGCAATACCTGTCCGACGCTGATACCCGGGCCATGGCCGTCTACCTGAAAAGCCTGGGGCAGGGCGGTCCGCCGGACGCGACGCCGCCGGCCATCGCCTCGGCCGAGAGCAGCCTGCTGTTCCGCCTGGGCAAGACGGTCTATGACGCGCAGTGCGCCACCTGCCATGGCGGCGACGGCAAGGGCAGGCCGCCGCACTTCCCGCCGCTGGCCAACAACCAGTCCATCGAGATGACCTCCGCCGTGAACGCCATCCGCATGGTGCTGAACGGTGGCTATCCGCCGGGCACCACGGGCAACCCCATGCCCTATGGCATGCCACCCTTCGCCCAGTCGCTGTCGGATGAGGAGGTGGCGGCCGTCGTCACCTACATCCGCGGCGCCTGGGGCAACAAGGCCGGCGCGGTCACCGCCGCCCAGGCCAACCAACTTCGCTCCGCCCCCCTGGATTGAGGCCGCCCATGATCAATTCGGAACAGGATATCCCGGGCGACGCCCAGGACGACGCCGTGGATAGGATCGTGCTGTCCGGTGCCAAGGGGGCCGTCGTGCTGGCGGGTATCGCCACCGCCATCGTCGTCGCGATCTGGTTCGCCTTCTACCTGTTCGTGTTCGTGCCGCGCGCGACCGTTCCCTGAGGAGGCTGCCCACCGATGACGCACGACCATGAACCGCACGGGGAGGGGGCCCAGCGCGCCGAGCGCATAGAGCGCCGCTGGGCGACGCTGTCGGTCGGCATCGTCGCCCTGCTGATCGTCATGGCGGCCTTCGCCGGCATCCACCAGGCGACCATGCCCCAGCCGGTGCTGGAGACGGCCGATCCCCGCACCCTGCACATCGCGGGGGAATTCACCGAGGCCAACCTGGGCAGTTCACTGGAGCCGGACGGGTCGGTCATGGTCCGGGCCATTGGCCAGCAATATTCGTTCACGCCCGCCTGTATCGTGGTGCCGGTGGGGACGCCCATCGCTTTCCGGGCGACCAGCGCCGATGTCGTCCACGGTTTCCTGATCGACGGCACCAACGTGAACGTCATGCTGGTCCCGGGTTACGTCTCCACCATCGCCACCCGGTTCGAGACGACGGGGGAGCGCCACATGCCCTGCCATGAGTTCTGCGGCACCGGCCATGAGGGCATGTGGGGCCGGATCAGGGTCGTGGACAAGGCGACGTTCCAAGAGATGGCCACCAGGCATCGGAGGCTCAGCTGTGTTGACCAGTAAACGGCTCATCCTGGCCCACTTCTGGCTGGCCTTCGCCGCCTTCGCCGGTGCCCTGCTGCTGGGCGAGTGGCAGATGTTCATCCGCAGCCCCCTGCACGCCTGGATCAGCAATCCGGAATGGTACTATCGGTCGGTCACCGGACACGGCACGGCCATGGCCTACGTGCTGCCCACGCTGGTGGCCATGGGCTTCGGTTATTTCATCACCGAGGCCGCGCTGAAGCGCCCGCTGATCGGGCGCGCCTGGGCCTGGGTGGGATTCGGCCTGGCCGTGGTCGGCACCATCACCGCCGTCATCCCGGTCGCCTTGGGGGCGGCATCGGTCCTGTACACCTTCTACCCGCCGTTGGTGGGCAACCCCTTCTATTATATCGGTGTCGTGCTGGTGGTGGTGGGGTCCTGGATCTGGGTCGCGCTGATGTCGGTCAACCTTTACCGGTGGAAGAAGGACAACCCCGGTGCCGCCGTGCCGCTGGCCATGTTCGCCAATGTCGCGGGCTCCTACCTTTGGGCCTGGACCTCGGTGGGCGCGGCGATCGAGCTGCTGTTCCAGATCCTGCCGGTGGCGTTGGGCCTGCGCACCACCATTGATGCCGGGTTGGCGCGGGTGTTCTTCTCCTGGACGCTGCACGCCATCGTCTATTTCTGGCTGATGCCCACCTACATCGCCTACTACACCATCGTGCCACGCGCCATCGGCGGCCGGCTGTACAGCGATTCCATGGGCCGGTTGTCCTTCATCCTGTTCCTGGTGGTGGCCATGCCTATCGGCGTGCACCACCTGTTCATGGACCCGCAGGTGGGCGGCGGCTTCAAGTTCCTGCATTCCGTCTTCACCGCCCTGGTGGCGCTGCCCACCCTGCTGACGGTGTTCACCATCTGCGCCTCGGTGGAGATCGCGGCGCGGCTGCGCGGCGGCCGGGGGGCGCTGGGCTGGATACGGGCGCTGCCCTGGCGCAACCCCATGATGCTGGCGATCGCCTTTTCCTTCGTCATGCTGGGCTTCGGCGGCGCCGGGGGCCTGATCAACATGAGCTATCAGCTGGACGCGGTGATCCATAACACGCAATGGATCACCGGCCACTTCCACCTGATCTTCGGTGGCGCCATCGTCATCATGTATTTCGCGATCGCCTATGACGTCTGGCCCCACCTTACCGGCCGGGCGCTGGAGTGCCACGGCCTGATCCGGGCGCAGCTGTGGACCTGGTTCATCGGCATGATGGTGCTGACCTTCCCCTGGCACTGGGTCGGCATCCTGGGCATGCCGCGTCGCATGGCCTACTACGACTACACCGATCCGGCCCTGGCGCCACAGGCCAATTGGGTCATCATGTCGGTGATCGGCGGCGCCATCCTTGTGCTGTCCGGTATCCTGTTCCTGGCCGTGCTGATCCGGGGGCACCGCGCGCCACAGATCGATCCCGGCCCCTACCGGTTCAGCGTCGCCGTGCACCAGCCACGGCGGGTGCCTGTGGCGCTCAACAGCTACGGGCTTTGGCTCAGCCTCATGGTCGGCCTGACCCTGGTGAACTACGGCTTCCCCATCCTGCATCTGCTGACCACGCCTGGTACCGACGTGCCCGCCATCACAGTCGGAGCCCAAAAATGAGCATCGAGCCCCTGTTCACCTTCCGTAACCGGTGGTTTACCACCAGTGTCGCCGTGACGGCGGGCCTGTTCCTGGTGGCGGCGCTGGCCGGCTTCCTCTGGCTGCCGTCCCTTCAATCGAACCGGGGGCAGGCGGCGGAGGGTGCCGGGGGTATTTGGGGCGAGATTTGCAGCGCCGCCGGCGTGTTCCGTCCCGGCCCGGCGAAAAGCGTGACCAAGCCCGACTTCCGCGGGACGCAGGTGGCGCTCACGCCGACCCTGCTGAAGGGCGCCGACGCCGCGTCCGTCGGCCGGGGCGCCACCCTGGCGCTGCAATGTTCCATGTGCCACGGCGCCCGGGGCCTGAGCGAGGCGGACTCGCCCAACCTTGCCGGCCAGCATCCCCTGGTGATCTACAAGCAGCTTCAGGATTTCAAGTCGGGTGCCCGGTCCAGCGCCGTCATGGAGCCGCTGGTGGCCAAACTGACGGACCAGGACATGCGCGACCTGGCGGCCTTCTACGCCTATCTGCCGCGGGCGCCCTGGAACATCCCCACCGACGCGCCGCCGCCAAGGATCGTCATCAGCGGCGCCCCGGTGCGGGGAATCGCCCCCTGCGGCGCCTGCCACGGCACGCTCAGCATGAAGCCTGGCGCCGCCTGGCTGGATGGCCAGTCGCCCGTCTACATCCGGGCCCAGCTGGTGGCCTTCGCGGCCGGCACGCGGCACAACGACATCGGTCAGCAGATGCGCAACATCGCCCGCGTCATGACCGCCGCCGAGATCGACGAGGCCGCGCGCTACTACGCGGGCGCACAGCAATAGCCAGGGCCTCTCCCGTTGCTCAGCGACGGGCCGGACGCTGGCGGAACCGTGCGGTCTCCACTACTGTTGCCCGCGTTTACGGTAACCAACGGAGCCCCGTGCATGCGTTTGCCCCTGCTTTCCATGGCGGACGTCCCCGTGATCGACACGGTGGACCAGAAGACCCAGGCGCTGCTGGTCAGCCTCAACGCCCTGGTCCCCTGGGCCGTCACCAATGGCGTCAACCTGCTGGCCGCGATGCTGATCCTGCTGATCGGCCTGTGGCTGTCGGGCAAGGTGGGCCGCATGGTCGCCGCGATGCTGGCCCGCACGCCCCACTTCGACGCCATGCTGCGCGGCTTCTTCAGCAGCCTGGCGCGCTACGCCGTGCTGACGCTGACCGTCCTGGCGGTCCTGGCGCAGTTCGGCATCCAGACGACCAGCCTGGTCGCGGTCATCGGTGCCGCCGGCTTGGCCATCGGCCTGGCCTTGCAAGGCACCCTGTCCAGCCTGGCGGCAGGCGTCATGCTGCTGATTTTCCGGCCGTTCAAGATCGGCGACAAGGTGGTGGTCGCCGGCGCCACCGGCACCGTGCGGGACCTGTCGCTGTTCTGGACCGAACTGATCTCTGACGACCAGATCCAGATCATCATCCCCAACAGCGGCGTCTGGGGCCAGGTGTTGCGCAACCTCAGCACCCATCCCGCGCCGGCCCATGCCGGGGAATTGCGTTTCCGCATTCCGGAAACCAGCGACCTGGACGGTGTGGCCGAGGCGGTGCGCCGTATCGTGGCGGCCGACCCGCGCATCAGCCCGGCGCCGACCGTGCTGTTCGACCGCACCGGCGACAGCCGGGCTCTGGATGTCGTGATCGGTTTCTCTACCGTTGATGACGTTGTTCCCGCGGTGAAGAGCGACCTGATCCGTGCCATCCACGCGGCTGTTCTACCGACCGGTGCGGCGACCGGCGAGGCGGCCACCGCAGGATAAGCCTCAGGGCTTGGCGTCCCCGCCGGCGGCCGCCTCCTGGCCCGTCGGCGCCACCGCCCGGATGAGGGCGCGGGTGTCGCGGCCCACCTGGCGCATGCGGGCGGCGACCAGGTCGGTCAGCTTCCGCTGCTCCGCTTCCGGCGCCTGGCGCGCCACGGCATCCATGTCCAGGTCGGGCACGGCGTCGAGGTCGGTGTCCGGATCGGTCACGTAGTGGGCGGGGAAGCTGCGCTCCAACTGGGCGTCCAGCGTGTCGGCCACGGCGGCCGACTGCACCGTGATGAGGTCGCGGGGCGAGGGCGGCAGCAGGCGGGGCAGCGCCGTGTCATCCGCCGTGTCGCGCAGCGCCGCCAGCAGCGGATCATCCATCCGGCCCTGGGCATAGGCGGCGGCCATGTGGTGGTACTGGTAGTTCTCCAGCACGGTATGGCGGTTGGTGACGCGGTTGACGGCGGCGGTCTTAGGGCCGTGCACGCCGGCCATGTCCAGCACACTGGTCCACAGCATCCGGGGCACGCCCACACCGGGCAGCACCCGGGCGTGATAGGGCTGGGCCAGGTCCTGGACGTAATGGACGGCCCAGCCGGCGAAGCGCCAGCCCCAGTAGGGGTGACCCTGGGCGAAGGCGAAGCGCGACAACGTCATGTACAGATGGATGCGGGCTTCCGGATAGGTGTTCTGCAGATAGGGCGCCGCGCGGTAGAGGATGCCGCTTTCGTGATAAAAGCCCATGTGGAAGGGGGCCTGGCTGCTGTACTCCAGGCGCGGGTTGCCGAAGGGCTGCGGGCCATAGCCGTAAGCGGCACCTTCCGGCGCGCCGTTGTCCTGCCATAGGGCGATGTCCAAGCCGAAGTCCGGCTCGTTGGAGGCGGTGGCGATCACGTCCGCCACCGGCGCCGCCGCCCCATCCTCCAGCCGTTCCAGGCTATGCGCGTCCAGGTCGCTCATGCCCTTGAGGACACTCAGGGCGGACCAGTCCATCATCCGCTCCGCCGGCACGGCGGTGCCCGGCGGCCGCTGCAGGTAGAGGTTCAGCGGCATATCCTCGTTCGCGCGGATGGCGCGAAGGAAGGCCCGGCGGAGGGTGGTCGCGTCCGCATCCCTGGCAGCCTGAAAGGCCAGCGCGTCGGGCCGGGGCGCGTAGGAGGGAACGGTGGCCCGGGCCCACCGCTCCTCATCCTCCAGAACCTGAGGCAGATGCTCCGCCTCCATGGACAGGAAGCTGGCCAGCGTCTCCGCCGGCACGGTGCGCTGGGCGATCTGCGGCAGGACGGCCACGGCTTGCCAGGTGCACAGCGTATGGTTGCTCCAGGCCCAGGCGGCGGAAGGGACGGCGAAAAAGCATGCCGTCAGCCACAGGCCCCGGCGCAGGACGCGCTTCACTCGGGAGGGGGGACGTCGCATAGGCCGGCACCTTGTCTTAAGGAGGGAGGAGCGCCCGGGAGGAGAGGACCCCGCACGAGCGGTCGGAGGATAGCGGCGTTTGAAGTCGTTTCCGCGACACGGCCGCCCCACCGGTGGGGCTTCGTCGATTTTCCATACTTCGCGGACGCGAAATCGGCGGGTCGCCGTCGCCTGGCGGGCGGTCCCGCGTCCTGAAAGGTGGCTTATCGGTCATTCAGGACGTGCGAGGGTAGGCCTATCCTGCCTTTGTCACCATGGATCTGGTCCGTATCGGCCCAGAATCATCGTTAATGCCGCCCTTCGAGGACTGCATGGCCGCTGAGCGACTGACACCGTTGTCTATCTCTTCGCAACCGCCATATAGTTCTTCGCAGATGCAGCATATTGCTGCCGTCCTTTTCGCCGAGGCTTCCGCCATGACCCGCTCCTTCGCCGCTCATTCGATCCTGTTTTCCGCCGTCGTCGCCGGTGCCGTGGGCCTGGTGACGATCGCCCGTGCCGAAACCCTGTCCGCCGACACCGCCCTGAAGGCGAAGTTCGACGCGGTGGACGTCAACCTCTACTACCACCCCACCAAGGCTGGTTATCAGGTGGTGGTGACCGCCGGCACGCAGGACCCGTCCAGCACCGTGCGCTTCGTCTCCACCCTGGCGCCTGACCAGGAGACGGTGGTGTCCGTGCCGCGCGGCGTTGGCCAGCCGGCCCTGGAACTGCACGTGCGCCGCGTCGGTGACAGCCTGGAACTGGTGCGCCCGGTTTCGTAAGGGCTGTCCGCCTTTCGCAATAAAAACCCCCGTCACCGGCTGGTGGCGGGGGTTTTTGTCTATGGGCGCCAAGGCTGGCGATGGTGGAGCGTTAGTTACCGAACAAGTAGCCACAGCCCGGATCCGCCGGGTCGTGCGTCAGGATCCGGTCGTACAGCGCGCCTTGGTCGGCCACCAGGTCGTCCACCTCCTCGGCCAGGACGAAGCCCGCCGCCACCTCGCGCATCAGGGCGGCGTGCACCTTGTCCAGGAAGGCCTGCCGGCTGGGATAGCGCGCCGCCAGGGACGGGCGGGGGTCGTGGGCCGCGATGCGCTCCGCCTCCGTCCGGGCGAAGGGCACGAAGGAGCCGTCGAAGCGGCCCTGGTAGGTGCCGAATCCCGTTTCCGGTGCCCGCAGGTTCCAGCCGGTGTGGGTGCCCAGCGGCACCTCCAGCTCCACCTGGCGGACGCCGGCGCGGTCGTTGCCGTCGGCATCGGGGGCGGGCACGCGGGTGGGGTAGGGGGCGCCCCGCACCGGCGGAACCGTGTCGGCGATGCCCTGGGCATAGCGCGGGCCGAAATCCAGGCGCGGCGGCATCAGGGGGGACGCCGGCGGGGTCAGGCCCGGCACCTTGGGGAAGGCGGCCTTGTACGCCTCCGCCACGACCAAGGTGCCGTCCGCCAGGCTGGGCACGGCGCTGGCGGGTGGCTGGCCCTTGCCCTGCACCCAGTTGTCCAGCGCCACGATCAGGGCGCGCTCCACCGGATAATGGTTGGTGGTATTGACGCAGGCGGTGAAGGGCGCCCGCTCATGGCTGCGGCCGACATAGTGCTGTGACCCGGCCAGCAGGTAGATGCGGGCCGAGGGGGCGATGGTGGCGTCGGCCGCCCCGTCCGGCGTGGTGTGCAGCAGGGAAGCGGAGCGGTTCCAGTACTCCGCTGAGGTGTTGGCGAAGATCATCTTGGGCAGCAGCCCGGCCGCCCGCGCGCCATCCAACATCGACCCGCTCGCGCCCGAAACTGGGTCGGTTGAGGGCGTGGTGGTGAAGGGGAAGGCGTCGGAATAATAGATCTGCTCCACCAGGGGGCTGAAATGCCGGGTGGCCTGGCCGAAGCGCTGGTTGAAAGAACCTTTGCCGGAACCCGGCACCTGGGCATAGGCGCCGTCGAAGGCGGGCCGTCCTTCCTCATCCCGGTTCCAGCCGTTGTACAGCATGGTGTCGATGACGCGCCCGGACTGGGAGATGCCGAAGATCAGAGCGCGGTCCAGCGGCTGCTGCCCGGCGAAGGGCTGGGTCTTGAAGAAGGACAGCAGGTCGCGGATGCCAGCCAGGCCCACGCCCACCACATAGGGATCGCGGGAGGGGACCACCACCTCATAGATTTTGCCCGTCTGGAAGCCGCCCTCCAGGCGCACCTCCACCGGCAGGGCGCCGTCCGGGTTTTCCACGAAGCCCCAGGTGGCGCGGGGGATCGGGTGGCGCGGCGCCTCCGGGGCATCCCGCTCTGTCAGCACGGCGTCGGGCGCGCCGGCGGTGGCGAAGGGATAGGGGATGCCCTTCATGCCGACGTAAGGCGCGGTCTTCGCCGGCTTGTCGACGATGAACTCGTACGCGACCTTGCCGGTGATCGGCCCGCCCTTATCCTTGGCCACGGGCGGCTTCAGGATGAAAGGCCTGTCACCGGGGCCACCGGGCTGCACGTCCCAGGTCCAGGCGGACCATAACAGGGTGAAGCCGCGCTTGAAGAAGAAGCCGTTGCCGGTGTCGGCCAGGGTGGTGGGGTCATTGCGCGCCGGCACCCGGCCGTTGACCTGGCCCAATGCCGCGATGCCGCCCCGGTTGTTGACGTCGTAGAACAGGGCGCCATTGCGCTGGCCCGCGTTGGTCGGGCGCAGCATCAGGAAATCGGTGGCGAAGACGACGCGACCGTGATCGTCCTTGGGGGCCAGGCCCAGGTCGGTGATGCCGGCGTTGGCCGGCAGGGCGGGGTCCAGGCTGACCCAGGCCGTGCCCCGGATCTTCTCATACGTGCCCACGGCGCCGAAGGTGGCCCCCTCGGCCAGCACCGTCCGCTCCGTGATCTCCACCCGCTCCACCGCCGACCAGGCCGGCGTGGTGGTCAACAGCCCCATCAGGATGATCAGACGCCGCATGTCACCGCCCCTTATTCATTGTGGGGCCGAAACTAAAGCGGCGCTGGTCCGCCATCAATCCACTATCCTGGGGCAGCCACTCTATGGATGGCCGACGGTGGCCAGGGCGCGATCCAGTTCCTGGATGGCGCAAACGATGTGGTAGAAGCTGCTGGCCGGCGCCGCCTCTTCCACGAAGGTGCCGTCGGGGTTCAGGCGGTCGCGCCACAGGCCCTTCACCGGCGTGTCGAGGTATTTCATCAGGCCGCGCCCGCCGTTGGCGGCCATGGTCCAGTAGCCGTCGCTGCGGTCGGTGTTGTCGCGGGTGGCCAACGCCGCCAGCACGGCGGCCTTGATCCGTTCCGTCTGCGGCCACAGGCGGGCGATCGGGTCATGTGGCGTCAGATCGTCCAGCAGGGCGTTCATGGCGACGCCCCGCGCCGGGTCCACACCGGGGCCCTCGCCGATGGCCATCATGCGCCAAGCGGCATCCGACGCCGCCTTGGTTCCGGTCAGGGCCGCCCAGCGCAGCATCAGCCACGACCATTCGAACTGGTGCCCCGGCTCCACGATGCGGCCCTGGGTGCCGGCCACGGGGCGCCAGTCGCCGTCGAAGAATTCCTTCAGCCCGCCCCTGTCGTCGTTGATGAAGCGGGTCAGCGCCAGGGTGACGATCTCCTCCGCCAGGGCGCGCCAGCCGCCGTCGCCGCCCTGCTCCATCCAGGCGAGGGACGCTTCCAGCATGTGCATATGCGGGTTGGACAGCAGGGGCAGGGTGCGGGGGTGGCTTTCCTCGAACCCGCCCTGGGCGTGGCGCAGGGTGTCTGCCAAGCGCTGGCGCAGCGCCACCGCCATCTCCTCCGCCTTGCGGTCCTCCGGCGTGGCGGATTGGGCGGCGGCCAGGGCGAACAGGGCGAAGGCCTGGTCGTACAGCACCACGGTGTCGTCCAGGGCGGTGCCGTCCGGCGCCACCTTGGTGCGGAACAGGCCGTCGGGGCGGCGGTAGTGGTTCAAGAAGAAGGTCAGGCCGTGTTCCGCCGCCTCCCGCACCGGGCCGTTCCAGCCGGACCTGGCGGCGACGGCGTAGGCATAGACCTGACGGGCCTGGACCCGCGCCCGGCGGGCATCGCTGGTGGGGCGGCCCGCAAGGTCCAGCTTCTCATGGAAGCCGCCGTTCAGCCGGTCGGCCCCGGCCTCCCACCACAGGGGATAGGCGTGCTCCACCAGCCAGGCCTTCAACTGGCCGCGCACGGCGGCGGCATCAAGAAGCGCTGCGGATGGCATGCGGTGTTCCTTATCAGGGGGACCAGAGGCAGGTGGCGCCACGCCCACCGGAGGAATCGCCCGGCAGGCGGGAACGATGCTGGCCACCCACGCGGCGGGGACTGACCAACCGTTGAGGGGACCATAGTTTGTCGTCTTAAAAATGAAAATTGAAATATTAATCAGGGAACGAATGGCGCAAGCGTCATGGCCATCAGGCGGCGGCCGTCTTCATCAGGGCGGTACGTGATGGCAGAAGGCGGTCGTTGAACGGCAGGATGGCGGCGCCCACGGCCGGCGCGTCCATGGCGGTGGCGGCGCGATAAACCGGGGCGATGACGGGGACCGCGCCAGCGTGGGTCAGCAGCCGCTCGGTGATCAGCTGCGCCAGCCGGTCCAGCTGGGCCGTGGGCAGGCGTCCCCCCAGGAACACGGCTTCGGGATTGACCAGGCAACTGATGGCGATGATGGGGGCGGTCAGCAGCTCCGCCGCCAGATCCAGCCACTGGTCGACCAGCGCCTGGCCGGTGGTGTCCAGCTGCGCCAACTGGTCCGGTTGGCTCAAGGGGTAGCCGTTGGCTTTGAGGAAGCCGAATAGCGCCGACAGCGACACCGCCTCCTGCAGCGAGGTCGCCGGCGTGCGGGGCGAGGCGACGGGCAGGAATCCGATCTCACCACTGCGGCCCTGGGCGCCCCGGAAATACTGGCCGTCGATGACCATGCCGCCACCCAGGCCACGGCTGATCAGGATGTAGAAGAAGCTGGGGTCGTGCAGGCCATGGCCGAACTGCAACTCACCCAGGGCCGCCGCCGCCGCGTCGTTCTCCAGGAACACGGGCAAGGGCAGGATGGCGGAGAACAGGCGCGCCACGTTGACGGTGTTCCACGCCTCATAGCTGGCGGGGCGGTTGGGCAGGTTCACCCGGCCCAGGTCGTCCGGCATGGCGACGCCAATGCCGGCGATGCGCTCCTGCGGGAAGGCGCCGCCGGCCAGCAACGCGTCCACCTGTTCCTTGAAGAAGGTGGCGACCGCGTCGGGCAGGGGAAAGTCCACCTCCAGCGTCGCGCGGTGCCGCACCTGGCCCAGCAGGTCCAGCACCAGCACGGTGACATGGTCGCGGTCGATGTTGACACCGATGGAGAAGCAGCCGTCGGGATTGATGGCCAGGCGCATGGCCGGCTGGCCCCGGGCGCCATGGAGGCGGCCCACCTCCATGATCAGGTCGTCATTCAGCAAGCGCTTGGTGATGTTGGCGATGGCTGGTGCCGTCAGGCCGGTGATGGTCGCCAACTCCGCCCGGGTGATGGGGCCGCTGACGCGGATGGCCTGCAACATGACCCGCTGGTTGTGATCGCCCGCCCGCTCCAGGTTCGTGCCCGACAGGCTGGCGCCCAACGACGGGTGCAGGTCGGCGGTGCGGGGGGGCACAGGCGCGGACATCCAGACAATTCCTTATTTAAATTTCACAAAGATTATGGCGCGGATGGTGGGGCATCACTGTGCCGGACACAACCACGCTTTTGCATGCTTGCCGCATTTGGCGGATCGCATTGGAAACCGGGGCAAGCCACCTGCGCGGCATAATCCCGATGGCGATGAACGCCATGATTGTCGATCGGCCTTGACGCCGCCGCAATGCCGTCGCCAGGATCCATCGCCGCGGCCGTTCCGCCGCCCCTTCCTCATATCCGGGGTCTCGCATGAGACACTGCGTCGCGTTCGCCGCCCGCTTGGTTATCGCAGCCTTGCTGCTGGCCGTCGCTTCCCCATGCCCGCCCGCGATGGCCACCGGGCAGCTGGTGCCCTCGGGCAACCTGGCGCAAAGTGACACGGACGCCACCGGTGCCTGCGTCTGGTTCAACCGGGCGCTGGCGGAGAACCGGGACGACCTGTCCGGCTTCGTGGCGCTGGAACCGGCGACGGACGTTGCCGTCACGGCCACCGACCGCCGCCTGTGCCTCAGTGGGCTGGAACCGGGGAAGGCCTACAGCGTCACCATCCGGGCCGGGCTGCCCGCCGCCGATGGCAACACCCTGCCCAAGAACCTGACCTTCCACCTCACGATGCACGATCTGCCAGGCAGCGTGCGAATCGCCGGTACCGGCTATGTGCTGCCGCGCGTGGGCAACGCCGGGGTGGGGGTGGAGACCATCAACATCGCGCGGGTGACGCTCAGCCTCTATCGCGCCCCGGAAACCGCCCTGGCCAACCTGCCCCTGAACCAGGATCCGACGGGATGGAGCGTCGAGGAGCTGTNGGATGAGAAGGTGCGGCCGGTATGGACCGGCACCATGGACACCAAGGGTCCGCTGAACAAGCGGACGGTCACCAACTTCCCCCTCGACCAGGTGCTCAAGGAACGCCAGCCCGGTGCTTACCTGCTGGTGGTGGAGGATGAGAAGCTGGCCAAGGACCGGGCCAACGCCCGCTATGAGGAGCGTGACGCCCGCACTGCCGCCCGCTGGTTGGTTGAAACCGACATGGCGCTGACGGCGTTGACCGGGGGGGACGGGCTGACCGTCGTCGCCCGCTCCCTGGCCAAGGCCACGCCTGTTTACGGCGCCCGGGTGGTGCTGCTGGGCCATGATTCCGGCACGCTGGGTGAGGCCAAGACCGATGGCGACGGCATCGCCCGCTTCCCCATCGGCCTGCTGCGTGGCAAGGGCGGGGCGCGCCCGGCTCTGGTGGAGGCGTTCGCCGGTGGCGCGTCGCTGATCCCCTTCGCCAGCGCGCCGGCCGACTTCGCCGCGCTGTCGCTGGACCGGGCCGCCTTCGATTTCAGCGCCCGGGGCGCCGATGGCCGCCCGGATCCGGGACCGCTGGACGCCTATGTCTATACCGAGCGGGGCATCTATCGCCCGGGGGAGACGGTGCACGCCGCCTTCGTGCTGCGCGACGCCCAGATCCGCACGACGGGGGTGGACAGTGTGGCCGCCGTCGTCCGCCGCAGCGATGGGGTGGAGGCCGCGCACCTGACCGTCAAACTGGCCAGCGGCGCTGGCAGCGTCGACATCCCCATCAGTGCCGCGGCGCCACGCGGTGAATGGAAGATCGACCTGTACGTCGCCGGCGGTGACGCCGTGGTGGGCAGCGGCACTTCGAGGTCCA
>NZ_BACU01000125.1 GCF_000333275.1 Azospirillum sp. B4 | reverse complement strand
TGTCGGGGGGCGACTTCCATATGTCGATCAATGACTCGATCGGCACGTCGCTGGCCGCTGAGCACACCTGAATGCCGTCAGCTTTCAGACGCGCTTCAAGACCTACCATAATATGCGCCTCTCCGCCCTGTCGCTGGACCAGGACCTGTTCGACGGAAAGATCAACGTCACCGGCGGCCGCGTCTCGGCGCTGACCTTCTTTAACGCCTCAACCATCTACTGCAACTTCCAAAATAATTCCGTCTGCTTTAATCCCGCGGTTCTGCCCATCCAAAACAAAGCCCTATCGTTCTTTCCCTACGGCACCTGGGGCGGGCGGGTGAAGGCAAACGTGTCCAAGACCTTCTACGTTCAGGCGGGCGCGTTCGAAGCCAACACCTCCCTGATCCCCACCAACGGGTTCGACTGGTCGACCAAGGGCGGGACCGGGGTGCAAACCGCGGGGGAAATGGGATTCCAGTCCGCGTCACCCCTGGAAGACCATGCTTATCACGTGCGCTTGGGCGGCTTCCGCAACACCTCCCCCGTTTCCGACCCGTTCCTCAATAGCCGTGGCTTGTCGCGCATCGCCTACAAAGGCGCAGCACTGGTCCATGATGAAGGCCAAACCGGCTGGTACGCCATGGGGGACATGGTGGTGGCCCGCTTCGGCGGGGACCGGCAGCGTAACCTGACGCTGTTCGGTGGCATGATCGGGTCGACTGCGAACTATACCCAATTCAAGAGGCAGACGTTGCTGGGCTTCGTGTTGACGGGGCCATTCGAAAGCCGGCCGGAGGACACCTTCGGCATCGTCGGCAGCTATATCCAACTGGGCCCACGTGAGGTGGATTTCCTGCGCGCCTCCCGTGCCGCGGCCGGCGGCACGGATCCCGTGCATGACGCCGAAGGCATCTTCGAAATCAATTATGGCTACAAGGTCGCGCGCGGCATCAAGGTCAGCCCCAACATCCAGTACGTCCTGGACCCGGACAACATCCTGCGTCCCGGCGCCGTCCATCAGTCCAAGGACATTCTGGCGTTCGGCGTGCGCCTTTCGGTTGAGCTGGGGGCCGTATTGGGCTTTCCCGTCTGGCGATAGGGGCGTTGGCGACCAGCTGGATTTGCAGAATGGACGCCCTGGTGTGGAGAGGCTTGACCCAAGCGATCGGCACTGTAGACGAGGGCAGGGCGCCGCCCTACCCAATCGACAGTTGCTTGAACACTTCCGTAACCGAATGAGGTGGTGCCAAGGCATGTTTCTGCTGTTATAAGCTGTTGAAGCGCATCGCCCCGGTCAAGGTTTCCCATGCTGAGCGATAACACCGGGGGTTTCTGAGCTATCTTTCATATTCGCTCGCAACATGTGATTTTCATTTGCCGGCCAAAGAAAATTCATTGCTGGCTAACAATACTCCTCCATGTAGCTGGCGCCTTGTTCCGTACGATGGGGCTGCCATTACAATTAAGGGAGAGTGTAATGGCTATTTGCGGGGCATTTTACTTTCGGACCTTGTTGGCGGCTTTTCTATCCCTGATCCTGGCCCTGCCCGTCGCCGGCACGGTGTTGGCGCAGGCAGCCGTTGATGGCAAGGACGGCATGGATGAGCGTCTGCTCGCCTGCGCGGCCTGCCATGGCGCCCAAGGGGCGGGGACGGACAGCGACTATTTCCCCCGCCTCGCCGGCAAGCCGGCCGGCTATCTACTGAACCAGTTGGTCGCGTTCCGGGACGGCCGGCGCAAGTACGCGCCCATGAACTACCTGCTGGAATTCCAGCCCGACGATTACCTGCGCAAGATGGCGGAGTATTACGCCGCCCAGCGCCCGCCCTTGCCGCCGCGCCCGCCGACCGACGCCGGCAAGGACGTCTTGGACCGTGGGCAGACGCTGGTGACCCAGGGCAATCCCGCGACCGGTGTTCCCCCCTGCGGCAGCTGCCACGGCCCCACCTTCACGGGCATGGAGCCGGGCGTTCCCGGCCTGGTGGGTTTGCGCGCCAATTATATCAGCGCGCAGCTGGGCGCCTTCCGCTACGGCACGCGCACCGCCATCGCGCCGGATTGCATGCAGACCATTGCTAGCAGCCTGACCGAGGCCGATGTCGCGGCCGTCGCCGCCTGGCTGTCCTCCCTTCCCATGCCGGCGGATCCGTCGCCGGCCCGGAAAGGAAGCAACGCCATGCCGCTGGCCTGCGGCAGCCAGCCTCTGGAGGGGGGACACTGATGCGCCATCACCCACCGATGCCGCGTCCGGCCGTCCAGTTTCTGCGTCGGATTTTTGGCTTGCTCTTCGCCGTGACGATTCTGCTTGGCGTCGGGCACGCCCAAGCAGCCTCCAAGGTCGATCTGGTCAAGCAGGGGGAATACCTGGCGCGGGCCGGTGACTGTGTCGCCTGCCATACGCTGCCGGGCGGCCCGCTGTTCGCCGGCGCCCGCCCCATGCCGACGCCCTTCGGTACGCTCTACTCTTCCAACATCACCCCGGATCCGGAAACCGGCATC
>NZ_BACU01000126.1:10000-23316 GCF_000333275.1 Azospirillum sp. B4 | reverse complement strand
GATTTCCGGGGGGGGTGCACGACAACGCCGCCGGCGCCGGAGGGGAAGCAGTCCACCCTTCAGGACGACCGCATGGCCCTGCTGCTGTTCCGCGCCGGTGACGGCGCACCCAAGGCGGTCCCGCTGTCGCTGGTGGCCCGCCTGGAAGACGTCGACCTCAACCAGGTCGAAACCTCCAACGGCCAGCCGGTGGTGCAGTACCGCGGCAAGCTGATGCCGCTGGTGCCGATCGACCCGTCCTGGCAGGTGCAGCGCGACAAGCGCCAGCCGGTGCTGGTGTTCGCCGATGGCGACCGGTCCATGGGCTTGGTTGTGGACGAGATCATCGATATCGTCGAGGATCGCCTGCAGGTGGAACTGGGCACGGAACGCGCCGGCTTCATGGGCAGCGCCATCATCGCCGACAAGGCGACGGACGTCATCGACGCCGGCTTCTACCTGACCCAGGCTTTCCGCGATTGGTTCGGCAACGCCACCGACCGCTTTGAGGATGAGCGCCTGCACAAGGTGCTGCTGGTCGACGACAGCCCCTTCTTCCGCAACCTGCTGACGCCGCTGCTGACCGTGTCCGGTTACAACGTCACGGCGGTGCAGAGTGCCGATGAGGCCTTGGGCCTCTGCGAATCCGGCGAGGATTTCGATGTCATCGTCAGCGATATCGAGATGCCGGGCATGAGCGGGCTGGAATTCGCCCAGGCCGTCCGCGGCAACAGCCGCTGGCAGAACGTCCCGCTGGTGGCCCTGTCCAGCCACGCCACCCCACGCGACCTCGATCGCGGCCGCCAGGCCGGCTTCACCGACTACGTGGCGAAGTTCGACCGTGACGCGCTGCTCTTCACGCTGCAGCAGACCATCTCCGAGACCAAGGGTGCCGCATGAGTACGAACCTGCCCGCCAAGCGCACCGCCAGCACTGAAGTCGCGGTCGTCAAGAACGAAGACTTCGTCACCATGACCATCGCCGACCAGGTGTTCGGCATCCCGGTCCTGCAGGTCCAGGACGTGCTGGGACCCCAGCGCATCACCCGCATCCCGCTGGCCCCGCCGGAAGTCGCCGGATCGCTGAACCTGCGCGGCCGCATCGTCACCGCCATCGATGTGCGCTTGCGCCTGGGCCTGCCGCCCCGTGCCGCCGACAAGCCCGGCATGAGCATCGTCGTGGACCATAAGGGTGAGCTCTACTCGCTGATGGTCGACAGCGTCGGCGAAGTTTTGAGCCTGACCTCAGATGACTTCGAGCGTCAGCCCGCCACCATGGACGCGCGTTGGCGCGAAGTGTCCACGGGTATTTATCGTCTTCGTGAAAATCTTCTCGTTGTGCTTGACGTGTCGCGGTTGTTGAATTTCGCTAATACCGAAGCCGCCTGAGCCTGGGCTCATCCACCGGTGCTTTCGAGCGCTTAGCAACCGAGGTCCTTTGCATGAAGTCCTGCCTGGTCGTCGATGACAGCCGTGTCGTCCGCAAGGTCGCACGCAAAATCCTGGAAGAGCTGGGCTTCACCTGCTCAGAGGCCGAGGATGGCAAGCAGGCCATGGATCTGTGCGCGGTATCCATGCCCGATGCCATCCTGCTGGACTGGAACATGCCGGTCATGACCGGCATCGAATTCCTGCGCCGGCTGCGCAAGATGTCGGGGGGCCATTCGCCCAAGGTGGTGTTCTGCACCACCGAGAACGATCTGGCCCACATACAGGAGGCGCTGTCGGCCGGGGCCAACGAGTACATCATGAAGCCCTTCGACAGTGAGATTATCCAAACCAAGTTCGAGCAGGTCGGGCTTCTCTGACGCCCGGGAACCATAAGATCATGATCGATATCCCCGGACGATCCCAGGCCGCGTCCCCGTCGGCCGCAACGACCGAGCCGTACCGGGTCATGGTCGTGGACGATTCGGCTGTCATCCGTGGCCTGCTGACACGCACCCTGGAAAGCGACAACGACATCCGCGTCGTCGCCTCAGTGGCCAACGGCCAGATGGCCATCAACACGCTGCAGCGTCAGACCCTGGACGTCATCGTCCTGGACATCGAGATGCCAGTGATGGACGGGCTGACGGCCCTGCCGCAGTTGATCGCCGCCGACCCCAACGTCAAGGTCATCATGGCCTCGACGCTGACCGCCAAGAATGCCGACATTTCCCTGCGAGCGCTGCGCGCCGGCGCGTCAGATTATGTGACCAAGCCGTCCTCGACGCGGGAACTGACGGGTGCTGAAAGCTTCAAGGCGGAACTGGTGGCCAAGGTTCGCGCTTTCGCCGAGGCCGCGCGCCGTGCCGATCCATCGAAGGCCACCCCCAGCCGGCCGGTAGCGCCGCGTCCCATCACGCCCCCGGCGCCGGGTGTCGCCCCGGCGCCGGGCGGTACCCCTGCTCCGGCGGCACCGTCGCCGTTCCGCAGCCGCCTGTTGGACCCGGGCCCCGTGACCTTGCGGCCGGCGCCGGACATCCGCCCGGACATCATCGCCATCGGCAGTTCCACCGGCGGCCCCCAGGCGCTGTTCGAGGTGATGGCCAATTTCCGCGGGGGGCTACAGCAGCCCATCGTCATCACCCAGCACATGCCGGCGACCTTCACCACCATCCTGGCCGAGCACATCTCCCGCCAGTGCGGGATCGAATGCGCGGAGGCCAAGGACGGGGAGCCCATCGTCGGTGGCCGCGCCTATGTGGCCCCGGGCGACAACCATTTCCTGCTTGTGTCGCGCAACGGCGTGCCCACGGTGCAACTGACCAAGGATCCGCCGGAAAATTTCTGTCGGCCGGCGGTCGACCCGATGTTGCGCAGTATTGTTAAGATTTATGGGCGTAAGGTGTTGGCGGTCATCCTCACCGGCATGGGGCATGACGGTCGCGGTGGCTGCGACCACGTGGTCCAAGCCGGGGGGATGGTTGTTGGCCAGGACGAGGCTAGCAGCGTGGTGTGGGGCATGCCGGGGGCGGTCGCGACGGCCGGCTTGTGCAGTTCCATCCTACCCTTGAAGGAGATCGGTCCGTTTATCCGCAAGATCGCACTGAGGACGGCGGCATGAAGGTCGAAGACTTCGACATGTTCTGCACGATGCTGAAGCAGCGTTCGGGCTTGGTCCTGACCAAGGACAAGGCCTATCTGCTGGAATCACGCCTCATGCCCGTGGCCCGCAAGTGGAACCTGAAGACGCTGGATGAGCTGGCGGCCACGGTTCGCGCCCGTAAGGACGAAAACCTGCTGAAGGACATCACGGAGGCGATGACGACCAACGAGTCGTCATTCTTCCGTGACCAGAAGCCGTTCGACCAGTTCAAGCAGGTGGTCCTGCCCGCCTTGCTGGAAAGCCGGGCGGCGAAGAAGGCCATCCGCGTCTGGTCGGCGGCTTGCTCCAGCGGACAGGAGGCCTATTCCCTGGCCATGATGCTGTCGGAGGATTCCATCCGCCTGAACGGCTGGCGTATCGAGATCGTGGGCACCGACCTGTCCTCGGAAATGGTGGAGAAGTCGCGCAACGGCATCTACACCCAGTTCGAGGTGCAGCGCGGCCTGCCCATCACCCACCTGGTGAAGTACTTCAAGCAGGTGGGCGACAAGTGGCAACTGGCGCCGCAGATTCGGCAGATGGCCACCTTCCGCGAATACAACCTGCTGACCGATCTGTCGCCGCTGGGCCAGTTCGACGTGGTGTTCTGCCGCAATGTGCTGATCTACTTCGATCAGCCGACCAAGACCAAGGTGCTGGAGGCGATCGCCAAGCAGATGCCGCCCGACGGCGTGTTGTACCTGGGGGGTGCCGAGACCGTCCTGGGGATCACCGACCGGTTCAAGCCCATGGAAGGCCAGCGCGGTCTGTACGTCCTGGCCTGAGAGCAAGGCATAGAGTGTATGGGAAGGGCCGGCCCGGTGACGGAGCCGGCCTTTCCATTTTGACATCCGCCAGCCGGGATATCCATCCGGAGCCATCTACATCCTGTGGGTAGTGACCCCGGAGGGCCCCAGCCTGCATACTGTGCCCGTCAACCCATGAAGCGTCCCATCCAACCGGGGCGCCTGCGGAAGAAGGGGACAGGGCCATGTGGGAAGAATTCAAGTCGTTCATCAGCCGGGGCAACGTCATCGACCTGGCGGTCGGTATCATCGTCGGCGCCGCCTTCACCGGCATCGTCAATTCGCTGGTTAATGACCTGATCATGCCCCCCATCGGCTACCTCATGGGCGGCATCGACTTCTCCAGCTACTTCGTCGCGCTGAATGGGGAGCATTACGCCAGCCTGAAGGCGGCGCAGGATGCGGGCGCCGCCACCATCAACTATGGCGTCTTCATCAATGTCGTCATTCGATTCTTCATCGTGGCGGGAGCCGTGTTCCTGCTGGTGAGGCAGGTGAACCGCTTCCGCACCAAGGCCGTCTCCGCTCCGCCCCGGCAGGAGGCCCTGCTGGAGGAAATCCGCGACCTGCTGAAGGCCAAGGGCTGATTGGGCGAGGCCGGGGCCTTCATCCCAGCAGTTTGGCGAAGGCTCCGGCGAAGCCCATCCAGGCGGCAGTGCCGGCGACCGGTAGCACCATGAACTGGTTCAGGATGACCAGGGGCAGCCCGTAGGCATAGACCGGGTGCGGCCGCCCCCGGGTCCGCCAATCGTGAACCAGCGCGACCACCAGCAGCAGGTCGGCCACCAGGCCCGGGGGGATGGCCACGAAGACTGGTGGTGGCGGCCCCTCCGCCGCGGCGCCGGCGGGTGCCAGCAGCGCGACGAACACGCGCGCGATCGCTGGCTGCATCAGCATGGCCATGAGCAGGACCATGAGGCGCTTGTGCACCTCCGGACGGCGGACCATGGTGATGGCCAGGATGAAGACGGCGATGAGCATCGGCAGCGCCGTCAGCGAAACGGCGGCGAAGCGCCTGGCCTCATCGCCGAAACCCAGCCGCTCGTTCAGGTTCAGGATCGCCACCTGGCCTGCCAGGATGGTGCACACCATCACGCTGAACAGCGCGATTCCGGCCAGGCCCCAACTGCGGTGGTCGGGCGTGCGCCCGCGCGCCGCCAGCAGGGTCTGCGCGAAATAGAATACGCACCAGGAAAACAGGACGAAGCCATGGATGTGGATGATGGCGGGCCTGTGAAAGGTGCCATCGATCACTGGCTTCCAATAAGTCGGGATGAAGCCGCCAAACGCGATCGCCATGAAAGCGGTGGCCATCGCCATGTAAAAGGTGTGGCGGTTGGGTGTGGCAACAGGCCCAGATATGATCGCGGTTTCCATGGACGCCCCCAGCCGATGTCACGCATACCCCATTATGCATTGGCTGAAGAATGGGGTACATCTATCGGTCGTTCAGGTGTCTAACGGATACCCGGTTAGCGGGTGCATGCTTCCATGGCGCGGCCATCGGGGCTTTCGAACACCCCGTTCCACGAGTCGCGCATGACCGCGTCCACCTCGTGCAGGGTGGCCAGGTGTCCCAGGGCATGCATGGAAGTGACGCCATACTGCGTGATGCCACAGGGGACGATGCCGCCGAAATGGCTAAGGTCCGGATCCACGTTCAGGGAGATGCCGTGGAAGGTCACGCCCCGGCGGACACGCACGCCGATGGCGCCGATCTTGTCCTCCTGCCCGGCCAGCCCGCCGTAGGGTTGCTTGTCCACCCAGATGCCGACCCGGCCGCAGCGCCGCTCCCCCTTGATGTTGAACTGGGCCAGGGTGCGGATGATCCATTCCTCCAGGTTGGTGACGTAGGCATGGATGTCGGGCCCGCGTTTCAGCAGGTCCAGCATGACATAGGCCACGCGCTGGCCCGGCCCGTGATAGGTGTACTGCCCGCCGCGTCCCGTCTGGAACACGGGGAAGCGACCGTGGTCCAGCAGGTCCTCCGTCTTGGCGCTGGTGCCGGCGGTATAGAGGGGCGGATGCTCCAGCAGCCACACCAGTTCCGGGGCGGTGCCGGCGCGGATGGCGGCCACCCGTTCCTCCATGGCGGCCACCGCCTCCGGGTAGGGTACCGGCTGGTCGCTGATGCGCCACTCCGGCCCGGTCAGGGGGGCGCCTTCGGGTGCGGCTTGGGGGGCGGCGTCGATCGTGGTCAGGGGCATGGGGCGGCGCTTACCTGTCGTGTGAAGGCGATTTTCCGTCGCCCTCGTGTGCGGTGGGCGGCGGGGGTCCAAGAGGCCACATCTTTATATAGTGGTCCCGATCCCGTTTGAGCCACACGGGGGCTTGCTATGGGATCGGCGATTTGCTATTCCCCCGTTCACCCGTTGGCAAGCCCTTGCCGACGAGGTTCTGACATGATGCGGTCATGGCGGAATTGGTAGACGCGCAGCGTTGAGGTCGCTGTGGGGCAACCCGTGGAAGTTCGAGTCTTCTTGACCGCACCATCACCTGAAAGGCCGGACCGCCCTGGTTCGGCCTTTCGCGTTTTCCGGACAGGCTTTAGCGGAAGCGACCGCATGGCTGCGTGGTGCGCCCAGGCCGAATGCGCCTTATTCCCCATCGCCTCTGGACAATGCCGGGCCCTGGGGCCTAAGCAGGAAGAGGTCTGAATGGTTGCGGCGGTGGCGGAAACGCGGGCGGCCGCGGTGCCGTTCGCCGTTCCAGTCCCCCGCAGAAGAGACCGGCCCCATGTCCGACGAGTTCCGCGAAGCCGCCCTTGACTATCACCGGCTGCCGACGCCGGGTAAGATCGCCGTCACGCCGACCAAGCCCCTGGCGACGCAGCGTGACCTGGCGCTGGCTTACTCACCCGGCGTGGCCTTCGCCTGCGAGGCCATCGTGGCCGATCCGGCCGAGGCCAGCCAGATGACCTCGCGCGGCAACCTGGTCGCGGTCATCACCAATGGCACCGCCGTGCTGGGCCTGGGCGACATCGGCCCGCTGGCAGCCAAGCCGGTGATGGAGGGCAAGGGCGTCCTGTTCAAGAAGTTCGCCGGCATCGACGTCTTCGATATCGAGATCGACGAGAAGGATCCCGACAAGCTTGTCGACATCATCGCGGCGCTGGAGCCGACGTTCGGCGGCATCAACCTTGAGGACATCAAGGCGCCGGAATGCTTCTACGTTGAAAGCAAGCTGCGCGAGCGCATGAAGATCCCGGTCTTCCATGACGACCAGCACGGCACCGCCATCATCGTCGCCGCCGCCATCACCAACGCGCTGAAGCTGCGCGGCCGCAAGATCGACGAGGTCAAGCTGGTGGCCAGCGGCGCCGGCGCCGCGGCCCTGGCCTGCCTGGACCTGTTGGTCGACATGGGCATGCCCGTGGACAACATCTGGGTCAGCGACATCAAGGGCGTGGTCTATGACGGCCGCACCGAACTGATGGACCCGCGCAAGGCCCGGTACGCCAAGAAGACCAATGCCCGCACCCTGGACGACATCATCGATGGCGCCGACATCTTCCTGGGCCTCTCCGCCCCGCGTGTGCTGACCAAGCCCATGGTGTCCAAGATGGCCGGCCAGCCCGTCATCCTGGCGCTGGCCAACCCCACGCCCGAGATCATGCCGGAGGAGGCGCGTGAGGCGCAGCCCGGCGCCATCATCGCCACCGGCCGCTCCGACTATCCCAACCAGGTCAACAACGTCCTGTGCTTCCCCTTCATCTTCCGGGGCGCGTTGGACGTGGGCGCCACCCAGATCAACGAAGCGATGAAGATCGCCGCAGTGAAGGCCATCGCCAACCTGGCCATGGCGGAGCAGCATGACGTGGTGGCCGCCGCCTACGGGGACCAGTCCACCGGCTTCGGCCCGGACAACATCATCCCCAAGCCCTTCGACCCGCGCCTGATCCTGGAGATCGCGCCGGCCGTGGCCAAGGCCGCCATGGACAGCGGCGTGGCCACGCGGCCCATCACCGACTTTGACGCCTACCGCGAGCGGCTGTCGCAGTTCGTCTTCCGCTCCGGCCTGCTGATGAAGCCGGTGTTCTCCCGCGCCAAGCAGGCGCCCAAGCGCCTGGTCTATTGCGAGGGCGAGGAGGAGCGCGTGCTGCGCGCCGTGCAGTTCGTGGTGGACGACGGCCTGGCCAAGCCCATCCTGATCGGCCGCCGCGATGTGGTGGCCCGCCGCATCGAGAAGCTGGGCCTGCGCCTGCAGCTGGATCGCGACGTCGACCTGGTCGACCCGCAAAACGACCCGCGCTACGCCGATTACTGGCAGAGCTACCATGGCCTGATGGAACGCCGGGGCGTCAGCCCGGACCGTGCCCGCCAGGTGGTGCGCGCCAACACCACCGTCATCGGCTCGCTGATGCTGCGCAAGGGCGACGCCGACGCCATGATCGCCGGCACCGTCGGCCTTTATGACTGGCACCTGAAGCATGTGCTGGACGTCATCGGCCTGAAGCCGGGCACCACCATCCCGGCGGCCCTGTCGGTGCTGATCCTGCCCAAGGGCACCTTCTTCCTGGCCGACGCCTATGTGACGCCGGAGCCGACGGCCGACCAGATCGCCGCCATGACGGCGCTGGCGGCTGAAGAGGTGCGGCGCTTTGGCGTGGTGCCCAAGGTGGCCCTGCTGTCGCACTCCAACTTTGGCAGCCATGGTGACGCCTCGGCCCTGACCATGCGCGCCGCCCTGGCCAAGATCGAGCAGCAGTGCCCGACGCTTGAGGTGGAGGGTGAGATGCACGCCGACAGCGCCATCTCCGAGGACATCCGCCACCGGGTCTTCCCCAACAGCCGCCTGAAGGGCACGGCCAACCTGCTGATCATGCCCAGCCGCGACGCCGCCAACATCTCCTTCAACCTGCTGAAGACCCTGGGCGAGGGCCAGCCGGTGGGGCCGGTGCTGCTGGGCGCCGCCCAGCCGGCCCATATCCTCACCCCCTCGGTCACCGTGCGCGGCATCGTCAACATGTCGGCCCTGGCCGTGGTCGATGCCCAGATGCATGAGGCGGGGGAATAAGCAAAGCCTACGCCGCATAGCCAAAGCGTGGAGCAGGGCCCGCCGGGAGTGATCCGGGCGGGCCCTTTGCCTTTTTGTCCTCACCTTGACAATAGCACGATCGTTCGTTTAATTTTCGCCCCATGAGCAAGGGTGTACGCACACGCGCCGCCATCCTGGGGGAGGCCTTGAGCCTCACCAGCACGGACGGCCTGTCAGGCCTGACCATCGGGCTGTTGGCGGAGCGTACCGGCCTGTCCAAGAGCGGGCTGTTCGCCCATTTCGGTTCCAAGGAGCAGTTGCAGGTGGCGGTGCTGGAGGAGGCCCAGGCCTGCTTCACCACCCATGTCATCCGCCCGGTGCTGGATCTGCCCCGGGGCCTGCCGCGGCTGGAGGCCTTCGCCGAGGGCTGGTGGACCTGGAACCAGAAGCCGCCCTTTCCGGGGGGCTGTCCCATCCAGGCGGCCAGCCTGGAGTTGGACGACCGGCCGGGTCCGCTGCGCGATGAGATCGCGGGGGCGCAGCGCCGCCTGCGCGCCTTCATCCGCCAGGGGGCCGGCATGGCGGTGGCGGCCGGGCATTTCCGGGCCGATCTCGATTGCACCCTGTTCGCCTTCCAGATGGTGGGAATCGCCTTCGCCCAGACCATGACCTGCCGCCTGCTGGGCGAGCCGGAGGGCCTGGATTTCGTCCGCCGCGCCTGGCGTGCCCAGGTGGCGGATGCCCAACGCACGACACAGACTAAAACGGGAGAGATCAGCCATGACCAGTGATCCGATTGTCATCGTCAGCGGCGCCCGCACCGCCATGGGCGGAATGATGGGCGACCTGTCCGGCTTGCCGGCGGCCCAGTTGGGGGCGGCGGCCGTGAAGGGCGCGGTGGAGCGTGCGGGCCTCGGCGCCGACGCCATCGACGAGGTGGTGATGGGCTGCGTGCTGCAGGCCGGCCAGGGCCAGGCGCCTGGCCGCCAGGCGGCGCTTGCCGCCGGCTTGCCGCAGTCCGTGCCGTGCAGCACGCTCAACAAGATGTGCGGCAGCGGCATGAAGGCGGCCATGGTCGCCCATGACCTGCTGGTGGCTGGCAGTGTCGACATCGCGCTGGCCGGCGGCATGGAAAGCATGTCCAACGCCCCCTACTTACTGGACCGGGCGCGCGGTGGCTATCGCTATGGCCACGCCACCGTCTACGACCACATGGCGCTGGATGGGCTGGAGGACGCCTACGACCGCGGCCGCGCCATGGGCACGTTCGCCGAGGACACGGCAGCCCACTATCAGTTCACCCGCGACATGCAGGACGCCTACGCCATCGAAAGCCTGCGCCGGGCCAAGGCGGCGGTGGAGAACGGCTGGTTCGACGGTGAGACCGTGGGCGTGACGGTGAAGGGCAAGGGCGGCGACGTCGTCATTACCCGCGACGAGCAGCCGCTGAAGGGCAAGCCGGAGAAGATCCCGACCCTGAAGACACCCTTCCGCAAGGACGGCACGGTGACGGCGGCCAGCAGCGCCAGCATCAGCGATGGCGCGGCGGCATTGGTGCTGACCCGCGCCAGCGTGGCTGAGAAGCGCGGCCTGCGGCCGTTGGCCCGCATCGTCGGCCACGCCAGCCACGCCCGCGCGCCCAACTGGTTCACCACCGCGCCCATCGGCGCCATCGAGACCCTGTTCGCCAAGACCGGCTGGTCGGCCCGCGACGTCGACCTGTTCGAAATCAACGAGGCTTTCGCCGTGGTGCCCATGGCGGCGATGCGGGACTTCGACATCCCGCACGACAAGGTCAACGTCCATGGCGGCGCCTGCGCCTTGGGCCATCCCATCGGCGCCTCGGGCGCCCGCATCATGGTGACCCTGCTGGCGGCCCTGCAGCGCTATGATTTGACGCGCGGCGTCGCGTCCTTATGCATCGGTGGCGGCGAGGCCACGGCGGTGGCCATCGAACGCCTGAACTAAACGCGCATCCAGTGGCTGGATCTCATCCAGCCGACAGGCATACTGGCGGGCGGCCGTGCCGAGGGGTGCGGCCGCCCGAATGCCATAAGAAAAGGTGGGAGGCAGTCCCGATGACCACGCCCGCGCAGCCCCTGGATTTCTATTTCGATTTCGCCTCGCCCTACGGCTATTTCGCCGCCATGACCATCGATGAGCTGGCGGCCCGTCACGGCCGCACCGTCGCTTGGCACCCCATGCTGCTGGGGGCGGTGTTCAAGACCACGGGCGTCAGCGCCACGGTGCTCCGGCCTTTGCAGGGGGATTACCTGCGCTATGATGTCGTGCGCTCCGCCCGCTACTATGGCCTGCCCCTGACTTGGCCCACGGTGATGCCGATCAACGCGGTCGCGCCGTCGCGCGCCTATTACTGGACGGTGTCCCGCGACGCCGGCCTGGCGCGGGCCTTGGCGAAGGCGCTCTACCGCGCCCACTGGCAGGAAGGCCGGGACATTTCCGGAATCGACGCGGTGGCGGATGTCGCCGCCGGCATTGGCATCGATGCGGACGCGCTGCGGTCCGGCGTGCAGGAGCCGGCGGTGAAGGAGGCGCTGCGTGCCGCGACGGATGCGGCCATGGCGCGGGGCGTCTTCGGCTCCCCCTTCATCTTCGTGGACGGGGAAGGGTTCTGGGGGGCTGACCGGCTGGTGCAGGTGGAAGGCTGGTTGGCGCGGGGCGGCTGGTGATGCGCCCGAACGCGATAGCCCGCCGGCGCAGCAAGCGCTCCCTGCTGACGCCCATCATCCTGACGGTGGGATTGCTCAGCCTGATCGCGCTGACCATCCAGGGGGCCGACCCCGGCCTGATGGTGACGTTGCTGGGCGCCGTCGTGGTGGTGGTTGGGACCTGCCATCTGCTGTTCCCCGGCGGCCGCTTTTTCACCATCGGCCTTGCCAACTTCATCGGCATCTACGCCATCATCTTCCAGTTCTTCGTCGAGGCGCATTTCTCCCAGCTGTCCCCGGCCTTGCTGGGGCTGGGCTTCACGTTGCCGCTGGCCGCCTTTCTGGCGGGCGTGGTGCTGCGCCGGGCTGGCATTCGCGCCATCGTCCAGCCCCAGGGGGGGCAGGGGCGGCGTGACCTGCGCCGCTTCGGCCGGGCTTTCGGCTGGGTGGTGCCGCTGGGACTGGTGGGGGCGTCCACCTTCCTGTTGGCGCCGGACACGCCACTGAACGTGGTGCGCGACGCCTTCCTCGCCGCCATGGGCTTCATCTCCTTCATCGTGCTGTTGGTCAGCTACGACGTGGTGGTGCTGTTGCTGGAGATGGGCCTGCTGTTCGAGGAGTTCTTCGAGCAGGTGGCTGGCCTGGCGGAACCGGCTTTCGCCTTCTTCACCTTCTACTCCCTGCTGGTGATCATCTTCGCCGCCCTCTACACGGTGGTCGACCGCTACGCTCCGGGGCATCAGTTCATGATCGCCGGCACGCCGCAGAAAATCGGATTCGCGGAGAGTCTCTATTTTTCCGTCGTCACCCTGTCGACCGTGGGCTATGGCGACATCGTGCCGGTGGGCAGCTTCATCCGCGTGATCGTGGCGGCGGAGGTGGTGGTCGGCATGTTGTTGTTGCTGTTCGGTTTCAACGCCATTTTCAGCTATTCCAGCAGCCGCCGGCCGCCAGAGCGGTAAGGTCCGGCGGCGGTACATGCCCCGGCCATTAGGATGGTGGAAACATCGCTGGTGCCCGCGTCAAAAAAGTCTTAACGCTTCTCTGGTAGGGGTGGGACCTGAAAGCCGTGTGGGGCAGGGGGTGGTCGCTTTGCGCGAGCGCCGCCGGGGTCACTCCGACGCGGAGCCTGAAACTTGAGGGGCGGGAAGCCGTGAGCCGGTCGATCGAGGGCGTCACCAACTGGATGCATCTGTTCCGCTGGATCGTGAAGCTGATCCGCGACGACTATGGCGTCGATGAGAAGATCCTGACCCGCACCGCCGTGCTGGAGACCGACTGCGGCCTCAGCATCGAACAGGTGGAGGAGGTGCTGGACATCGTGGCCGACAGCTTCGCCATCCGCTTCCCCCAGGGCACCCTGGACGAGGTGCTGAAGCTGGAGGAATTGTGCCTTCTGGCCGCCTGGCTGAAAGGCATGTTCAAGCGGCCGGAATTCATCTCCGACGGGTTTGAAGCCAAGTGCCGGTCGATGAACGCCACGGCCAGCGCTTAGGTTTTGCTCCTGAAGCCCGGCGCGGGTCTGTGACGCCGCGCCTTGACCCCCGGGCGTAAGCCCGTAGTCTCTCAAGCCCTGACGTGATCCGGTTTGTTGAGACCATGACCCTGCACATGCTGCGCCTCGCCGTGGGCGCCCCCGATCTTGCCGACATGCGCGATTGGCGCACCCGCAACCAGATGGATTGGCACGGCCACCGGGTGGTGCCGACCTATACCCGCCGCATGCCCACGCGCACGGCGGAACTGCTGGACGGTGGTTCGCTCTACTGGGTGGTGAAGGGCATCCTGTGCTGCCGCGCCCGTTTCGTTGGTTTCG
>NZ_BACU01000126.1:0-2500 GCF_000333275.1 Azospirillum sp. B4 | reverse complement strand
GCCCGGCCCCGGTGACGGCCTTCACCAGGGACGGCAAGGTGGACTACGAAGCCAATGCCGCGCTGGCGAAATGGTTGGTCTCCATCACTGGGGTGAAGAGCCTGGTTTGTCTGGGTCATGCTGGTGAAGGCACCTTCCTGACCCAGGATGAGCAGGTGAAGCTCATTGAAACACTGGTGGAGGCGGTCGGCGGACAGGTTCCCATCATCGCCGGCATTACCGGCGAGGGCACGGAAGTGGCGGCGAAGGAAGCCCGTCGTGCCGCGGACGCCGGCGCCATCGGCGCCCTGGTCTATCCATCCCATGGCTGGCTGCGCTTCGGCTTCCAGGACGGGGCGCCGCAGGACCGCTACAAGGCCATCCACGAAGAGTCGGGCCTGCAGTGCATCCTGTTCCAATACCCTGACGTCACCAAGGCCAGCTACAATCTGAAGACCCAGTTGGAGATCGCCGCCCAGCCGGGCGTGGTGGCCACCAAGAACGGCGTGCGCAACATGCGTCGCTGGGACACGGAAATCCCGGTGCTGCGCAACGAGTTCCCGGATCTGCAGATCCTGACCTGCCACGATGAGTACCTGCTGCACACCATGTTCGATGTGGACGGCGCGTTGGTCGGATACGGTAACGTGGCGCCCGAGTTGCTGGTGGAGTTCATCGCCGCGGGGAAGGCCAAGGACTACCCGAAGGCCCGGAAGATTCATGATCAGTTGCTGCCGGTGACCAAGGCCATTTACCATCGCGGATCGCATATGGAGGGCACGGTGGCCCTGAAGATCGCGCTGGTCGCGCGCGGCATCCTTGAGAATGCGACGATCCGGTCGCCTCTTCGGGACCTGTCGCCCGAGGCGGAGGCTGAGATCAAGGCGGCGCTGAAGGCCGCTTCCATCATCTAATTCCGACTGCAAGGCACCCCAGCGTACCTGGGGTGCCTTGACCACCCGTATAAGACAAGAAGACATGCCGCGCACCGGTACGCCGGGCGGGAAGGTGTGCGTCCAGTGGGAGGGTCAAATGGATATGATCGTGAGGGACGACGCGAAGCGACGGGGCGCCGCGTCCATGTCCGAAGGCGCACGCCTCATCGCCCGGCTGGAGCGCCTGCCGGTGACCAAGCCCGTCATGTGGGCGCGCGGATGCGTCGGCATGGCGACTTTCTTCGATGGCTACACGACGATCGCCATCGCTTACGCCATGCCCATCCTGTCGAAGGAATGGGCGCTGACGCCGGCGGCCACCGCCGCCATCATCTCATCCGGATATTTCGGCCAGCTGATCGGCGCGGTCATCTTCGGATGGCTGGCCGAGCGCCTGGGACGCCTGCCCGTCCTGGCCATCGCCATCGCCATCTTCGCCGCCATGAGCTGCGCTTGCGTCTTCGCCTGGGACGCGCACTCCCTCATGCTGTTCCGCTTCCTCCAAGGGATAGGAACAGGTGGCGAAGTTCCCGTCGCCAGCGCGTATGTCAACGAGTTGTCGGGCGCCAGGAAGCGGGGGCGCTTCTTCCTGTTGTACGAACTTCTGTTCCTGGTTGGCCTCACCTCCGCCGGTGCCATCGGCTTGGTGCTGGTTCCTGAAGCCGGCTGGAAGGCCATGTTCATCGTCGGGATGGTGCCGGTCGCCCTGGTCATACCCCTGCGCTTCTTCCTGTCGGAAAGCCCGCGCTGGTTGATCGGCAAGGGGCGGCTGGTCCAAGCGGAAGCCATCGTGGCCCGCCTTGAGGCGAGCGCGATCCGCAGCGGCAAGGTTCTGCCGGAACCTGCCGTTCCCGTGATGGCGGTCGCTCCGAAAGCCCAGGGCTCGGTAAAGGAACTCTTCGGGCCGCTCTACGGCCCGCGGACGCTGCTGCTGTGGGTCATGTGGTTTGGCGCCTATATGATCAACAACGGCTTGGTCACCTGGTTGCCGACCCTTTACAAGACGGTCTTCAACATGCCGGTCGGTCAGGCCATCGGCTATGGCTTCATCACCACCGGTGCCGCCCTGGTGGCGTCCTTCATCTGTGCCCTGCTCATCGATCGGGTCGGCCGCCGCCGCTGGTATATCGGTGCCCTGGCCTTCGCCGTCATCCCGCTGGCGGCGCTCTATCTGGAAGGGGCGAGCAGCGCGCTGACCGTCCTGTTCCTCGCCACCCCCGCCTTCGCCGCCGTCCAGACCGTCACCTATTCCCTCTACCTCTACTCCGGCGAGCTGTATCCGACACGGCTGCGCTCCCTGGGGGCTGGCCTGGGCAGCGCCTGGCTGCGTGCCGGGTCCATGGCGGGACCTTGGGTGATCGGCATGGTCGTCGCGCAAGGCTCCGTGGCGCCCGTCTTTCTGGTTTTCGCCACCATGTCAGCCTTCACAGGTCTGATCGTGTGGCTGCGCGCGCCGGAAACAACCGGAAAATCGCTCGAGATCCTGTCGCCCTAAAGGGCAGCAGCATCCACCACGCTCCAATGATTTTCACGGAACTTCGCGCGAGACGAAGTCCGAAAGGGGAGGCTTTATCATGAAAATGCTG
>NZ_BACU01000127.1 GCF_000333275.1 Azospirillum sp. B4 | reverse complement strand
GGGTCATCGGCGTGATTAAGCCGACGCGCCCGCCCGTTTCCTCCACCCGGGCGTACCGGGCGGGGCCGCCGGTGGTGACGGCCAGGTCGGTCAGCGTCCAGCGCTTGGCCAGCTCCGCGCGCAGCAGGGACAGCGGCCAGTATTGGTCGGCGCGGACGGAACCGCCCTGGCCCGCCTCGTCCATGTCGCCCAGCGGCATGACCTCGATGAAGGTCAGGTCATGACCCTCGCGCCCGCACCAGGCGACCAGGTCGTGCACCTCGCGGTCGTTCACGCCGCGCAGCGCCACGCAGTTGATCTTGACGTGCAGACCGGCGGCTTTGGCGGCGGTGATGCCATCCAGCACCGGTGCCAGCTTCCCCCAGCGGGTGATGGCCTGGAATCGGTCGGGATCCAGGGTATCCAGGCTGACGTTCACCCGGCGCACGCCGGCGGCATACAGCCCGGCCGCGTACTTGGCGAGCTGGCTGCCGTTGGTGGTCAGCGTCAGCTCATCCAAGGCGCCAGTATCCAGGTGGCGGCCCAGGCGGCCGATCAGGTCCATGATGCCCCGGCGCACCAGGGGCTCGCCCCCCGTCAGGCGCAGCTTGCGCACGCCGGTATGGATGAAGGCGGTGCACAGCCGCTCCAGCTCCTCCAGCGACAGGATCTCCGCCTTGGGCAGGAAGGTCATGTCTTCCGCCATGCAGTAGACACAGCGAAAATCGCAGCGGTCGGTGACGGAGACGCGCAAGTAGCGGATGGAGCGGCCGAAGGGGTCGACCAGCGGCAGACGGTCACGCGCCGGCGTCATCGTGCCGGGCGCGCGGTCCGCCATGGGGGTCAGGGCGCCGTCCGCCATCGTTTCAACGATCCTCATCAACGCTTGGGTGCAGGGCGGCCCTTGGCCCACCATCCCCTTCATCTACGGCAAATATGGTGCGCCAGCCATATCAATACAGCCCCCGCGGCGCTGTGACGGCCGCCATGGAGGGCACGGGGGCGCGCGTCACGGGCCTTCCGGGGGCCAATCCTCGGGCTCCACCACGCGCAACGGCACGACGCCGGCGTCGATCAGCTGCTTGCCGACATGGGGGAAGTTGACAGTGACGCGCGATCCCACGGCGGACTGCACCTGGCCCAAGCCCCAGTCGGGCTGGCCGGGATGCACCACGTAAGCACCGGGGGTCAGCAGGGCGGCGGCGCCTGATTCGGGGCCGGAACGGGCCATGGGGCGTATATCCTTGGGCTAGACGATGGCGGAGGGGGTGGGGGCGGCGCAAAAAACATCACCTATCCTTTTGCCCTTATCCCTTTGTTCTGGTCCATCCGCTCCGCTAAATCCCTGTCATCGGGGCGGACGTCCTCTATGCTGATGCCGCAACTATGAACCGCCACGCCGCCAAGACAAGGCCCCAACAATGACGGTCACCCTGGAACTTCACGTTGTCGAGCTGCTCTGCTCCCGTCTCTGCCACGACCTGATCAGCCCGGTGGGCGCCATCTCCAACGGTGTGGAGCTGATCGAGGAAATGGGCCAGTCCATGGCGGATGAGGCGATGTCGCTGATCGCTGACAGCGCCGACCAGGCCACCCGCCGCCTTCGCCTGTTCCGCGTGGCCTATGGGGCCGCCGGCAACAGCGGCGCCTTCACCGCGGCCGAGGCGCGGACGGTCCTGGGCGCATGGTTCAAAGGCGGTCGCGTGCGGCTGGATTGGCCGGCCGACGTCATGCCCAAGCCTGACAACGGCGTGCTGAAACTGGCACTGAATCTGGGGCTTCTGGCCGAAGAAGCCATGCCCCACGGGGGGGTCGTGGCCGTCGCCGCGGGCGGGGATGGCCTGGCGTTGCGGGTCACGGCGGAGGGGCCGACGGTAACCCTGCGGGAGGAGGTGCGGGCGGCGCTGGACGGCGCGGTGACCCAGGCCGAACTGACACCCCGCAGCGTGCAGGCCTATGTCACCGGCAGGCTCGCCGAACAGTGCGGTTGGCGTATCGTCATCGAGGCCAAGGGTCCGGAAGCATTGCGTTTCCGGCTGGAGTCGCGGGGGGCGTGACAGGTCCGCGGGCTTCTTTCACGCCGTTCGCGAACCTTAACGCGTTTATCGCTTGTCATGTTGAGCGGGTCACGCCATCAATCTCGCAGGAGTAACGTGTTCTTAATCGTCTTCCTGGAATAGATGGGTGTAGGGAGTGGCGACCCCCTGTCACCAGTTGGGACTCATCGGGGCTGACGCGGTTCGGCCGGGTGAACTTGATGTGGGGCGGGGTCGGGGGCCGACACCTTATTCCTACGGGGCCGCCCGCCGGGACGGCTTCGATACGCGCATGGCAACGGGACGTGGACCATGGATGATCTGCTTAGCGAATTTCTGACAGAGACCAACGAAAACATCGCGGTCTTGGACGTTGAGTTGGTGCGGCTTGAGCAGAACCCGAATGACCCCAGCCTGCTGAGCAACATCTTCCGGCTGGTGCATACCATCAAGGGGACCTGCGGCTTCCTGGGGCTGCCCCGGCTCGAGGCTGTCGCCCACGCGTCGGAGAACGTGCTGGGCCGCTTCCGCGATGGCGAGCTGAACGTCAGCCCCTACGCGGTCACGCTGATCCTGGAGTCCCTGGACGCGATCAAGTCCATCCTGCTGGTCCTGGAAAAGACCGAGGCGGAACCGCCGGGCAACGATCAGGACCTGATCGACCGCCTGAACGCGCTGGCCGAAGGCCGGGAGGCGCCGGCTGCGGCCGCCCCCGTCGCCGCGGCCCCGCCGCCCCCGCCGGCGCCCGAGCCCGTGCCGGAACCTGTGGCCCCGCCGCCGCCGGCCCCCGTGGCCGCCGCCCCGTCGGTGCCGGCCGCCACCACCACCCGCGAGGTGGCGCCGGTTGCCGAGGCCGCCCCGCCGGCCCCGGCCCCCGCCGCCACCCAGGCTCCGCCGCCGCCGGCCGCCGCCGCCGCTGATGGCGAGTCGTCGCTGGCCAACCAGACCATTCGCGTCAACGTCGACCTTCTCGAAAACCTGATGACCATGGTTTCCGAGCTGGTGCTGACCCGCAACCAGTTGCTGCAGATCCTGCGCAGCCAGAAGGAAAGCGAGTTCGCGGTCCCGCTGCAGCGTCTGAACCACGTGACGTCCGAGCTGCAGGAGGGCGTCATGAAGACGCGCATGCAGCCCATCGGTAACGCCTGGGCCAAGCTGCCGCGTCTGGTGCGCGATCTGGCGCACGAACTGCACAAGAAGATCGACTTGCAGATGCTGGGCGCCGAGACGGAACTGGACCGTCAGGTGCTGGAACTGATCAAGGATCCGCTGACCCACATGGTTCGCAACTCCGCCGACCATGGGCTGGAGAGTGCCGGCGGATCGCGTGCCAAGGGCAAGCCTGAGACCGGC
>NZ_BACU01000128.1 GCF_000333275.1 Azospirillum sp. B4 | reverse complement strand
CCCAGGGCGCACGGTGGTCTGCCCCCGGCGCGGTGTGCGCGTGGGCATGACCAGCACACAGTCGTCATAGGGCGTGTGGACGGCGCGCTTGCCGTCCAGGGCCAGCAGGGTGCCGGCATTGGCGACACGCTCCAGCCCCTGGAATTGCCGGACGAAGGTGAAATCGTCCGTTTCCGCCTGGATCACGTGGGTCACGTCCACCACCGTGGGTCGGGGCAGCGGCCCTGCCGGGGCGTTGATCTCTGCCAGCAGGGTGCGGCTTGTCGCGGCGTCCAGGGTCTGCGATTCCGCCAGGAACCGGATCAGCCCGCGCCAGGCCTGGATGCCGGCCAGGGGGGCGGAATGCTGGCCACATTCCATCAGGATGGCGGCGGCGCTGCCGGCGGGAGACGTGAAGCGGGGATGGTCGATCAGGCGCATGCCGTCGGCATGACCGTCATCCGCCACCACCCAGCCGGGATCGGCCATCCGCACCGCCAGCGCGCGCGCGCGGGCGGAACGTCCGCACAGGGTCAGGGCGGGTGAGGGCACCTGCATGGAATGCAGGTCCAGCAGCAGGTCGGCGGTCAGGATCAGCGGCGCCAGGGCGGCCACGCGCGCCTGCTCCCGGCCCTGGGGGAAGACGGGGGGCAGGCTGCCCGGGAGCAGGTCCGCCCGCGCGCCCGCCCACAGGCGGTTCATGTCCCGGTCCAGGTAACGGGCGGGCGGTGCGGCGGAGCCGAACAGGCGGCCGCCCATCGCCGCGTCGGGATTGGCGAAGGCCAGCGTCCAGCTGCCGCGCGCCGGCCGCAGGCCCCGCCGCAGCATCCGGTCCAGGGCCACGGCGCCGCAGGGCTCATTGCCGTGCATCAGCGCGACGATGGCGACATGCGGTCCCTCGGCCTTGGCTTCGAACCGCCAGACATAGGGCACACCCATATTGCCGGCGCGATGAGCGCGCAGATCGGGCATGGCCAGCGCCGCGTTGGTGGCCGATGGGCCGGGCCGATCCCACATCAGCGGCCACCGACCGGTTGGTTCAGAGCCGCGCACCGTCTGTCTGCTGGAACCATCGCCGCCCTTTTTCGATTGGTCGCCCGAAAGGGCCGCGTTGATAATAGTGCCGGGTCCGAAGCGTCATGAAAAGGGACGGGATGGCCGGCCCTGCGCTATGGTGGGGCCTACAGGCGCTTCCCGCTGCAAGGGCGCTGCCGGTGGTTGTGAGGGTCGCATGAAATTCACCATGGATGATGTGCTGGTGCGCCACGATCCCGAGGGCACGCCCGTTCCCGTCGTCTATGACTCGCCCCACAGCGGTTCCGCCTATCCCCTGGGCTTCACTCCGCGCTGCCCGCTGATGTTGCTGCGGCAGTCGGAAGACGCGCATGTGGATGAGCTGTTCGCCCGCGCGCCGTCCCTGGGCGCCACCTTGCTTCACGCCCTGTTTCCCCGCAGCTATATCGATGTGAATCGGGCGGAGGATGACATCGACCCCGCCTGCCTGGCCGACGCCTGGCCCGGCCCGCTGAACCCGTCGGAAAAGAGCCGTCATGGCATGGGCTTGGTGCGCACCGTCAGCCGGCCGGGGGAGGGGCTGTACGCCGCCAAGCTGACGGTGAAGGAGGTGCAAGGGCGGATCGAGCGTTACTGGCGCCCCTATCACGCCCAGCTGAAGGCGGCCCTGGACGGCCTGCATGCCCGCTTCGGCCAGGTCTGGCACATCAACTGCCACTCCATGCCCACCCTGGGTACGGGCGATGCCGGCGCCGATTTCGTGCTGGGCGACCGCGATGGCGTCTGCTGCGACCCGTCCTTTAGCCGTTTCGTGGCGGCCACCTTGCGCGGCATGGGCTATCGCGTGCGCCATAACGACCCCTACAAGGGGGTCGAACTGGTGCGCCGCTATGGCGCCCCCACCCGGGGCCGCCACAGCCTGCAGCTGGAGATCGACCGGCGTCTCTACATGGATGAGGAGACGCTGGAACGCCACGATGGTTTCTGGCGCCTGTCCCACGACCTGGACAGCCTCATGCGCGCCATCCATGCCTTCGCCTTGGCCCGCGCCGGCGACCGCCGCCTGGCGGCTGAGTAGGTCGCCACGGAATAACGTCCGGCGGGAAAACCCGGCGGCACGGTCGAACACCGGGCGCGAAAGTCATTTGGACCCGTGGGACGCCGCGGGCGCGACGGCCCCGCGCTCGTACCAGGGCCGGCTGGCCTTTACGAAACGCACTACTGACAGCATGACCGGAACCTCGACCAGCACGCCCACCACCGTGGCCAGGGCGGCGCCGGAGTTCAGGCCGAACAGGCTGATGGCGGCGGCCACGGCCAGTTCGAAGAAGTTGCTGGCGCCGATCAGGGCCGCCGGCGCCGCCACGCACCAGGCCACGCCAAGGCGGCGGCTCAGCAGGTAGGCCAGGCCGGCGTTCAGGTAGACCTGGATCAGGATAGGCACGGCCAGCAGCGCGATCACCAGCGGCTGGGCCAGGATCTGCTCCCCTTGGAAGCCGAACAGCAGCACCAGGGTGGTCAGCAGCGCCACCAGGGACAGCGGCTGCAGGACGGACAGGACCCGCTTCAGCCGCGTCTCCCCACCCGCCAGCAGCGCCTTGCGCCAGGCCTGCGCCACCACCACCGGCACGACGATGTAAAGGGCGACCGACAGCGCCAGGGTGGCCCAGGGCACGGCGATGGAGGCCACGCCCAGCAGCAGGCCCACCAGGGGCGCGAAGGCGAACACCATGATCAGGTCGTTCAGGGCCACCTGGCTTAGGGTGAAGTGGGGCTCGCCCTGGCAGAGGTTGGACCAGACGAACACCATGGCGGTGCAGGGTGCGGCCGCCAGCAGGATCAGGCCGGCGATGTAGGAGGGGCCCTGGCCCGCCGGCAACAGGCCGGCGAACAACGTGCCGATGAACAGGCTGCCCAGCAGCGCCATGGAGAAGGGCTTGACCGCCCAGTTGATGAACAGGGTGACCATCACCCCGCGCCAATGCTCCTTCACCTGCGCCAGGGCACCGAAGTCGATCTTCAGCAGCATGGGGACGATCATCAGCCAGATCAGGGCCGCCACCGGCAGGTTGACCTTGGCCACCTCGGCGGACGCCACGGCGCTGAACAGGCCGGGCAGTAAATGGCCCAGGGCGATGCCGGCGACGATGCACAGCGCCACCCACAGGCTGAGGTAGCGTTCGAAGCGGGACATGGGGCCAGACATTTTCGGGGGGCCTCAGACGGTGATGGCCCGCGACAGCAGCGTCGCGGAGGAGGGGCACAGATCCTGGGCCTGGGGCGTGGCCAGGACGGCGGCCGGGGCTCGGTCGCGGGGAATGGGCTTGAACCCGGCCTTCTCGAAGAAGCCGCTGGCGGAGGTGGTCAGCAGCCAGGCCCGTTGGTGCCCTTCCTCCCAGGCGCGGCGCAGCAGCAGGGCCACCAGGTTGCGACCGATGCCCTTACCCTGCATCGTTGCCGGTACCGTGACGGAACGGACCAGGATGTCCGCGCCCAGCGGCACGTAGCCGCCATAGCCCGCCGGTGTGCCGCCCAGGGTCCAATAGGCGAAGAAGCGGGCCTCGCCGTTGGCCAGGTCTTCCACCGGCAGGCTGGCGGCCAGCAGGGCGGCCACCAGGCCGGGGTCGGAGGCCAGGATCGGCTCATCCTTCAGGAAGGGCACCCCTTCCTCTTTGTCGAAGTCCGCGCAGGCCAAGTCGGGCAGCAGCTCCAAGACGACATCCGACGGCCGGCAAAGCTTTACGCCCTGAGGCGTCACCACGATGGGCCGGTTGATCAGGATGGGGTGGGCCATCATGAAATCCAGCAGCTGGTCGTCGGACCATTTCGGATCCTCCAGGCCCAATTCCGCATAGGGTGTACCCTTGCGGCGCAGCACCTGGCGCACGGGCACGCCCATACGCCGGATCAGGTCGGCCAGCAGGGTGCGGCTGGGCGGCGCCTTCAGGTACTCGATCACCTCGGGCTCCATACCGGCCTGGCGGATCATGGCCAGGACGTTGCGCGACGTGCCGCAGGCGGGGTTATGGTAGATCGTGACGCCGCTCATGGCACCTGCTCCGGGCAGCAGGCAGCTAGGTCGGTCAGGCCGGTGCCGCACAGCTCGGGGCGGCCCTGGCAGCAGTCCTGCATCAGGAAGGCCAGCAGGCGGCGGGTGCCCTCGTAGTCGGTGGCGTAGAAGATCTGCCGCTGCATCCGCCAGGAGCGCAGAAGGCCCGCCCGCTCCAGGATGCCCAGGTGGTGCGACAGGGTGGAGGCCGGCACGCCGACGCTGGCGGCGACGTCGCCGGCGGTCAGCCCGTTGGGACCCGTCTGGACCAGCAGGCGGAAGACGCTCAGCCGGGTCTCCTGGGCCAGGGCGGCGAAGGCATCAATGGCGGCTTTCGGTTCCATGGCGTCACACCGTCCCGGCGGGTGGCGCCGGCGTCTCATGGCTCATGGCGATCGCACCCAAATCAGGGGCACCCAGGTCGGGCTTCGGCTCCTTGGCCGCGGCCTCCTTCCGCTCGCTGTAGCGGTCGACCATGTAGTCGGCGCGGTCGCGCACCAGCAGGGTGAACTTCACCAGTTCCTCCATCACGTCGACCACGCGGTCGTAGTAGGAGGACGGCTTCATCCGGCCGTCGTCGTCGAACTCCTGATAGGCCTTCGCCACCGACGACTGGTTGGGGATGGTCACCATCCGCATCCAGCGGCCCAGCACCCGCATCGCGTTCACCGCGTTGAAGGACTGGCTGCCGCCCGACACCTGCATCACCGCCAGGGTGCGGCCCTGGGTGGGGCGGACGCTGCCCGTCTCCAGCGGCAGCCAGTCGATCTGGCTTTTGAACACGCCGGTGAGGGTGCCGTGCCGTTCGGGTGAGCACCAGACCTGGCCCTCGGACCAGATGGACAGCTCCCGCAGTTCCGCGACCTTGGGGTGGGTGGGTGGCACGCTGTCTGGCAGCGGCAGGCCGGCGGGGTCGAAGATGCGGGTCTCGCATCCGAACCGCTCCAGCAGGCGGGCGGCCTCCTGCGTCAGGAAGCGGCTGTAGGAACGTTCCCGCAGCGAACCGTAGAGCAGCAGGATGCGCGGCGGGTGGGTGGAAATCCGCTTGGGCGTGAGCGCGGCCTGATTGGGAATGTCGAACTGGGCGGTATCGATATTCGGCAGATCCATCATGCCATCGTGACTCCCCCGGCTGTGCTTGGCTCATTCGCCATCCATGGGCGGCACAAGCAATCCATATTTCCAGAATCATCGAAATATACGCCGATGACGAATGGGTCAATCGTTATTTCGATAATTGTCAAAAAGAACGGCCGGGCGGGAGCCTGGAGTTTTTCTGGCTGCCGTTGAAACGCCGCAAAACCTCCACCGCTTTGGTCCGCAATGTGGCGCATGTTTCGGCCCTGCCCGTCTGGACCACTCGTGCGCTAAGGCGTGAACTGCTCCTTGAGGATCCGCTCTTCCAGGTTCATTTCCGGATCGAACAGCAGGATGGACGCCACGCTGCGGTCTTCGCAGACCTCCACCCGGGCGACATCGCGGATCTCGGTGAAATCGGCCACGGCGCTGACTGGTCGCTTGGCGCCTTCCAGGATGTCGAACTGCAGCTTCGCGGTATGAGGCAGCAGGGCGCCGCGCCAGCGGCGGGGGCGGAAGGCGCTGATGGGGGTCAGGGCCAGGATGCCGGCACCCAGCGGCACGATGGGCCCGTGGGCCGAAAGGTTGTAGGCGGTGCTGCCGGCGGGGGTGGAGACCAGCGCCCCGTCGCAGGCCAGTTCCGACAGGCGTTCCACCCCATCCACGCTGATGCGCAGCTTGGCGGCCTGGCGGGTTTCGCGCAGCAGCGATACCTCATTGAAGGCCAGGGCCTCATGCCGCCCCTGGGCGTTGACGGCCACCATGCGCAGGGGGTTCAGCGCCACCCGCTGCGCCCGGCGCACACGGTCGGTCAGCCCCCGCGGGCTGAAGGTGTTCAGCAGGAAGCCGACGGAGCCCCGGTTCATGCCATAGACCGGTTTGCACAGCGGCAGATAGCGATGCAGCGTTTCCAGCAGGAAACCGTCACCGCCTAGCGCCACGATGACGTCCGCGTCCTCCGCCCGGACGGCGCCGTAGCGTTCGGACAGGGTCTGGCGTGCTGTCTCCGCCTCCGGCGTCTCGGACGCGACGATGCAGAAGGCCGGCTTGGCAGGCAGGGCCACCGGCTCACACTGGGCAGGTGCTTCCCCGTCACTGGGAACGGCTGCCTGGCCGGCGGCGCGTATGGGGGGCCGCGTGGACTGGTCGAGCATGGCGCCTACGTTTGATCCTGGGCGGGGGCGCGGGCCTGTTAACCGGAAGGGGCCCGTTAACCTGAATTGGATGGCTACCTTAACGGATACATGCCGGCAAAGGAATGCCGCGCTGGAAACCGGTGTCTGGCCCCTCGGTCGCGCGGGAATGTCAGCCGCCGGTGACGCTCATGTGCCGGGCGACGGCCGGGGTCTTCTGGCGCCGGTCGATGATGAAATCATGGCCCTTGGGCTTGCGCGCGATGGCTTCCTTGATGGCGTCCAGCAGGACGGCATCATCCTGCGGTGCGCCGCGCATGACGGCGCGCAGGTCGGCGGCGTCGTCCTGGCCCAGGCACATGTACAGCATGCCGGTGCAGGTCAGCCGCACGCGGTTGCAGCTTTCGCAGAAATTATGGGTCATCGGCGTGATTAAGCCGACGCGCCCGCCCGTTTCCTCCACCCGGGCGTACCGGGCGGGGCCGCCGGTGGTGACGGCCAGGTCGGTCAGCGTCCAGCGCTTGGCCAGCTCCGCGCGCAGCAGGGACAGCGGCCAGTATTGGTCGGCGCGGACGGAACCGCCCTGGCCCGCCTCGTCCATGTCGCCCAGCGGCATGACCTCGATGAAGGTCAGGTCATGACCCTCGCGCCCGCACCAGGCGACCAGGTCGTGCACCTCGCGGTCGTTCACGCCGCGCAGCGCCACGCAGTTGATCTTGACGTGCAGACCGGCGGCTTTGGCGGCGGTGATGCCATCCAGCACCGGTGCCAGCTTCCCCCAGCGGGTGATGGCCTGGAATCGGTCGGGATCCAGGGTATCCAGGCTGACGTTCACCCGGCGCACGCCGGCGGCATACAGCCCGGCCGCGTACTTGGCGAGCTGGCTGCCGTTGGTGGTCAGCGTCAGCTCATCCAAGGCGCCAGTACATGGTGCCGAAGTAGCGGCCCTCGATCTCCGGCAGGGCGCAGGCCCGGACCAGCGCCTTGTCCGCGAAGCGGACCAGCAGCCGGGCGTTGCCGGCCGTCAGCATGGGATACGCCGCCGTGGCCACGTTGGCCGCCATGAACTGGGGCATGGGCGCGCTGTAAGCCAGCTGCGGCAGTTGCAGGCCGCCGACCTCGGCATCGAAGGGGGCCG
>NZ_BACU01000129.1 GCF_000333275.1 Azospirillum sp. B4 | reverse complement strand
GCCGAGACGAATCGACCACCTGCTCGGCCTGGCGCTTCACCTCGCTGGCCGTTTGCAGGCTATGGCCATAGCCGGTGACGACCACTTCCTGGATCGGCTCCGATGACGGCGCCTCATCCGCGCGGCCAATAAGCGGCACGAGGCAAAGGACCAGTGGCACGGCGGTGCGGCGCAGCAAAATGCTCCGGAACATCGTCAATTTATCCTGTGGCGAGGAGGGGGCGATGCGGCGAGCTGATAGCAGTCCCCGGCACAATTATTATTTAAACTTGATTAAATAATCGAGACTTTGGCAATTTTGCCAATGAACCCGGGGCGTCGGCCTGGCACCGGGCCTTATAGGGCGTCCTGGCGGCAGTCGCCTGGGACGCCACCTCTCCCCTCACGCTCACGGGCATCCGTCCTATCGACCGCGCCGGCTCACCGCCAGAGGCATCAGGTGGCATCAGGTGATGAGCACCTGATGCCGCGCCGCCTGCCGGGTGTCCTCGCCGTGGGCGAAATGCTGGACTGGGAGGCGCCCGCCGGCGGCTATCTGCTGCAAGCCCTGCTTCAGCGGGGCGCCAGCGGCCGCGGAAGGGATGGCGGGGTGGTTACTCAAATAGCGCCGATACACGGGCCAGCACGTCATCGACAATGAAATCCGGCGCCTGCTCGCTGAAACGGCCATTGCGGGCTTTCATATCGAGTGCCCGGATCTGATTGCAGAGAATGACGCCCGTGGCGTTGGTTCCAGCGCCGGACAACGATACGGCGAAGCCGCGCTCGCGGGCGAAATTCCCGCCTGTCGTGATTGGTGCCACGACAGGTGTGCCGAGCTGATTGAAGTCACGTGGCGTCAAGATCAGGACATATCGAGGTTTGGCTTCTTCCCGGCCCTTGGTCGGGTCCAGGTCGACATGCCAGATCTCCCCACGCTCCATTAGAGAACCTCACCACCAACGGAGGGAGCCTCTTGCCATTCTTGAACGTCACCAGAGGGTGGGGCGTTGGGATCGCATTGGGCCATCAGCTCAGCCAGGGAGTACTTGGGGCGAGGGCGAGGCTCCACCACCAGCTTACCTTGATCCACGGTCAGCGAGACCTTGGTGTTGGCTGCGAGGCCCAGCCCCTCCAACAAGGATTTGGGAATGGCCAGCATCACAGAGCCGCCAACGTTACGGAGCGTGGATGTCAGCATGGGAACCTCCAAAATTATATATCAGTATAACTGATATCGGGTTTCCGCCAAGAGTTCTCACCGCACTGGCACGGGTATGGCCGCCGTCGACTTCACCTCCTCCATCACCATATAGGTGTGGGTCTGGGCCACGCCCGGGATGCTGGACAGTTTGTCGCCCAGGAAGGCGCGGTAGGCGGCCATGTCGGCCACGCGCACCTTGATCAGGTAGTCGAAGCCGCCGGCCACCATGTGGCACTCCTGGATCTCGTCCATGGGGGCGATGGCGTCGGCGAAGATCTTGAAGACGTCGGGGCTGGTGCGGTCCAGCCGCACCTCGATGAAGGCCATCAGGCTGCGGCCCAGCCGTTCCGGGTCCAGCCGCGCCGCGTAGCCCTGGATGTAGCCGTCGCGCTCCAGGCGCCGCACCCGCTCCAGACAGGGGGTGGGGGACAGGTTCACGCGACGGGACAGCTCCACGTTCGACAGGCGTCCATCCTCCTGCAGGATGCGCAGGATGTTCAGGTCTATGCGGTCCAACTGGTCAGCGGTTTGGCGGGTCATATTTTCATCGTCCGAAGGGCGCCTTCGCCAGATGATATACTGAAAAAATCCCCAAATTGGCGGGAAATGTGCCGGTGATATCGCCATAATCCGCGACATCGACCGCTCACCCCAGCCTCAGGCAGCATCATGTACCAGGCGACCCAGTCCACCCCTTCGACGCCCGATCTTGCCACCCGCGATTTGGAGGGTCCCCGCGCGGCCTTGCGCCAGGCCAAGCACCTGAATGAGGAAGCGGCGGTGAAAGCCCTGCTCGCCGCCCATGGCCTGACGGCGGAGGAGCGCCGGGACATCGACGCCCGGGCGGTCGGGGTGGTGGAGACGGCGCGCGCCCGCCGATCGGAGCTGGGGCCGCTGGACGCGTTCATGCAGGAGTTCGGCCTGTCCAATCAGGAGGGCATCGCCCTCATGTGCATCGCCGAGTGTCTGCTGCGCATCGCCGACCCGGCCACGGCCGACCGGCTGATCGCCGAGAAGATCATGAAGGGCCAATGGGACCAGCACCTGGGCCAGTCCGACAGCGCCTTCGTCAATGCCGCCGCCTGGGGCCTGATGCTGACCGGCCGGGTGGTGGAGGTCGACACGAGCAAGCAGGGTGACGCCCCCGGTCTGCTGCGCCGCCTGGTCCAGCGTTCGGGGGAACCCGTCATCCGCGCCGCCATGATGAAAGCCATGCGCGTGATGGGGGAGCACTTCGTCATGGGCCGCACCATCGGTGAGGCGGTGGCCGAGGCGAAGAAGGCGAAGCCGGAAGGCACCGTCCATTCCTATGACATGCTGGGGGAGGGCGCCCGCACCTGGGAACAGGCGGACCGCTACCAGGCCTCCTACCTCAACGCCATCGACACGGTGGGGAAAGCGGCGGCGGGCCGCGGGCCCTACGCCGCCCCCGGCGTTTCAATCAAGTTGTCGGCCCTGCATCCGCGCTACGTTTTCGCCAAGCGCGCCGACGTCATGGCCCAGCTGCTGCCCCGGGTGAAGGATCTGTCCCTGGCCGCCAAGCGCTGGGACATCAACCTGACCATCGATGCGGAGGAGGCCGACCGCCTGGACATCTCGCTGGACCTGCTGGAGGGCCTGGCGCGCGATCCGGACTTGGCCGGCTGGAACGGCCTGGGCCTGGCCATCCAGGCCTATCAGAAGCGCACCGTGCACCTGGTGGACTGGCTGGCGGCGCTGGCCCGCTCCGCCGGGCGCCGGCTGATGGTGCGCCTGGTCAAGGGCGCCTACTGGGACACGGAGATCAAGTTCTCCCAGACCCAGGGCCACACCGACTATCCCGTCTACACCAAGAAGGCGGCGACGGATCTCAGCTACCTGGTGTGCGCGCGGCGGATGCTGGCGGCCAAGGACGCGATCTACCCGCAGTTCGCCACCCATAACGCCTATACCATCGCCGCCATCCTGCACCTGGCCGGCGACAACCGCGACCTGGAGTTCCAGCGCCTGCACGGCATGGGCGACCTGCTGTATGCCGCCGCCCGCGACAAGCTGAAGAACGTGCCGCGCGTGCGCATTTACGCGCCGGTCGGCACGCATGAGGACCTGCTGCCCTACCTCGTCCGCCGTCTCCTGGAGAACGGCGCCAACAGCAACTTCGTCAACGCCTACATGGACCCGGACATTCCCGTGGGCCAGGTGGTTGCCGACCCGATCGCCCTTCTGGAGGCTTTGCCCGTGCTGCGCCATGCCGGTATCCCCACCCCCGACAAGCTCTATGGTGACGAGCGCGCCAATTCCCGTGGCGTCGACCTGACGGACGAGGCCACGGTGCGCACGCTGCGTACGGCCATCGACGCCGCGCTGGCCCAGGCCTGGATGGCCGGCCCCATCGTCGGCGGCCAGGATGTTGCCGGCGTGAAGGGCCGCCCGGTGCTGGACCCATCCGACCGTACCCGCCAGGTTGGCACCACGGCCGACGCCACGGCGGCGCATATCGACCGCGCCCTGGCGCTGTCGTCCAAGGCCCAGCCTGCCTGGGACGCCCTGGGTGGCGAGGGCCGCGCCCGCATCCTGGACGCCATGGCCGACGCGCTGGAAGGCGACACCCCGGCCCTGCTGGGCATCCTGATCCGTGAGGCGGGCAAGACCTGGGGCGACGCCGTCGCCGAGGTGCGCGAGGCGGTGGACTTCTGCCGCTACTACGCCGATCTCGCCCGCAAGCAGTTCGGCGCCCCCACCCGCCTGCCGGGCCCGACGGGCGAGAGCAACGAGCTGTCGCTGCACGGTCGCGGCACCTTCGTCTGCATCAGCCCGTGGAATTTCCCGCTGGCCATTTTCACCGGCCAGGTGGCCGCCGCCCTGGCCGCCGGCAACGCCGTGGTGGCCAAGCCCGCCGAGCAGACCACCCTGGTGGGCGCCCGCGCCGTGCGCCTGTTCCACAAGGCCGGCGTGCCGGGCGATGTGCTGCATTTGCTGCCGGGTGATGGCGAGACGGTGGGCGCCGGCCTGGTGGCCGACGCCCGCATCGGCGGCGTGGCCTTCACCGGCTCCACCGAGACCGCGCGCCTGATCAACCGGGCGCTGGCCGCCCGCGACGGCGCCATCGTCCCGCTGATCGCCGAGACGGGCGGCCAGAACGCCATGATCGTGGACAGCACCGCGCTGCTGGAGCAGGTGGTGGACGATTGCATCACGTCGGCCTTCCAGTCGGCCGGCCAGCGCTGCTCCGCCATGCGTGTCCTGTTCGTGCAGGACGACGTGGCCGACCAGATGGCCCACCTGCTGAAAGGCGCCATGCAACTGGTCACCCTGGGCGACCCGATGGACCTGGGCACCGACGTCGGCCCCATCATCGATGAGGACGCGCGGCAGATCCTGGTGGCCCATGCCGAACGCATGGACCGCGAGGCCAAGCTGGTCCACGCCTGCCCCACGGACGGGACGCACGCCAACGGCACCTTCTTCGGCCCCCGCCTTTATGAGATCGACAGCCTGAAGCGCCTGCCGCGCGAGGTGTTCGGCCCCATCTTGCACCTGGTGCGCTGGAAGGCCGACAGCCTGGACCAGGTGCTGGCCGACATCGATGCCACGGGCTACGGCCTGACGCTGGGCGTGCACAGCCGCCTGGAGAACCGGGCGCAGGAGATTTTCCGGCGCCTGAACTGCGGCAACACCTACATCAACCGCAACATGGTGGGCGCCGTCGTCGGCGTGCAGCCCTTCGGTGGCCACGGGCTGTCGGGCACGGGCCCCAAGGCCGGCGGCCCCCACTACCTGCTGCGCTTCGCCACGGAGAAGACCCTGACAGTCAACATCACCGCCTTCGGCGGCAACGCCGACCTGCTGGGGCTGGGGGGCTGATCAACCCACCCGGGCTTCAAGACTCGGGGGGAACAACGACCCTCAGGCAGTGGGTCCGGAAGGGGGCGGAACCTTGTGGCGTCAGGCTGCAAGGGGCCGCCCCTCTTCTTTTGGGGGGCTTCCACCCCCGCTTCATCCTGGCCTTTTTCCCTATGAAGGCGGTGTAGTGGCCCTGATCCGTCAGGGACTTGCGTTGGCGGGCCGTGAAGGACATTCTGTGCGCCAACGTCCGGCGGTGCATCTGGGGCAATTGCCGGCAGGGGGGTTGGAAGAGTCATGACGGAGAGTGTGGAAGCGCCGCTGGTCCTGATCGTTGAAGACGAGCCGGCGACCAGGGCCTTGCTGGCGGGCTATTTTCATCAGGCCGGGTTCATGATCGCCGAGGCGGCCAACGGCAAGCAGACACGGGAAGCCATTGTCCGGCAGCCCCCCGATCTGGTTTTGCTCGATATCGAGCTGCCGGACGAGGACGGCTTTTCCATCGCCCGCGACATTCGGGAGATTTCCAACGTCGGCATCATCATCGTCACCCGCCGCGCCAATGAGGACGACCGCGTCTTCGGTTTGGAAACCGGTGGCGATGACTATGTCACCAAGCCACCCAATCCCCGGGAGCTGCTGGCCCGCGCCCGCAACCTGCTGCGCCGCACCCATCCCAGCAAGATGCGCCGGGCCGAAGGCACGGTGCGCCGCTTCGGGGGCTGGACCATCGACCTGGCCCGCCGCCGCCTGATCGACACCCAGGGGGTGGAGGTGCGGGTGACGCGCGGCGAATTCGAGCTGTTGGCCTTGCTGGTGCGTTCTGGCGGGCGGGTGGTGACCCGCGACCAGTTGATCGACGCCGTCAGTGGCACGGACCGCAACCCCAGCGACCGCACCATCGACGTGCTGGTCAGCCGCCTGCGTCGCAAGATGAACGATGGGGGCGCCCAGCCGCGCCTGATCCTGACGGAAAAGGGATTGGGCTACCGCCTGGGTGCCGATGTCACCGGTCCCTCGTAATCCGGTTGTCCCCTCTGGCAACACGACGGGCCCGATCCGGCTGGATCGGGCCCGTTTCGCTTCGGGGGCTGGCCTCAATCCTTCAGGCCGGCGCGGAATTCATCCAGCGTGGCCAGATCGCCATCGACCCGGGCCAACAGACGCGTCGCTTCCCGCAGGCCTTCCTCGGCGCGGCCGGCGCGAATCGCATGCTCCGCCTTCCTGGCCTGCTGCGACAGGGCTTCCAGGCCCACGGTCTGGGCACCGCCGCCCAGGCGGTGGATCAGGCGCTGCAGCAGCGGCAGGTCTTGCGCCTCCAGGGCGGCGCGCACGGCGGCCACACTGGCCGGCGCGTCATCCAGGTACTTTTCCGCGATCTGGCGCACCAGGTCCACGCCCAGGTCGTTCATGTGGCTGGTCAAAACGCCACGGTCCAGCACGGGCGCATCGGTGCTTAACCAGGATTCGGCCTCAGGGTGCGCAGTCATGGGCAGGGTCCCGCTTGTTCTCTTGTTATCGTAAACTTGGTCGCCACGGCGGAACGGAGGGTTCGCCGATGCCATTATTTTCCCACAATGCAGGGCGATTTTGGCACGGTTCCACTGGCGCGCCGCTCATGTCGCCGTCAGATATACTCCCTTTTGGGGGGCGCCATGTGCGGCAATGCAGCATGCACGGGGTGCGGCGGCTAAATTGCGCATGGAAAAGTGACGCGAATTGTAACACGCTGAACCAGGCCGGCCTTGGGAAAAGTTGGGCCGGGGCGTTCCCGGCGCAGGGAGCGGTCACCATCCGGATATGATCTGGGAAAAGGATAGTTTCGTGATGTTCAACGTCCGTCGGCCCCTCCTCGCCTGCGCCTTCGCGGCGGTGATGCTGACTGCGGCGGGCGCCGCCCCGGCGCTGGCCGCCGATGGGGAGCCCAACAGCGCCACCATCCAGTGGGCGCAGAACATCCTGAAGGAGCGGGAACTGTATGAGGGGCGCGCCTCCTCCCGCATGGACCCGCCCACGGTTGCTGCGTTGCGGCAATATCAGAAGGTGGAGGGCCTGAAGGTCACCGGCAAGCTGGACCAGGACACCATTGCGCGCATGATGGAAGGCCGCCCGGTGGACAAGACGGTTGGCAACCTGGCCGATCCTACCAGCCGCGCCCGCGCTTCCCAGCCGCGCCTGCGGGAAGAGGACGTGCAGCCCAAGGCTGCCCGTTCCGCCGTCGGCGTGGAGAAAGCCGCCCCGGCCCAGGAAAGCACGGTGCTGAGCGTGTCGCGCAACCCCGGCCCCCCGGCGGCAGCTTCCACGGCCGCTCCGGCCGGGAGCGCCGACCTGCCGCCGCCGTCGGTGACGCAGCGCCCGGGTGGCGCCCCGGCCGCTCAGCCGGCCCCCGGCCAGGATACCGCCGCCAGCGCAGGTCGCGCCGCTGTCGAGACCCAGTCCATGGGCGAGACGCCGGAATCGCCGGTGGAACTCACGGCGCCGGATTGGGCGCGCAACGCCCTGATGGGCTTCATCGCCGCCCTGCTGCTGCTGATGGGCGGCGTCTGGTGGTGGAGTGGCCGCCGCCCCAGCCGCAAGGCCGCGCCCAAGCGTGGCCGGCCGGGCGATGTCCGGCGGGAGCCCTCGCTGGGTGGGGGGGATACACGCCTACCCGATGGCCGGGTCATGCCCCACCTGGGCGAGACCACGGCCCGTCCCACCCGCTCGCCGGGTCTGCGTGTCGGCCGCTAAGTTTATCGCGGACGAGGTGCCGCTGGGGCGTGCCTTGTCCGCCGGCGCCGGCTTCGCGGGTGATTTCCGGTCGCGGCCATGCCGGCGCGACAGGACATTACGCGGTGGGCCCATGAGGGTTCGCCAAAGCTGCGCCGCGCAATAAAACAACGAAATCGACCGGGGCAAAGGTCGCCCCTAAGCTTTGTCCTGCAGACAGTTCCGCGCCCGCCGCATGCGCAAGACGGGCCGGATCACTGGCCCGGAGCGCCGCCAGCAGGCCCGGGCCCCCAGGCAGGAGAGTGCCCCCATGCTGTTCGACGCTCCGGATTTCGACAATCACGAGCTGGTCCTGTTCGGCCGTGACCCGGAGAGTGGCCTGAAGGCCATCATCGCCGTCCACGACACCACCATGGGGCCAGCCTGCGGCGGCTGCCGCATGTGGCCATACGCCACTGAAGCCGATGCGGTGAAGGACGTGCTGCGCCTGTCCCGTGGCATGAGCTACAAGAATGTCATGGCGGGCCTGCCGCTGGGCGGCGGCAAGTCGGTCCTGATCGGCGACCCCAAGACCGCCAAGTCGGATGCCTTGTTCCGCGCCTTCGGCCGTATGGTGGAAAGCCTGGGCGGCCGCTACATCGCGGCGGAGGACGTGGGCATCACCGTGGCCGACGTCCAGGTCATGGGCCGTGAGACCAAGCATGTGGCCGGCCTGAACCACGGTGCCGCCGCCAGCGGCGACCCGTCGCCCTTCACCGCCTACGGTGTCTATCTGGGCATCAAGGCGGCGGTCAGTCACCGTCTGGGCACCGACAGCCTGAAGGGTGTGCGCGTGGCGGTGCAAGGCCTGGGCAATGTCGGCAGCCACCTGTGCCAGCGCCTGGCCGAGGAGGGCGCCATCCTGACCGTCAGCGACATCTTCACCGACCAGGTGGCCCGCATGGTGGACCGCTTCGGCGCCACGGCGGTCGACCCCGCCCTGATCCACGCCCAGGATGTCGACGTGTTCGCGCCCTGCGCCCTGGGCGGCATCCTCAACGACCAATCCCTGCCGCGGCTGAAGGCCACGGTGGTGGCCGGTGGCGCCAACAACCAGCTGGCGGTGGATGCGGTGGGCCGGCAACTGCGGTCCATGGGGGTGCTGTACGCCCCCGACTATGTCATCAACGGCGGTGGCATCATCAACGTCGCGGGCGAGGTGGGCGGCACCTACAGCAAGGAGGCCATCCTGGCCAAGGTGGAGGCCATCCACGGCACGCTGGCGGACATCTTCCGCCGTGCCGACGCCGAGGACCGCCCGACCAACGAGGTGGCGGACCAGATGGCGCGTGAGCGCCTGGCCGCCGGTCGCGCCAGGGGCATGGCCAAGGTCGCCTGACGCAGTCACCCTCCAAGCCTTGATCAAGGCCGGTGTCCACAAATGGGGCGCCGGCCTTTTTCGTTGCGATTCCGAACGATTATGACCCTTACGGTGGGGTGACTCCGGCTCCGCCCCGCTTATATGATGCCCCAACCGCCAGCCAGGGCGGCGTATCCAAGGGGACGGGGCATGCAGGAGCTGCGGGCGATCAGCTTCACGGAACGGGAGCTGATGACGGCCATCGTGGAGTTCACCGGCCGCCTCAATCGCAAGCTGCCCGTGGGCATGGTCAAGGATCCCATCATCATCGAAGGGCCGCCCATCACGGTGCAACTGCCCATCGAGGACGACTACGGCAAGATGCATGAGGCCACCTTCGCGGAGATGGAGGTGGCGGCGGCCCTGGTCAACTATTGCATGGCCCGGAAGATCCGCATGCCGGCCAAGGCCGAGAAGGTGCTGCAGATCATCTCCGGCGCCGCCACGCTGGTCATCTGGCTGGGGGAGCAGGAGGTGGGTACCAAGCGCGTCAAGTCCACCCTGCGCAACCGGTGACCGGCCGCCGGACATTCTCCTGTCACATGTTGTCACGCGTGCAGGTCATGGCTGGGTCGCGGCGCTGTTGACTTGTGCATACAAATCCGGCACTTCCTAGCCCATCCTGTCGGGGGAGTGGGCGCGCAGTCAGGTCCAATTCCCGGTCAGTTTTGATTTTAACCGGTAACTCCAGGACCTTTTGCCATGACCGACGCCGCCGCCGCCACTGATGCCGGCCAGATGCCCCCGTTCTACCGGGACCCGGTTCCCGTTGACCTCAGCCGTCACGGCGATTGGAAGCTGAAGCAGCAGCGTACGTTCTCCTATGCCGCCAACGCCAATGCCATTCCGATCGTTGGCGAGGAGTTCATCTCCCTCAACGGCCACTACCCTATCGTCTTCACCCTGGGCGGCAGCCCGGCGGCGGTGGTGCTGACGGGCGTGCGCCCGGACGAGAACCTGTTCGTGGATGGCGAGGGCACCTGGCGCAAGAACACGCCGATCCCGGCCTATGTCCGCCGCTATCCCTTCCTGATGATGGAAACCCCCGATCGCGAGCGTCTGGTGCTGTGCCTGGAAGAGGACGCGAGCCTGGTCGGCCCTGATGGCGACGTTCCCCTGTTCGAAGTGAGAAGGCGGGTCCGGCCGGCAATGACGCCCTGAACTTCTGCGCCACCTTCAATCAGTCCGCCATCGCCACCAGCGCCTTCTGCAAGGAGCTGTTCGACCGTGGCCTGCTGGTTGAACAACGCCTGGACCTGACGCTGTCACACGACAACAGCCGCATGACGCTGACCGGCTTCACCATCATCGATGAGAAGAAGTTCAACGAGTTGCCCGATGACGTGTTCCTGGAGTGGCGCAAGCGCGGCTACCTGGGCCTGGTCTACTCCCACTTCATCTCGCTGTCCCGCTGGAGCATCCTGGCGGAACTGGCGTCGGAGCGGGTGCTGGCCAACAAGGGCTGATACCCACGTCAGTCAAGTCAGCTGAAAAAGGAAACGGCGTCGGCGGAAGGACCGCCGGCGCCGTTTTCTTAAGATCCGAGCCCGTCAGCGGCGGGGCAGCAGCGTTACGCGCAAGCCATCCAGTTCGGCCTTGATGTCGATCTGGCAGGACAGGCGGGAGCGGCCGGGCTGGTAGGTCGGCTCCTCCTCCAGCAGCGCCAGTTCATCCAGGCTGGGCTGCGGCAGGCGGGCCGCCCAATCCGGATCCAGCAGCACGTGGCAGGTGGCGCAGGCGCAGGAACCGCCGCAGTCGGCGTCCAGCGGCAGGTCGTGATCGCACACGTTCTCCATCAGGGACGCCTTGACATCCCCGTCGATAACGTGCTCCGCGCCATCGGCATCGATAACGTGGATGGTGGGCATGGGTCGTTTTCCTTGCAGCGGCGGAAACGGAACCGTTCCCCGGCCGAGACGGTGCGGCGTGGATCTGTCCACGGCATCGTGTCGGTCGGGAAACGATGGGCAGGTGATAGTGAAATCCAGGCGCGCGCGCGAGGCGAAATCGGCACGGCGGTGCTGAAAAACCGCCGTGGCCGTGTCTGAGCCCCCCTGTCAACTGCCGCTGGCTCGCGTATATTGACGGTCATCCACGGAAGTGCCCTGGCCGGATGCGACTCCGGCCGGACCATCCGGGCTTCTCTGACCGGGACTGCGAATGACCTTGGAAATCCGCACTTTCTCCATCCGTGACGCCGCGCATGAAGAGGATGAGGTCCGCCTGGCCTCGTTCCTGCGCACGGTGGAGGTCTCGCGCATCGATACCGCCTACGCCGAAGGGGCCTGGCGCGTGCTGGTGCAATACCGTGACCTGCGCCGCAAGGAGGAAACCGCCCAGATCGAATCGGCCATCATCTCCGCCATCAACGGCTGGCGGACGGAGGTGGCGAAGGCTTTGGGCGTCGACAAGGAAGAGATTCTGCCCAATTCCGTGGTGGCGGAGATCGCCCGCTACGCCCCGACGACGGAGATCGAGCTTTCGGTCATCAGCGGCGCCTCCGGCTTCGACGTGGCGGGCCGTGGCGGACAGATCGTGCAGATCGTGCGTCAGACCATGGAAGATCTGACCAGTTGAGGCGCCTGCTTCTCGCCGCCTGCCTCCTTGCCGGGGGAGCCGCCGCGCTGGCGGCCGGGGCGGCCCGCGCCGACGAGGTGGGGTCGTTCAGCAACGACTGGACGGGAAACGGGCTGACGGTGGAAGCCGTGCCCGACCCCGACATCCAGGGCGTCACCTGCCACATCGTCAGCTTCTCGCGCAGCGTCATCGACCGCCTGCGCAAGGGCAACTGGTTCGAGGATCCGTCCAACACCTCGATCGCCTGCCGGCAAACCGGGCCCATCGTCATCGGCAAGATCGACACCTCCAAGGGGGGAGAGGAGGTCTTTTCCGAGCGCAAGAGCCTGATCTTCAAGTCCATCGCCGTCCGGCGAATCTATGACCGCGCCAATGACACCCTGATCTATGTCATCTACAGCCGGCAGGTTAAGGACGCCTCCGCCAAGATGGCCATCTCCACAGTGCCCCTGTTCAATGCCAACCCCACCTGGTCCAAAGGTAAGCCGGAGCGTTAACCCCCTGTTCAAACGGGTGGAAAATCGAATGGTTAGCCCACTGGGCATACATCAATCGGTTGACTGCCCGGTTAGGTGGCGTCACCTTTAGGACAGCATCCATGCATCGGTGGAGCATTCGGCTTAGCGGCGGGGCTGCCAACGGGCCGGAAGATGGCCTTCGCGGGCGGGGGAGGGACTTCCCCGCTCCTAGGGCGCTATTGCCGGTTGGGGCGGGCTATGGTCTTAGGGTTATTGCGGGACAAGGCCGACAAGACGCCGCCATTGAGCGCGCCGCGTGGCGTTTCCTTCGAGGTGCAATACCTCAAGGACGACCACTGGCTGACCGAGCAGATCTGCCGCAAGGAGGAAGACGCCCGCGCGCTGGCGGCCCGTCTGTTGCCCACCCGCACCGGCGTGCGCATCATCCGCGAGTTCATCCGACCCGGCCGGGGCGGTGAGACGGTCGATACCATCATCTATACCGAGTACCGGCAGGAGCCGAAACGCGCCATCGCGCCGGTTCCGGTGGAAGAGGCGCACTATTGCCAGGTGCCGCAGGAATTCCTGTCCTTTGACAGCCGCGTGCTGATCTCCCGTGTGCTGCGCCAGTATCTGGACGAGAAGGGCGTTACCGCGTCCGAACTGCTGCACAACGCCGGCGAGGCCAAACGCGTCCTGAATTTCGAAGCGCTGGTTCCCAACGCCGTCACCCGCGTGGCCACCCTGCAAAGCCGGGAGTCGGGGGAAGACAGCCGCGCCCGCCGCGACGTCATCCTGGGCGTGCTGGAACAGCTGCGCCAGCGGGCGGAAAAGGCTGTGGCCAACCGCGCGCTGCCTTATCCCAAGGAAATCGGTTTCGCCGCCACCATGCGGCAGGTGATCGAAATCCTGGGCATGGCCGAGGACACGACGCCAGAGGCGGCGGCGGAAGAGGCGGCCTACCTAGGCAAGGTCATCGTCTGCCGTGACCTGGTGAACATTCGCGGCCTGCTGGGCAAAGCGGACTGGCTGATCGACCTGGCGTCGGACGAGGAACTGGCGTCGGACGACGCGGCCCTGTTGGACCAGTTGCTGGCGGATGTGCTGGTCGCGCCCGACATGGTGCGCGACATGCTGGGCCGGCAGCCGGATCTGGTGACGGCGCTGAACCGCATGATCGACCTGATGGACGGGACGTTCGAATCCCAGGGGCTGGAAATGGCGCCGCCGACCACGGCGGCCATCAGCCGCTGGGTGGCCGGTCCCCACGGCAATGAGACGCGCGTCGTGCTGCTGGACTTCCTGCGCCGGCAGGTGCGCGGCACCCAGCGTCTGTCGCACGGTGAGCCGCTGCAGCAGATCGCCAAGTACCGGACGTTGGTGAACCGCCTGCTGCGGCCCGAGGGCCTGTTGGGCGGGCCGTCCATGGCCGAGGCCGTGCTGATGGGCTATCATCGTTTCATCGAGCAGGGCGGGGCCGAAGGCCGCAGGGTGGCGCTGGATGCCGTGCTACAGCTTTTCCCCACGGGGGCGCAACGGCTGGCTTATCTGGCCAACCTGGCCCGGTCGGACGTGGGCGCCAAGGATGGCGCCGCCATCGCCGCCCAGGCTCTGGAGATCGCTAACCGCGTCAGCGGCCTGAATGATCTGGTCGACCGGGCCCTGCCCCTGAAGCCAAAAATGGAGGCTAGCGCCGCCCTCTACCGCCTTGTGACGGAGGGTCCGGCCCTGCCGGAAGATCTGGGGGAGCGTCTGGGCACGCGCCTGGACGACCTGGTCGCCGACTATATCGTGGAAGGCCGGGTGATCGAGCGGTTGGACGACCCCGCCGCCAGCCTGCGGGTCCGTGCCAGCCGGCTGGTGCAGTTCGCCGCCGCCGAGGTGCTGGCCAGCCCCAAGGCCCGCCGCATCGTGCGAGACCAGATCATCAGCCACCTGCGTCAGCCCAACTTCGACACCAAGTTTGTCGAGGGACTGACGACGGATGCGGAGAAGGCGGCGGCGCTTCGCACCTTCTATGACCTGCTGAACCGCGCCCAGTTCATGTGAGTGGCAGGCAGCGGGAAGACGACCCTCCCGCCGTTACGGGCCCGGCCCCGCGGACTTGGACCGCGGTCGCCACCCGATTAGAGCGGAA
>NZ_BACU01000130.1 GCF_000333275.1 Azospirillum sp. B4 | reverse complement strand
CAGGGCGGAGCCAAGACGTTTCAGCGTGGCGAAAATGCCGGTCTGGTCGGAGAGGGCACGGTGCAGCTTGTCATGGTCACCATGGAGCACAGCCTCACCGGCGTCCCGCAGGGACCGCCCCCAATGGCCCAGGTTGTCGGAAACCTGGTCGAACAGGGTGGTGGCGTGGCCGTCCGCGGCGGGAGCATGTTGGTCGACGAGATCCTGGGGGGCTGCAGGATGGACCCAGTCGCCTATCTGGCGCCGCGCATCCTCGGCCAGGCTGGCGAGATCGGGGATATCCACGTCGCCTATGGCGTGTGTCACATCCCCGCTGATGACATGCAGGCGGGCCTGCAGGCTTTCCAGGTAGAACCTGGGGTCGGCATGGCCCAGCAGGCCATGAAGGTTATGGCCCTGCCGGATCAGCTCCTCGCCCAGGAAACGGAGCGTGTCACCACCGTGCTGGTGCTGGTCGCCCCATGTGCGCCCCGCGTCCACCAGCCTTTCGCCCCAGTGGAGCATGTCGCTGGCAGCACCATCGGCCAGGTCCTGCACCTTGGCATGAAGGGCGGGGCCGAGGCGCGATGGATGGTCCAGCAGGTCGCCGATGGCCTGCAGGCGCTGGTTCATGTCCGCGGCGAACTCAGGGGACGTCACCTTGGTGAATAGCCGCCCGGCGGTGTCATAGCCGTCGGCCAGAGCGGTCAGGGCGAGGGCGGGCAGCCGCCCGCCCATTGTCGACGCCGCGCGCGACAGGTCCCGGATCCGCTGGCTGCCCGATTCATCCAGCACGGCGGCACCGACCGCCAGTGTCGCCCCGCCGCTGACGATGGCTGTAGGCAGCCAGGCGCGGCTGCCCCGCCGCGCCGGAACCGGAGCCTGGTCGGCCGCCCCCTGCGGCGCCATCGGTGGCACGGCGGCGGAACCGTCCGCCTGGTCTGAGATGCCCTCCGATCCCTCCGAGCCAGGCAACGGTCCATCCGCGGAAGTGTCTCCCGGCTGAAGCGTCTGGCGCCGATCGGCGGCGGCATTCGCAACAGCTCGGGTACCGTCCTGACGCATCGCGAAAGCGCGGAGGGGCTGGGTTTCCATTACCTTGTCCTCTGGTCTTTCCCCCCAGGCGAAGAAATAGTTCTGTGC
>NZ_BACU01000131.1 GCF_000333275.1 Azospirillum sp. B4 | reverse complement strand
TTATTTGCTATGGGGTGACTGTCTCTAATCACCAAGGCCGACTGATGCCGACTGCCCCGGCCTTGGCCAGGTCGCGGATGGTCCAGTTGAGTGCTCCGCGAGCCATCCTGCACTGGGCTGGTGTCAACTGGTGTCTCCAGGGCTCCTAGGACTGGCCCGTCGGCGGTGGAGCCTCGGCTTCCAGGGCCTCCGCCTGGCGCACGATATAGAAGATGGCACCGGGAGTGCAGCCATATTCGCGGGCCAAGGCCGACAGCATAACGCCGGCACGCCGCCTTTCCAATATCGAGGCCCACGCCGACCGCGGGATGTGAGCACGCACTTTGCGGGTGCCGGTATCGCTGCCGGCGGCCCGCGGGAGTCGCTTATCACCATCGCCGGTTACCCCCTGGGAGAGGACGTCGACCGGCGGCTTCTGGGTCTTCTGGGTCACAGGAAGCCTTTCTTCAGGCGGACGGCTGTGAGCGCGAGCCCAGGCGGGCGATGCGCAGCAGGATTAAGGCGACGCCTACGGCGATCATGATCCTGGATATCCATCGTCCGACGACGAAGGATTTCACAGAGACGGCCCCCATCATGTACCCCAGGGCCTTACCCATGGCGTCGGCAGGCGAGTCGGCCTGGACAACATCGGGCGCTCCGGAAAGGTCCGGTCCGGCGGGCGATATGATGGAGCCCATGTAGAGGCTAGCGATCCCCAGAAGCACCATCATTCCTCCCGGGCCGAGGAAGGACAGCAGAGCGACCAGCGCGTTGTTCTTCTGCTCCGTGGTGGTGCAGTGCCAAGCGATGGAAATGAGAAGGAAATAGAGGAAAACGCCGATCATCGCTGACTCCATGGTCGTCGCCCGCGCGGGGCTATGCTGAAGGGGTTGGATGGCTGATGAGCTGATCGTGGTTATAGGGGATGGCGGGCGTTAGATGGAGAAGATCGACCCGGGTGAAAGAACCATATACGGTGAAAATAAATCATGGTAGCTTTTTTTCAAAATATGGGTATCCCTCCATTTTTAGTGTCCCCCAACGCATAAAGTGGCCATCCAACGCACCAAATGGCCAAACTTCCATCACATAAAGTGGCCAACCGTTGAAATTGCTGGGGAATTTTGGGGCGCGCGAGGAGGGGGTTGGGATAATTTATGCACACCAAAAACGCTGCCGGACGTGAAGGTCGGGTCAACCGGGTTGCGCTTCTCCGGGGTGGACAGAGGTGGCCCCGGAAAATCGGACAGGGTGCTAAGCTAATCCCGCTCTGAGGAAGGACGGGTTTTATGGGCAAGGTTACCAGGAGACGGTATTCGGCAGAGTTCAAGTCGAAGGTCGCGCTTGAGGCGATCAAAGGGGATCAGACACTGTCGGAACTGGCGGCCAAATACGAGATCCACCATACGATGATCGCGCAATGGAAACGCCAGGCGATTGACGGGATGGCGGCGACATTCTCCAGCAAGTCGGAACCAGTACCGCCTGCCAGCGAGGCGGAGATCGAGAAGCTGCACGCGAAGATCGGGCAGTTGCTGGTGGAGCGGGATTTTTTACGGGATGCCTCTGTTCGCTTGGGCTTGATCAGAGGCGTGAAATGATTGAGCCGCGCCGCCCACGCCTGTCGATTGTCCGGCAATGCGAATTGCTGTCGGTGAACCGGTCGGGGGTCTACTACCGCCCGGCGCCGGAGAGTTCGTTGAACCTGACGCTGATGCGACTGATCGACGAGCAGTTTCTGGAGACGCCCTATTACGGGGCCCGGCAGATGGCGCGCCATCTGCGGCGCTTGGGCCACGCTGTTGGCCGCAAGCGGTTTGGTCGGTTGATGGCCAAGATGGGACTGGCGGCGATCTATCAGAAGCCGAAGACCAGCGAGCCCCATCCCCAGCACCCGGTGCACCCGTATTTGCTGAGAGGACTGGCGGTCGACCGGCCCAATCACGTCTGGTGTTCGGACATCAGCTACATTCCGATGCGCAAGGGTTTCCTGTATCTGACGGCGATCATGGACTGGGCGACGCGCAAGGTCCTGGCCTGGCGACTGTCCAACACCATGGATGCCGATTTCTGTATCGAGGCGTTGGAGGAGGCCCTGGCCCGCTATGGTGCGCCGGAGATCTTCAACACCGACCAGGGCAGCCAATATACCAGCCCACGCTTCACCGGCGTGCTGAAGGAACGAGGCATCCGGATCAGCATGGACGGCCGCGGCCGGTGGATGGACAACGTCTTCATCGAGCGGCTGTGGCGATCGCTGAAATATGAGTGCGTCTATCTCCACGCCTTCGAGACCGGGTCGGAACTGCGGGCCGGGTTGACGAAATGGATCAGCCACTACAACGCCCAGCGGCCCCATTCGGCGCTGGCTGGACGGACACCCGACGAGGCGTATGATCAGTCCGGGCCGCCGCCCCTGCCGGGGTTAACCCCGGCAGGGGCGGCCATCAGCACCGGTGATAAAATGGCGGCGTAACACCATCCGAGATTAGCTTATCCAAGCCGCCAAACTGTCCGAACAAACGGGGCCACCTCTCTGATCGTCACCGCCAAGATGAACGGCGTCGACCCACAAGCCTGGCTGGCCGACGTCCTCGCCCGCATCGCCGCGCACCCAGCCCACAGGCTCGACGACCTGCTGCCGTGGCGCTGGACACCCAAGGCGGCGGCGACATCCGCCGTGGCGGCCTGACGGTGCAGGTCAACAAGGTCCATCACGTCCAGACCATCACCCGCGTCGCCCAGTTGCTCGGCGAGGACGAGGACTGGCTATGGGATGTCGCTTCCGAAATGGACCAGGAAGACGGATTGATCTGGGTCTACGGCCCGGGCGAACAGACCGTCATGGCCTTCACCGACTTCGGCATCGAGACGCTTATCGATTTGGTCCAGATCCACAAGGACAATCCCGGACTGCTCAAGCGATGGATCGCGCCCGAATAGCCAGCCTGTGGCCTACGCCGCATGCTTACAGCGGACCGCAGCCCTGGCTGAACTGCGGTGCCACCAGGCTGGCCTTTCGGAAATGGCCAGGGGTCGGCGCTGGAGGTGGAGATTGTTGCGCTAAGGGATAACCCGCCAGGAACGAGTGAGGCTCGCCATTCACGCCTGGGCGGCTGGCACTTTTACGTTAGGATAGCATAAGTCCATCGTCGATTGGTTGTTCCGATCATGCTCCACCTGAACGCCTCGCTGCTACCGCCTTATTTTCCCGCCCGGCTGGGAACGCCGGTTCAGCGGGGGCAACTGGACGGGGAGGAGGGCGGCTCCCGGCTTCCGCGCTATGAGGCCTGGCGCGAGGGGTTTGATCATGGAATCTTGGCTGAGCGGCCCGAGGCGGCGGTCCTCGACGAGCTGCTCCGCGTTGGGGATGGCCTCACCCTCATCCTGGGCGAGCCGGGCGCAGGCAAGAGCCGGTTGCTGGAGCACTGGGCCGGCCGGACCCGGCCGGCGGCGCCCGGCTATGGTGTCCTGGTGCCTTTGCTGCTTCCCCTGCGTCACCTGAAAGGCCAATCCAGTCTGGTGGACCCGGCCTTGCGAGGACCAGCCCTGGCCGACGCGCTATGGGCCCTGGGCGAGCCCGGGGCCGATGTTCCCACCAACGGCCGGTGCTTCCGCCCCCTGTGGCTGCTGGACGGGCTGGATGAGCTGCCGGCCGATCCGCCTCTGCGGGACTGGCTGAAGCGTCTGCCCTCCCTGCCTGGGGTGATGGTGGCCACCTGCCGCACGGCGGTGTGGCAGGCTGCGGAGCTGGGTTCTGCTCCGCGCCCCCGGCAGATCGAGACCATCATGCCCTTGCGGCCGGGCCGGGAGAGGATAGACTTTCTGCGTCCGGCCCTGGGGCCGAACGCCGAGACGCTGGCGGCCCAGTTGGACGCACAGCCCGCGCTTTCCCCCCTGGCCGGCAATCCCATGTTGCTGCAATTGGCGGCCCTGCTGTGGGCCGAGGACCCCGGCCGGCTGCCGGCGTCGCGGGACCAGTTCTACCGCCGGGCCGTGGCCGCCCTGTGGCACCGGCGGGTGCTACCGGAGGCCCGGGACCGCACCCGCGAGCGCGACCGAGTGCTGGTGCGCCTGGCGGATCGCATGGGCCCTGGCGCGGAGGTGGAAAAGGGGTGCTGGAGGACAGCCTGGACGATACCGGTGCCCCCGAAGTCCTGATGGCCGGGC
>NZ_BACU01000132.1 GCF_000333275.1 Azospirillum sp. B4 | reverse complement strand
CCATGCTGAACCAGGCCAGGGCATCCACTGCCCCCGGCCGGAGGGCGCCTTCTATGTCTATCCGTCCTGCGCCGGCACCCTGGGCAAGACCACGCCCAACGGCGCCGTGCTGAAGACGGATGAGGACTTCGTCACCTACCTGCTGGAATCGGAAGGCGTCGCCGTCGTCCAGGGCAGCGCCTTCGGTCTGGCCCCGCACTTCCGCATCAGCTACGCAACCTCGACCCAGGCGCTGGAAGAAGCCTGCCGCCGCATCCAGCGCGCCACCGCCGCCCTGCGGTAAGCGACGCGACAGCAGCGATTACGGGAACGGCCGCCCTGGCGACGGGGCGGCCGTTTTCGTCGGCCCCTCCACTCAATTTTCTAGGCCGCGACTGCGGGCCGCCGAAGCGAGTACCGGAGGGCGCGGCGAGGACAGCCCAAGGCCCGGATGGGCCCGCCGGCGCCTGAGGACCTTATTTAGGGCTCCAGCGCGGACTGTCCGGCGATTCCGCCGGGGTGCGCAGGGGCTGGGCCAGGACGACCACCCAGATATAGGCGTCGTTAGGGCCATTGGGCGTGGGGTTGGCCACGCGGGCCACGCCCACGTCGGTCATGCCGGGCGTGGATAGCGCCCCGACGGTGGCGGCGGTGTCCTGCCAGATGGCCAGGGGCTGGCCGGGGTCGCCGGAGGCGCGGGCCTCCAGCGCGATGTCCTGCATGGGCACGTAGAAGGCGCGCAGCAGGCCCTGGCGAAGGTCGGGCGTCTGGGTGCCGCTGGCCAGCGCCAGGGCGCGGGCGGCCGCGGCCTCATCCAGCACCGGCTGGCGGTTCAGGGCCGGCAGATTGGCCTGGATGCGCGTCTTCTGCAGGAAGTCCACCAAAGTCTCCGCGGCCGCCCGGTCGGCCGCCCCCATCGTGACGGGCGTGCCGGCGGGCACCGCCGCCACAGCCCGGCTGCACAGCCCATCCACAGCGCCACCCGCCGCCACCAGGGCGGTCCCCAGCATCAAGGTCGCCAAAACGCGCATGACATTTCTCCGTTCTTCTTAAGTTCTTATCCAGCCTGGACCAGCCTGGGGTTGACCGGGGGATCAACCGCGCCGGCACCGGGAATACCTGCCATCGCCAATCGCGATCAAACTCCTGTTTAGAGGGCGAGTGTGGCGGAAAATCGACCGTGGGTGGCAAGGCATACTTGCGTATGCGCCTGGTCCACCGAGGTGATTCTTTCGCGGCGTTGAAGGCCGCCCCAGGGAATCCGCGAATTTCGAGCGGAATGGGAGTTTTACACAAGGCCTGACCTCGGTTGCAGGACAATCCTGTCAACCGGTTTTTTGCCTATCATGAACTATTTGTTAGATATTGACAGAACCAGTTTCCAGCAAAATCAACTGGTTGCTATTTTTTGCCTAAATAGTGAGCAAATCCTGGAAAGCCTTGCGGCGCCTGGGGTGGGACACG
>NZ_BACU01000133.1 GCF_000333275.1 Azospirillum sp. B4 | reverse complement strand
CCAGGTAAGCCCGGGGATTTCACGCCTGACTTGAACAGCCGCCTACGCGCCCTTTACGCCCAGTAATTCCGAACACCGCTAGCCCCCCTCGTATTACCGCGGCTGCTGGCACGAAGTTAGCCGGGGCTTCTTCTCACGTTACCGTCATCATCGTCACGTGCGAAAGAGCTTTACAACCCTAAGGCCTTCATCACTCACGCGGCATTGCTGGATCAGGCTTGCGCCCATTGTCCAATATTCCCCACTGCTGCCTCCCGTAGGAGTCTGGGCCGTGTCTCAGTCCCAGTGTGGCTGATCATCCTCTCAGACCAGCTACCGATCGTCGGCTTGGTGAGCCGTTACCTCACCAACTACCTAATCGGACGCGGGCCCCTCCTTCGGCGATAAATCTTTCCCCTATGATCTCCACAACCACAGGGCTCATCCGGTATTAGCTCCAGTTTCCCGGAGTTATTCCGAACCAAAGGGCAGGTTCCCACGCGTTACTCACCCGTGCGCCACTAAGGCCGAAGCCTTCGTTCGACTTGCATGTGTTAGGCATGCCGCCAGCGTTCGTTCTGAGCCAGGATCAAACTCTCAGGTTCAATGCGGTATCCAACCAACCTCGCGGCCAGCAAGAACCTCGACGGAAACCAACCTTAGTCGGCACCTCAAACCCAAGTCCGTTCCTGTTTCCCCCGTTTCCGGGGGAACATATTCAGAGCATGTATTTAAGATACGTGGACTTGGCAGGTTTGCCGTTTTGCGATCCAGATCGCAATGTCGGCACCGCCGCCCGCGTATCCCTTCTCGAATTCCGTTCACTTGTTCAAGAGCCTGGCGCCGCTTCCGCCGCGCCGGACGACCGATGCCGGCATCGCCAGCGCTTCGTTCGTCGTTTCATCGTGCGGCGTTCACCGCGTCGATGGCCAAACATCTAATCGCTCGCCGTGTCGCCGTCAAGTATCTTTTTTCGTCGTCGTTCATTTTTTCAAATCAACGTCGGCGCCGCGGATACAAGCCGGGCCATCCTAGCTCTATTCATCGCAAGGCCGGGAGCAATAGGCGATCTTATTAGATTCGCTTTAGGCCCGTTCACTCGCAACAATCAGAGCATTATTGGCTGATGCAGCGTTAGATGCTTTTACTTTTCAGAGAACCGTGTCGCGATTACTCGCGACGTCTGCCACAGCGCTCCGTAGACAGGCAACCACGCTGGGGTCAGGGCGGCGGGTTATAGGGGAAGGTCCGGGGGCTGTAAAGCGCTTTCTTCACCCATTTCGCGGGGGCTCCGCCGAAGGCTGCCCTGAGCTAATCGGGGGTGTCGGCCCTTGAATTAGGGCGGCGCGTGACGGGGGCCGGCAGCGGAGCCACGAATGCATCCGCCCCTTTGCGCGTGCCCATCACGCACTCTGGCGCTTGGCGCCGAAGCTCGGGGTTTCCGACAGGTCACCCTCATGGGGAACGACGTCCAGCACCTCATAGCCCTGGGCCGCGGGAAAGCGTAGCTGGGCCTTGCGGCGGGCCCGGGTCAGGTCGCTGGCGAAGAAGAAGTAGTAGCGCCCCTCCTCCCACAGCTTCACCACGCGGGTGGGCTCCATGGGCAGGCCCTCGGTGCGCCGGATTAGCACGATCCAGCCGGTTTCCTGCAGCCCGCGCCGCTCATCCGTCACCAGGATGCGCCGGTCCACCGATTCCAGCGCGTTCACCTGGTCGGTCAGCCCCTTCACGTGGCTGCCCAACTCCGCCGCCTCGACGTCGTCGGCGACGCTGGTCAGGCGCTGCGACAGGCTTTCCCGGCCCAGCGCCCGCACCTGCTGGCTCAGCACATAGCGGCGGCGCTGCAGATCCTTGATGGACCGGCGGGTGCGCTTCAGCTGGCGCTGCGCCTTCTGAAAGGCGGGCTTCACCCCGATCAGCACGATCATGACGCCCAGGACGACGGCGAACCAGTTCACGACGCCGCCTCCAGCTCCATGGTGGCCGGATCGGTCAGGGTCACGTCGGTGGGCAGGGACTGGGCGTGGGTGATCTTGAAGCCCAGGGTGCGGGGGAAGGCCCGCTCAAACTCCGCCCGCGCCTCTTCCATGTTGGAGGCCCAGACGTGCACCGGCACCGGCCGCGCCCAGCTGTTGTCGAAGAAGGCGTGCCGTTCCCCCCGCTTCACCTGATGGGAGACGGAGCTGTTCATGGCCAGGAACTCGAAGGGGCGGTTGGGCAGCAGTTCATGCCCCAGCACGCGCACAAAGCGATGGGGCGAGGCCTCCAACTCCCGCACTCTCTTTTTCAGCTGCGCTTCCTGCCGCTGGTTGGAGAACAGCACGGTGGCTGCGCCGGCCGCCGTGCCCTTGCGCGCCTCCACCCGTTCCGACAGGCCGCTGGCCAGACGGGCATAGCGGGCCAGGCGTTGCCGCAGGCCGCTGACGTCGGCCAGATGCTCCAGCACCATGCAGTGGACATGGGCGACCAGGGACACGAGCACGCTGATTCCGGCGGTGGCCAGAAAAACGAACAGCCCGAACTCCAATATGGCGAAAACGCCCTCGGTCACCCCAACGCCCCCAGGTGATGTTCTCGATCACCAGTACTGTAATTTATCCGCAGGCGGCGGCAAGCGATTATTTGCAACGGGCAAAGTAGTTAAAGGCCGGTTCACGCGACTACATGAACAACGCTTCCTTCTCCAATCCCTTGTATAGGCCGGCCACCTGGGCACCATAGCCATTGTATATCTGGGTAGGGACGGACTCATTGCTGCCCAGCAGCCGCTCCCGCGCCTGGGACCACCGGGGGTGGGACACGGCCGGATTGACGTTGGCCCAGAAGCCGTACTCGTCGGCATTCAACAGGGCCCAGAAGGTCTTGGGCCGCTTGTCGGTGAAGCTGATTCGCACCACCGACTTCACCGACTTGAAGCCATACTTCCACGGCAGGGTCAGGCGCAGGGGCGCGCCGTTCTGGGCCTGCAGGGGTTTGCCGTAGAGACCGGTGGACAGGAAGGCCAGCTCGTTCGTCGCCTCCGCCATGGTCAGGCCCTCCACATAGGGCCAGGGATAGAAGGGCTGGCGCAAGCCGGGTGCGGCGTACGTGTCGCGGCCGAAGGTCTGTAGTTCCACATATGTCGCCGCCGACAACGGCTTGGCGAAGGCCACCAGCTTGGCCAGGGGGAAGCCCATCCACGGCACGGCCATGGCCCATGCCTCGACACAGCGATGGCGGTACAGCCGCTCCTCCACCGGCATGGCCTTCAGCAGATCGTCGATGCCCAGGGTCAGGGGCTTTTCCACCAAGCCGTCGATGCGCAAGGTCCAGGGGCGTAGCGGCATCTTCTGCGCCGCCGACACGATGTCCTTGGATGTGCCGAACTCATAGAAGTTGTTGTAGCTGGTGGCCGCGCCTTCCGGCGTTACCGCGCGGTCCAGGGTGTAGGCGGGATTGCGTGCCGGCTCTTCGGCGGCATAGGCCGTGCCCACCCGTGGCGCCCCGCCGCCCAGGGCCAAGCCGCCGGCGATGGCGCCCGCCCCTGTGATCAGGGCGCGGCGGTTGATGTAGGCCGTCTCCGGCGTCGCCACCGACTCCGGCAATTCCCAGTCGCGCTTGGTCCTGATCAGCATGGTGCCTTTTCCTCCGTGCCTGCGGCGCCCCGGTCCCGGAGCGCCTCCGCCTGCCCTATTAAGGAGGGGACGGCCACCGCCATATCAAGCCCCGTCCCGCTATGGATTTGATAGCTGCGCGCGCCCCCCGTCACCTGCCCCGGCGAATCGGCCGGGTGACGACGCTTTTCACTCGACAGCCGGCCGGGGCGGGTGTGTCATCATGCCTCGGGAGGAAGCGGGTGCCCGGACTGGCTCCGGCCGCCACCCCCGGCGCCTTGGCATGCATCACCCCTAAGCAGGTTCCGCCCATGTGGGGCGGAGTTCGGAAAGTCTGCTTAGCGTGCGTTTATCCGCGTCTCACCATCGCCCTGCGTACCCGTACAGGCGCCCCGGGTCGGCATGACCGCCCAGAACGTGGCCCCGGACCCAAGCAGATCCGGAGGCAAGGATGAGCAACGGCACAAGAACGGCACCGCGATGCGCGGCCCTGGTGGGGCCCTACCTCAGCGGCAAGACCACCTTGTTGGAAAGCCTGTTGATGGCCACGGGCCAGCTCGCCCGCAAGGGCAGCGTGCAGGACGGCACCAGCGCCGGCGACGCCAGCGCCGAGGCCCTCACGCGTCATATGAGCACGGAAGTCAGCGTCCACACCTGCGACCACCTGGGCGACACCTGGCATATCCTGGACTGCCCTGGCTCCATCGAGCTGGCGGGAGAGACCGCCCGCGCCCTGATGGTGGCCGACGTGGCCGTGGTGGTGTGCGAGCCGGTGCCGGAAAAGGCCACCATGCTGGCCCCCCTGCTGCGCTTCCTGGATGAGCACGCCATTCCCCACCTGCTGTTCGTGAACAAGGTGGACCAGCTGGGCAGCGGCGACGTGCGCGTGGCCGACCTGATGACGGCGCTGGAGGGCGTTTCGCAGCGGCCCCTGGTGCTGCGCCAAGTGCCCATCCGCCAGGGACGGGCCGTCACCGGCTACGTCGACCTGGTCAGCGAGCGCGCCTACCGCTATTGCGCCGGCGCAAAGTCCGAGACAGTGCCCATGCCGGACGCGGTACTGTCGCGCGAGCGCGCCGCCCGCCAGGACCTGTTGGAGGCCTTGGCGGATTTCGACGACGCCCTGCTGGAACAGCTGCTGGACGACGTGTCGCCGCCACCCGCCGACGTCTACCGCCAACTGAGCCGCGACGTGGCGGAGGATCTGATCGTCCCCGTCTTCCTCGGCTCCGCGCAGAATGACCATGGCGTACGCCGCCTGCTGAAGGCCCTGCGGCATGAGGCGCCGCGGGTGGGCGTGACCGCTCGCCGCCTGGGCCTGGAAGCGACCGGCGTGCTGGTCCAGCCCTTCCGCATCCACCATGCGCCGCATAGCGGACGCCTGGCTTATTGCCGCGTTTGGCAAGGGGAAGTGGCGGATGGCCAGGCGCTGGGACCAGACCGGGTGGGCGGCGTCTTCGCCCTGGGCGGCGGCGCGCCCGCCAAGATCACCAGCGCCGGGGCCGGCGCGGTGGTGGCCCTGGCCAAGCTGGAGCATGCTCAGCCGGGCGCCTTGCTGTCCGCCCGGGGCGAGGCCGGCACGCCCCTGTCCTGGCCGGCCGCCGCCGAGCCGGTGCACACGCTGGCCGTGCGGGCGGAGCAGCGGGCCGACGAAGTCAAGCTGACCGGCGCGCTGGCCAAGCTGCTGGACGAGGATCCCGACCTGCGCCTGGTGCTGGAGGATGGGGAAATGGCGCTGTCCGGCCAGGGCGCGGTGCATCTGGGGATCGCGCTGGACCGGCTGCGCAGCCGATTCGGCCTTGCCGTGTCCAGCCGGCCGCCGGCCGTGCCCTATCGCGAGAGCATCCGCCGCACGGTGGCGGAGCATGCCCGCTTCAAACGCCAGTCCGGCGGCCACGGCCAGTTCGCCGACGTGCACCTGACGGTGGCGCCCCTGGACCGGGGCGAGGGCTTCCGTTTCGAGGACAAGGTGGTGGGCGGCGCCATCCCCCGGTCCTTCATTCCGGCGGTGGAGGACGGCGCGCGGGAGGCACTGGCCAGCGGCCCGCTGGGCTTCCCCGTGGTGGACGTGTCCGTCACCCTGACCGGCGGGCAGTTCCATTCGGTGGACAGCAGCGAGCAAGCCTTTCGCACCGCCGGGCGCATGGCGGTGCAGGCGGCCCTGACCAAGGCGGAACCGGTGCTGCTGGAACCCGTGCTGCTGGTCACCGCGACCGCGCCTGCGGAGTTCACGGCCAAGGTCCAGCGCCTGTTGAGCGGCCGGCGGGGACAAATCCTGGGTTTCGACGTGCGGCCGGGCTGGTCCGAATGGGACCAGGTCAGCGCCTGCGTCCCCCAAGCCGACATGGGCGACTTCATCGTCGACCTGCGGTCCCTGACCCTGGGTCTGGGCAGCTATACCGCCCGCTTCGACCACCTGGCGGAACTGGTGGGCCGCCTGGCCGACCGGGTGGTGGAAGGCCGGCAGGCGGGATATGCCGCGCAATGACAAGGAAATGGCGCTATGGTTAGCGATCGATAACCCAAAACAAGGGAGGGCCGGGTGGTCGCCAGTTCATTGTTTGCCAGTTCATTGTTTGAACGCCAGATGGCCATGTACACGACCTACCACCGCGACAGCCGCAACAAGGCCACGCACGCCGTGGGCATCCCGCTGATCGTCTTTTCCGTAGTGCTGGCCTGTACCCTGGTGCCGGTGGCCGAGGTGGCCGGATTCGGCACCGTCACCCTGGGCTTGGCCCTGTCGGTCATGGTCTGGGCGCTGTGGATCGCGCTCAACCGCCCGGTGGGCTTGGCGCTGGGCCTTCTTGTCGTGCCGTCGGTGCTGCTGTCCGCCTGGCTGACGGAGCGGCTGGACGCCGGCGCGGTGCGATGGCTGGCCTTGGGACTGTTCGTCAGTGGCTGGGTATTCCAGCTGGTGGGCCATGCCTTCGAGGGCCGGAAGCCGGCCCTGGTCGACAACCTGTTCCAAGCCCTGATCGGCCCCATGTTCGTGGCGACCGAGGGCCTGATGGCGCTGGGCTTGGCCCCAGCCGGCCTGCATGAGCGCATCGAGCGGCAGGCGGCATCGCGCTCCTGACCCGGAAAACAAAAAAGGCGGCCCCGAGAAGGCCGCCTTTTCCTTATCCATATGCGAGGGGGCGGGTCAGCCTTCCAGCATGGCGCGCAGCATCCAGGCCGTCTTCTCATGGATCTGCAGGCGCTGGGTCAGCAGATCGCAGGTGGGTTCGTCGCTGGCGCCTTCCGCCACCGGGAAGATGGAGCGGGCGGTGCGGGCCACCGCCTCCTGCCCTTCCACCAGCTGCTGGATCATCTCTTCCGCCTTGGGCACCCCACGCTCTTCCCGGATGACCGTCAGCTCGGCGAACTGGGCGTAGGAGCCGGGGGCCGGGAAGCCCAGGGCGCGGATACGCTCCGCGATGTCGTCCACCGCCACCGACAGCTCGGTGTATTGGGTCATGAACATGGTGTGCAGGGTGTTGAACATCGGACCGGTAACGTTCCAATGGAAGTTATGGGTCTTGAGATACAGCGTGTAGGTATCGGCCAGCAGGCGGCTGAGCCCCTCGGCGATGGCCTTGCGGTCCTGCTCGGAGATGCCGATGTCGATAGCCATTCTTGTTTCCTTTCCTCGTGTTCCAAACCCATGCCTTGCCGGTGAAGGTAACCCCTTGGACAGCGGCCGGCAAGCAGATTTAGAATTATTCTAAATTCTGTCACCAACCCCACATCCTGGAGGCGGCTGGGTTCCTCACCGCTGCCCCGTGCGCCCATCGCTGGGGAAATTGTCCACGGACGGACATGCGGATTGTGGCACACTTGCGCGACGAAAAAACAACCTGCCTTCGAGGGGCGTTCATGGGTTTTGCTGGCGACATCGACGATCGTCGCGTGACGAAGGTGGAGTCCGCGCCGGTTCGCCGGATGATGGCGTGCCTGTTGGCTTTGGCTCTTCCACTCTTGGCTCTTCCATCCTTCCCCGCCCGCGCCACCGATCTGACGGTGATGGTGGTCGACGGCGGCGGCCGTCCCGTGGCCGACGCCGTGGTGACCGCCACGCCGGAGGGTGCCGCCCTGCCGCCGACGGCGCCCCCCGTGCCCCTGATCGTCGACCAGATCGATGAGACTTTCGTGCCCTATGTCATGGTGGTGCCCAAGGGCGGCATGGTCACTTTCCGCAACAGCGATCTGACCCGCCATCATGTCTATTCCTATTCGGACGCGGCGAAGTTCGAGTTCGTGCTGTCGCCCGGGCAGATCGGCCAGCGCAAGTTCGACGGGACCGGGGTGGTGGCGCTGGGCTGCAACATCCATGATCACATGATCGCCCACCTGTACGTGACGGCCGCCCCCTTCGCCGCCGTCACCGGCAAGGACGGCAAAGTCACGCTGACCGGCCTGCCCGTCGCCGGTGCCACCGTGGCGGTCTGGCAGCCCCGGCTGAAGCCCGGCACCACTCCACCGCAGCAGACCCTGGCCGCCACGGCGCTGGGCGCCGCCCCCCTCACCCTGACCCTGCCCGCCTTGCTGCCGGACACCCGACAGGGCCTGGATCCCGAGCGCGGCACTTATTAAGAACGAGCGGTACCCAGAACGACAGGACGCGGCCCCGTGGCTCTCGGCTTTAGAAATCGATTGGTGCTGTTCCTGGTCGCCATGCTGGCCGTCGTGCAGTTGGGCACCATGGTCATCCTGTACGGCGTGGCGCGCTCCGCCCTGATCGACACCGGCAAACAGCAACTGGTGAACAGCGCCCAGTCCTTCAGCCGCCATCTGGAAACCCTGTCCGGTCACCTGGCGGAGGACGCCAAGGTGATGTCGCTGGACTATGCCCTGCGCCAGGCCATCGGCGTGCATGACAGTGGCACCGCCCTCAGCGCCCTGCGCAATTTCGGCCGTCGCGTGGGCGCCAGCCGCATGCAGCTGATCGACCTGGACGGCACCATCGCCGCCGACACCGCCCGGCCCAGGGAACTGACCGGCCTGGGGCGTTTCGCCTTCCCCGACCTGCTGCCGCTGGCGGGGGAGGCGGGGCGGGCCGCTGCCAGCGGCGTGGTGGACGGCACCCCCTATCGCCTGGTGGTGGTGCCGGTGTTGTTGCCCGACCCCATCGCCTGGATCTGCATCATGGTGCGGGTGGATGATCGCTTCGCGGAGGAACTGCGCGCCCTGTCGCCCCTGCGCAAGGACATCGCCCTGGCCGGCCAGACGGCGCGGGACGCGCCCTGGTCGGTGGTCGCCGCCGCCGGCGAACCGATGGACCCGCTGGCGGGCATCGCCGCCCCTGGCCAGATGGCGGCGGCCGAGCCGCGGTTGATGACCAAGCAGGGGGCGGAATACCTGGTGCTGACCACGCCCCTGCCCACGGCGCCCGGCAGCCTGCCCATGATCGCCGTGCTGCAGTATCCGCTGGACGAGGCGCTGGCCCCTTATCGCAAGATCATGCTGTACATGGGCGCCCTGATGGCCGGCGGCCTGGTGGCGGCCCTGATCGGCATTGGCCTGATCGCCCGGGGTGTCACCCGGCCGGTGACCGCCCTGGCCGCCGTGGCCCGGCGTATCGCGGACGGCGACTATACCCCCCTGCCGCCCGTGCGCACCCGGGACGAGATCGGCCAGCTGACCACGGCGCTGGACGACATGGCCCAGGCCATCGCGGATCGCGAGGAGCACATCCGCCACCAGTCCCTGCACGACGCCGTGACCGGCCTGCCCAACCGCCTGAACCTGGAGGAGCAGGTGGATACGGCCATCGACCAGGGGCATGGTGTGGCCCTGCTGCTGGTTGGGCTGGACCGCCTGCGCGAGGTGGCCAACACCCTGGGCCACGACCTCGCGGACCGGGTGGCCCGCGACGCCGGCGACCGGCTGGCCCATGCCTTGACCGCCGAAGGGGCCGGTGACGCCGTCGTCGCGCGTGTATCGGAACATGGCTTCGCCATCCTGCTGGTGGACCGGGACAGGACAGCCGCCCTGGCCCTGGCGCCCGCCCTGGTCGCGGCCTTCGAGACACCGTACGCGGAGGCGCCTTACGGCGAGGCCGAGGTGACGGTGGACCTGGCGGCCCGCGTCGGCATCGCCGTCTATCCCGATCCCACGTCCGGCGCCCCGCCAGCCGACACCGCCGGCATCCTGCTGCGCCATGCCGACGTGGCCATGCTGGCCGCGCAGTCGGCCGAGTCCAATATCCGCGTCTACGACCATGCCGCCGACCCGCACCGGCCGGAACGGCTGTCGCTGATGGGTGATCTGAAGGAGGCCATCGAACAGGACGCCCTGGACCTGGCCTATCAACCCAAGCTGGAGCCCCAAACCGGCCACCTGGTGGGGGCGGAGGCGCTGGTGCGCTGGACGCATCCCCGCCGGGGGTTCGTGCCGCCCGACGGCTTCATCCCCCTGGCGGAGGAGACGGGCGCCATCCGCCACCTGACCCGCTGGGCCCTGGGCCGGGCCCTGCGCCAGTCAGCCGCCTGGGCGGCGGCGGGGCACGACCTGCGCATGTCCGTCAACCTGTCGGTGCGCGACCTGGGCGACGAGAGCCTGCCAGGCCGCATCGACGCCCTGCTGGAGGAAACCGGCCTGAAGGCCGACCGCCTGATGCTGGAAATCACCGAGAGCGCCATCATGGGCGAGCCAGAGGCGGCCATCGCCATGCTGCGCCGCCTGGCGGACCGGGGGGTGGAACTGTCCATCGACGATTTCGGCGTCGGCCAGTCCTCCTTCGCCTATCTGCGGCGCCTGCCGGTACGGGAAATCAAGATCGACCGCTCCTTCGTCCAGACGCTGGACGAGAACGCGCAAGACCAGGCCATCGTCCGCTCCATCATCACGCTGGGGCACAGCCTGGGTTACAAGGTGACGGCCGAGGGGGTGGAGAAGGGCCCGGCCCTGGGCCTGCTGGCGGAGATGGGCTGCGACCTGGCCCAGGGATATTACATCGCCCGCCCGATGATGCCCGGCGCCTTCGCCGATTTCCTGACCAGCCACGCGGCAGGGAAAAATCCCTGGCAGACCCCAGCGCGGGGGGCCTGCGGATGAAGCGCGCCGTCCGGCCCCTGATCGTGGCGGTGTGGGCGGCCTTACAGATGGGCACGGCCGGGGCGGCGGAGGGGTTCCCGGACGTGGAGCTCCATGGACTGCTGGACGCCCGCCTGGTGCAGACCCCCAACGACCGGAGCACCTTCGACGGTGGCCTGGGCAAGCTGCGGACGGGTGGAGATCCGGGACCCCGCACCACCACACTGGCCGAGGGGTCGCTGATGGCGACGGCGCATCTGCTGCCCGGCCTGGACGTTTACACCCACCTGCGGGCGGAAGGGGAACAGCGCACCCTGGTGGACATCGTCGAGGCCTTTGTCCGCTGGCGCCCGGCCCCGACCGGCCCACTGTCCTGGCAAGTGAAGGCCGGCGCCTTCTTCCCGCCCATCTCCTTGGAAAACGACGGCCTGGGCTGGACCAGCCGCTACACCCTGACGCCCAGCGCCATCAACAGCTGGGTGGGGGAGGAACTGCGGACAGAGGGGTCGGAGGTGACGCTGAGCTGGCGGCCAGACGGGCCGGGCGGCATGCGGCTGGACCTGGTCGGCGCCGTCTTCGCCGGCAACGACGGCACCGGTGAGATGCTGGACTATCGCGGCTGGGCCCTGATCGAACGCCCCGCCGGACTGCTGGACAAGCTGCGCCTGCCCGACGAGGTGCCCATGCACCAGAACCGCAGCCCACCCGCCAGCTTCCAGCCTTTCGCCGAAATCGACCACCAGCCCGGCTTCTACATCGGCGGGCGCTGGACGGATCCTTTGGGTGGCGAGCTGTCATATTTGCATTGGGACAACCGCGGCGATCCCACCATCAGCAACGGCCATGGGTATGCCTGGAACACCGACTTCGCCAGCATCGGCTATAAGATCGCGCCGGCACCCGGCCTGACCCTGCTTGCCCAGGCCATGCGGGGCGCCACCGACATCCGTCCCAGCCCCGCCAGCGAAAGCGACGGCACGTTCGAGGCCTTCTACCTGCTGGCCAGCCAGGAATGGGGCGCCTTCCGCGTGAGCGGGCGGTTCGACGCCTTCGGCACCCATGAGGATACCCCCGTCAGCACCCGCCACCACTTCGACGAACACGGCAAGGCCTATACCGCCGCGGCGGCGTACCGGCCACTGCGCTGGATGCGGTGGACCGTGGAGTGGGTGCACGTGGACAGCCGCCGGCAGCAGCGCCTGGCGGTGAACCTGCCCATCGAGGCGCACGAGAACCAGGCGCAGCTGGGCGTCCGCCTGTTTTTCTGATTCCGCTCCGTTTGCCGCGCAACCCTCCGCCGGGACACTGGCACACGGACGGGCACGCCAGGCATGGCAAACGCTTGGCCCACTCTTCCTAATGAGGTATGCGTTATACCGTTAGACATAGATCTAACGGCGTAATAAATTTGCAATCACTCATCCGGTGGGGTAGGCATGGACTCTTCCGTCTCTTGGCGCGGCCGCTGGCCCGTGCTCACCCTGATGGTCGCTCCCATCCTGGCTAAAATCCATCTGGTGCTCGGGGTGCTTAAGGCCAGCCCACTGTTGTTCGACGCCGGATTGACTCCGACCCTCACCAGCGGCTGGCTGGGCTTATATCCCACCATCGATCCCAACATCGCCTTCACCTCGCAGGCCCTGGGCCGGGGTGCGGTCAAAAGCATGCTGACCGGCGGCGGACTGCCGTGGTGGAACCCCTACCAAGGGATCGGCGCGCCCCTGGCGGGGGAGATGCAATCCGCCGCCCTGTTCCCGCCCAGCCTGCTGCTGGCCCTGCCGGACGGACAGCTGTACATGCATCTGCTGCTGCAGATCATCGCCGGCATCGCCACATATTTCCTGCTGCGCCGCCTGGAGTGCCCGCGCGGGGCCGCGCTGGCCGGCGGCCTGCTGTTCCAGTTCAACGGCACTTTCGCCTGGCTGGCCACCGCCACCGTCAACCCCATCTGCTTCCTGCCCCTGATGCTGTTGGGCGTCGAGATCGCGCGGGACCGTGCGGCGGCGGGCCAAACCGGTCACTGGGGCACCGGCCATTGGGGCGGCTGGGGGCTGACCGGGGCGAGCCTGGCCCTGTCGCTCTATGCCGGCTTTCCGGAGGTCGCCTATTTCAACGGTCTGCTGGCCGCCGCATGGACGCTGACACGGCTGGCGGGGCTGGAGCGGGCGCGCATGCCGTCCTTCCTGGGGCGGGTGGCGATGGGTGTGGTGACCGGCCTGGCGCTGGCGGCACCCGCCCTCATCGCCTTCTTCGACTACCTGCCCCATGCCTATCTGGCGCAACATGGCGCCTCTTTCCTTGGGCTGGCGCTACCGGCCAGCGCGTTGGTGAAGCTGTTCTTCCCCTACCTGCATGGCCTGATCCATGAGAATGCGGCCACGGCGCCGTTCTGGGCCGATGTTGGCGGCTATGCCGGCCTGCTGCCGATGGTCCTCAGCCTCTACGCCCTGTTCGGCCGCACGGTGCGCGCCCTGCGCCGGATGCTGGCGGCCTGGGTGGCGGTGACGGTGGCAGCCTGCTATGGCCTGCCCGGGGTGGCCACGGCCCTGTCCGTCCTGCCCGGCTTCGCCATTTCCGCCTTCTACCGCTATCTGCCCTGCACCTGGGAGTTCGCGCTCTGCGTCCTGTCGGCCCTGGCCCTGGCCGACCTGATGGACCCGCTCGCCCGGCGCCGGCCGGCCGCCTTCTGGATCAGCGCCGGCATCATGGCCATCCTGCTGGCCGGGGCCTTCGCCGTGCCGCAACCGCCCGCCGTCACCGTCCTGGTGACTCCCTGGCATAACTGGTCGCTGGCCTTCGGACTGGTGCTGCTGGCCGGCTGGGCCTGGTGCCGGCCCTGGCGGGCGAGCGACGATGCCGCGACCAACGACGCCAGGGTACCGCTGCTGGCGGCGCTGGTGGTGGCCGAGGCGCTGGCCTACTTCATTGTGCCCACGCTGGCCTATCCGCGGGGCGCACAGCTGGAAACGGCGGGCATTCCCTTCCTGCGGGAGCATCTGGGCCTGCAGCGCTTCCACACCCTGGGACCGGTCGAGCCCAATTACGGCACCTATTTCCAGGTGGCGCAGATCAACCACAACGACCTACCCCTGCCCGCCAAGTGGGTGAGCTTCGTCGAACGGCGGCTGGACGACAACGCCGCGGCCGGTGTCTTCGCCCATAACCGCCTGCGGCCCGACGGCCCAACGGCGGCGGAGAACTTCCTGAAGAACCGGGCGACCTACGAAGCCGTCGGCGTGCAGTACCTGGTGACCAAGGCGGAGGGCGATCCCTTCGTCCGCGCCTACGCCGACGTGGCCGATGCCGGCGCCAACACGCCCCTGAAGCTGCAAAGCGGCCAACGCGCGGGCCTGACGCTGACGGACCCCACCCTGGCCGGCGCAGCACTGGGCGGCTTGTCCTTGATGATCGGCACTGGCCATGGCTACGCCGACGGCATGCTGGCGGCCACCGTCTGCTCCCAGGGGGCCTGCGCCGTCGGGCAGGCCAGCCTGAAGGGCGCCATCGACAACCACCCCTTCACCATCACCCTGGCGGAGCCCCTGCCCCTGGGGCGCGAAACGACGGTGGAACTGAATTACGACGACGCCGTCTACCCACTGATGCTGTGGTCCTGGCCACGCGCCACTGATGGCCGGGTCACCGTTTCCTATCAAGGACAGGCGCTGCCCGACCACACCCTGAAGCTGCAGTTGAGCTTGGCGGGCCAGCCGCCCCGGGTCTTCGAGGACGCGGCCATGCGCGTGTACGAACTGCCCAACCCGCGCCCCTACTTCACCGCTGACGGCTGCGTGCTGGCGCCGCAAGACCGCAGCCACCTGGTCAGCGACTGCCCAGCGGCCACCACCCTGACCCGGCTGGAGCTGTCCATGCCCGGCTGGCGGGCGACGGTGAACAGCCAGCCTCAGACGGTGGCGGAGACCGAGGGCCTTTTCCAGCAGATCACCTTGCCGGCCGGTCGGTCCACGGTGGCCTTCCGCTTCCTGCCACCCTACATGCCGCTGGGCTACGGCCTGTTCGCCCTGGGCTGGCTGCTGCTGGCCCTGACAATGGGCAGCCCCTTGCGGGTTTGGCGCCGCATCGCGGCCCGCGCGAATGGCCTGGACGGCGTGCCGGCCCCGGAATTGGCGGAGTGAGCAGACAATGAAGCCAAGTGTTCCGCCCCCCCTTTACGGCGGTCCATTTAATTGACTAAGTCAACTAACCTCTAGACAGTGGCAACCATCGGGTAGATGGGGGCGCACGTGGACATGGATACGGGGCTGGAGGCCAAGGTTGAGGTCGTCCGGCGTTTCAGCCGGACTTACACGCGTCGCATCGGCGTGCTGCGGGACGGCCTGCTGGGTACCGACCTGTCGCTGGCGGAAGGGCGCATCCTTTTTGAACTGGCCCAGCGGCCGGAACGGGCGGCCAAGAGCCTGGCGGCAGACCTGGACCTGGACGCGGGTTACCTGAGCCGCCTGCTACGCGGCTTCGAAAGGCGGGGGCTGGTCCGGCGCCGGCCCGATCCCGCCGATGGGCGCCAGTCTTTGCTGGCCCTGACGGCCGCCGGGGGCGAACTGTACACGCTGATCGACGACCGCTCGCGGGCGGAGGTGGCCAGTCTGATCCAGCGCCTCGCCCCGGCGGATCAGGATCGCCTGGTCCAGGCCCTGGATCAGGCGGGCAGCCTGCTGGGCGACAACCGCCCCGGCCCCGCCTACGTCCTGCGCCCGCACCGGCCGGGCGACATGGGCTGGATCATCCTTCGCCAGACGCTGTTATACGCCCGCGAATACGGCTGGGATGAACGGTTCGAGGCCCTGGTCGCCAGTATCACCGCCCAGTTCATCGAGCGATACGACCACCGGCGGGAGCGGTGCTGGATCGCGGAGCGCGACGGGGCCATCGTCGGCTCCATCTTCCTGGTCCGCGAGAGTGACGACGTGGCGAAACTGCGCCTGCTGTACGTGGAGGCATCCGCCCGTGGCCTGGGCCTGGGGCGCCATCTGGTGACGGAGTGCGTCGCCTTCGCCAGGGCGGCGGGTTACGGCCGCGTCATCCTGTGGACCAACAGCGTGTTGCATGCCGCCCGGCACCTCTACGAGCAAGCGGGGTTCCGCCTGGTGCGGGAAGAGCCGCACCATTCCTTCGGCAAGGATCTGACCGGGCAGCACTGGGAGCTGGAATTCTAAAACGCCGGCGCCGCCAGCCGCTCCGCATGGGAGCGGACATCCGCCGGCCAGTCCTGGCTGTGCTGCTGGAACAGGGCGGCGTCGCCAGCGAACAGGGCCCGCGCCGCCTCCTCGAAGCCGGGGCGGTCACCGGCCATGGTGGACATGAAACGGTAGGCGGCCTCCTGCGCCTGGCGCACGCGGTCCGCGCCCTCGTTCGCGTGGCGGGCGGCGTCCACCAGCTTGCGCAAGGCGACCGACGCGCCACCCGGCTGGGTGTTCAGCCATTCCCAGTGGCGGGGCAGCAGGGTCACCTCCCGCGCCACCACGCCCAGCTTGGGCCGGCCGGGCCGCGGGGGCGCGGGCGTGAGGTCGGCGGGGAACGCGGGCGCCAGGCGACCGCGCACCGCCTCCGCGGGGCCACGCAGGTCCACGTCGACGGCGCGGCCGGTGGCATCGTTGAAAATGAAGATCAGGCTGTCGTCGCCGGCATCCTGCGCCGCCTTGGCCGCCAGCGCCGCCTCCACCAGCGTGCCGGTCGCCAAGTGGCGGGTGCCCGCGAAGGCGGTGCAGCGCATTTCCGGATCCAGGCCCATCGCGTCCTCCGTTCATGGAATGACGCGATACCTAGGGCCGGACGGCGGCCCCGTCAATATTACCCGGGTGAATATCAAGACCCCCGGCGGCGGCGGCCGGCCGGCTTGCCCGGCGGACGCCCGGCGGGGATGGGGGCCTTGATGTTGGACTTCTCACTCACCGCGCTGGCGCGGCTTTTTTCCCCGATGGCGCTGGCGCGGAGGGGTGTCGCGCCGGGGTCCAGGCCCAGGTCGATAGCTTCCAGCCGGCGGATCTCGTCACGCAGGCGTCCGGCCTCCTCGAATTCCAGGTCGGCGGCGGCGGCCCGCATCTTCTTTTCCAGGTCGGCGATGACGGCCTTGAGATTGTGGCCCACCAGGCCCGCCTCGTCCGCCAGGCCGGCATCCACGTTCACCCGGTCGCCGCGTTCATAGACGGAGTTCAGGACATCGGCGATCTGCTTCTTCACCGATTCGGGCGTGATGCCGTGGGCCTCGTTATAGATCCGCTGCTTCTCCCGGCGCCGGCTGGTCTCCTCCAGCGCCGCCGCCATGCTGGCCGTGACCTTGTCGGCGTACAGGATGGCGCGGCCCTCGACGTTGCGCGCCGCGCGGCCAATCGTCTGGATGAGCGAGGTGCGGGAGCGGAGGTAGCCTTCCTTGTCCGCGTCCAGGATGGCGACCAGCCCGCATTCCGGAATGTCCAGGCCCTCGCGCAGCAGGTTGATGCCGATCAGCACGTCGAAGGCGCCCAGGCGCAGGTCACGGATGATCTCGATACGCTCCAACGTTTCGACGTCGGAATGGATGTAGCGGACCTTGATCCCGGCCTCGTGCATATAGTCGGTCAGCGCCTCCGCCATCTTCTTGGTCAGGGTGGTGACCAGGACGCGCTGGCCCTTGGCGATGCAGTTCCGGCACTCCGCCATCACGTCGTCCACCTGGGTCTCGGTGGGACGGATGATGACCTCGGGATCGATCAGGCCGGTGGGGCGCACCACCTGCTCCACGAACACGCCGCCCGTCCGCTCCATCTCCCATGGGCCGGGGGTGGCGGAGACGAAGACGGACTGGGGTCGCATGGCGTCCCATTCCTCGAACTTCAGGGGGCGGTTGTCGATGCAGGCCGGCAGGCGGAAGCCGTAGTCCGACAGGGTCGACTTGCGCATGTAGTCGCCCTTATACATGCCGCCCACCTGGGGCACCATGACGTGGCTTTCGTCCACGATCAGCAGGGCGTCGGCCGGCAGGTATTCGAACAGGGTGGGCGGCGGCTCGCCCGGCGCGCGGCCGGACAGATAGCGGGAATAGTTCTCGATGCCGGCGCAGGACCCGGTGGCCACCATCATCTCGATATCGAAGGTGGTGCGTTGCTCCAGCCGCTGGGCCTCCAGCAGCTTGCCCTGGGCGTTGAATTCCTCCAGCCGCAGCTTCAGGTCGCGCTTCATCTGCTCCACCGCCTGCAACAGGGTGGGCTTGGGCGTGACGTAGTGGCTGTTGGCGTAGACTCGCACCTCCTTCAGGGACGCGATCTTCTCGCCTGTCAGGGGGTCGATCTCCTGGATGGCCTCCAGCTCATCCCCGAACAGGGAGAAGCGCCAGGCGCGATCCTCCATATGGGCCGGGAACAGCTCTATGGTGTCGCCACGCACCCGGAAGGAGCCGCGGCCGAAGCCGACGTCATTGCGCCGGTATTGCAGGTCCACCAGCCGCTGCAGGAAATGGGTGCGGTTCAGCGTGTGCCCCACCTTCAGCGGCAGGGTCATCTCCGAATAGGTCTCGACCGAGCCGATACCGTAGATGCAGCTGACAGATGCCACGATGATGCAATCGCGCCGTTCTAACAGCGACCGCGTGGCGGCGTGGCGCATGCGGTCGATCTGCTCGTTGATCGAGCTTTCCTTCTCGATATAGGTGTCGGTGCGGGGGACGTAGGCCTCGGGCTGGTAATAGTCGTAATAGCTGACGAAATACTCCACCGCGTTGTCGGGGAAGAAGCTCTTCATCTCGCCATACAGCTGGGCGGCCAGCGTCTTGTTGGGCGCCAGGATCAGGGTGGGACGCTGCAGCTTCTCGATGACATGCGCCATGGTGAAGGTCTTGCCCGACCCGGTGACGCCCAACAGCACCTGGTCCCGTTCCCCCGCCACCAAGCCGGCCGTCAGCTCCTTGATGGCCTGTGGCTGGTCACCGGCCGGCGCGAAGTCCGACTGGATGCGCAAGGGGACGCCGTCCGTGGGTGCCGGCAGGGCGCTGCCCCGGGGCATGGTCATCGGCAACGGCAGGTTGGGCTCTATGGTTTGGGCGGCCATTTGGGGGACATCGTGGGGCATGGCCTCAAGGTAGGCTGCGCCGCGCCACTTTTCCAGGCCGCTTGCCCGCTTTCGCCGGGGACTTGCCGGCGCCCTCGTCCTGCTGGGGGATGGAAGCGCTGCCGCCGGACCGGGTCAGGGCTTTGGACAGGGGTTCCCAGGCCGTGGCCATGGCCTCGCTCTCCGTCCCGTCCTCCCGCGCCATGGACTTCAGCGTGGCCAGGAAGTCGCCCGCCAGGCAGGCGGTGTTGGGCACGCCGCTGGTGAACTCCGTCCCGTCGGGAAACACCACCAGCACGCGCAGCCGCACCATGGGGAAGCGCGCCTTCATGATATGGATCAGCGGCTGCATCTGGATCACGGGATTGACGAAGAGGCCGACCTTGCCGCTGGCCGCCAGATAGCGCCACTGCCCCGCCTTGGTCTGGGCGCTGATGCGGCCGCCCATGTCGGCCGGGGCGCTCAGCACCATCAGCACGCTGGCCGGCAGGCGGATCAGGTGGTCGACGCGCAAGGGCTTGCCCTGCTTGTCCCGAATGTAGAGGCCGTGGACGACGGAATAGCCGGCGTCGTCCAGCGCCAGCTTGCGGCGGTAGGCCTCGGCGTTGTAGCGGCGGCGCGACAGGGTGCGGGTCTTGGGCCGCAGGGCCCACATCACCACCAGCATCAGCACGATGACGACGAGCGCCACCGTGCCGATGGTCACCATCTGGCTGATGCCCATGAGCTGGGTCGCCTGGGGGGCTTGATCGCTGATGTCCTGCGCCATGCCGGTTGATTACCCCATCCGCGCCGGCCCTGTCATCCGGGCCCGTGACCGTGCCGCGCATCTTAATGTCGCGGGGCCCCGGGCGCGGCAGGCGCGGCATGCGCGGGCGGCGGTTGTGCCCCTTTTTTGCCGGGCGTAAGGTCCGCCCTCGGATTTTCCTTTCCCAACAAGGGTAGCCGTCATGTCGATCGTTGCCGAGCGTCTCGCCCGGATTAAACCGTCCCAGACCATCGCCGTCACCGCCAAGGCCCGCGCCTTGAAGGCCGCCGGCCGCGATATCATCGGCCTGGGCGCCGGCGAGCCGGACTTCGACACACCGGACAATATCAAGCAGGCCGCCATCCGCGCCATCCAGAATGGCCAGACCAAGTACACCGACGTCGACGGCACGCCGGAGCTGAAGCGCGCCGTCTGTCTGAAGTTCAAGCGCGAGAACGGGCTGGAGTACAAGCCGGAGCAGGTGAGCGTCGGCACCGGCGGCAAGCAGGTGATCTTCAACGCCATGATGGCCACCCTGTCGCCGGGCGACGAGGTCATCATCCCCGCCCCCTACTGGGTCAGCTACCCCGACATCGTGCTGATGGCCGAGGGCACCCCGGTGTTCGTGGAATGCCGCGCCGAGGCTGGCTTCAAGATGACGGCGGAGCAGCTGGAGCGCGCCATCACCCCGCGCACCAAGTGGGTCATGCTGAACAGCCCGTCCAACCCCTCGGGCGCCGCCTACACCTATGATGAGATGAAGGCCCTGACCGACGTGCTGGTGCGCCACCCGCACGTCTGGGTGTTCACCGACGACATGTACGAACACCTGGTCTACGACGGCTTCACGTTCGTGACCCCGGC
>NZ_BACU01000134.1 GCF_000333275.1 Azospirillum sp. B4 | reverse complement strand
GCCAACCATCGCGGGCCTCCGTTACCATTTGGAGCGACGCCCCCAGTCAAACTACCCGCCATGCAGGGTCCCAGCCCCCGCTTCAGGGGGCGTGGTTAGATATCAGAGATCGCAAGGGTGGTATTTCAAGGATGGCTCCACACGAGCTGGCGCCCATGCTTCAAAGCCTCCCACCTATCCTACACATGCAATCCCTAATACCACTGCAAAGCTGTAGTAAAGGTGCACGGGGTCTTTCCGTCTAACCGCGGGTACTCCGCATCTTCACGGAGAATTCAATTTCGCTGAGTTGGTGTTGGAGACAGCGGGGAAGTCGTTACGCCATTCGTGCAGGTCGGAACTTACCCGACAAGGAATTTCGCTACCTTAGGACCGTTATAGTTACGGCCGCCGTTTACCGGGGCTTCAATTCAGAGCTTGCACCCCTCCTTTTAACCTTCCGGCACCGGGCAGGCGTCAGACCCTATACGTCGCCTTGTACGGCTTCGCAGAGCCCTGTGTTTTTGGTAAACAGTCGCCACCCCCTGGTCTGTGCCCCCCGCCGATGGTTGCCCACCAACGGGGCCCTCTTATCCCGAAGTTACGAGGGTAATTTGCCGAGTTCCTTCAACACCATTCTCTCAAGCGCCTTGGTATACTCTACCAGTCCACCTGTGTCGGTTTCGGGTACGGTCTATATGCGGGGGCTATTTCCTGGGACACCTCCATGGCACACCCAATCCGATAAGGGCATACCAACTTCAGCATCCGTCACACACCCGCAGGCCCTGGAATATTAACCAGGTTCCCATCGACTACGCCTCTCGGCCTCGCCTTAGGGGCCGGCTCACCCTGCGTGGATTAACCTTGCGCAGGAACCCTTGGACTTTCGGCGACAGTGTTTCTCACACTGTTTATCGCTACTCATGTCAGCATTCTCACTTCCGATACCTCCAGCGACCCTCACGGTCATCGCCTTCAACGGCTTACGGAACGCTCCGCTACCACGCCTTCCACTAAAGGAAGGCATCCGCAGCTTCGGTGGGTGGCTTAAGCCCCGTTACATTTTCGGCGCAGGCCGGCTTATCTAGACCAGTGAGCTATTACGCTTTCTTTAAAGGATGGCTGCTTCTAAGCCAACCTCCTGGTTGTCATGGCCTTCCCACATCCTTTCCCACTTAGCCACCACTTGGGGACCTTAGCTGGCGGTCTGGGCTCTTTCCCTCTCGACGATCGACCTTAGCACCGACCGTCTGGCTGCCGGACTGCACTCCACGGTATTCGGAGTTTGGTTAGGTTTGGTAAGGCTCGCGCCCCCCTAGCCCATCCAGTGCTCTACCCCCGCGGGTGATCATCCGACGCTCTACCTAAATAGATTTCGCGGAGAACCAGCTATTTCCTGATTTGATTGGCCTTTCACCCCTATCCACAGCTCATCCCCGACCTTTTCAACGGGCGTGGGTTCGGCCCTCCAGTGGGTGTTACCCCACCTTCAGCCTGGCCATGGATAGATCATCAGGTTTCGGGTCTACAGCAGGCAACTAAAGCGCCCTATTCAGACTCGCTTTCGCTACGCCTCCAGCTATCGCCTTAAGCTCGCTGCATACTGTAAGTCGCTGACCCATTATACAAAAGGTACGCCGTCACGGTTGATACCGCTCCGACTGCTTGTAGGCATCCGGTTTCAGGTACTGTTTCACTCCCCTCGTCGGGGTGCTTTTCACCTTTCCCTCACGGTACTGGTTCGCTATCGGTCACTGAGGAGTACTTAGGCTTGGAGGGTGGTCCCCCCACGTTCAGACAGGATTTCACGTGTCCCGCCCTACTCGAGGATCAACTCCGGTTTACCCGTACGGGGCTTTCACCCACTCTGGCGCACCTTTCCAGATGCTTCCGGTTATGTAGAGTTGACCACTGGCCTGGTCCGCGTTCGCTCGCCACTACTAGCGGAGTCTCGGTTGATGTCCTTTCCTCCGGGTACTTAGATGTTTCAGTTCCCCGGGTTCGCTTCCCTCACCTATGTATTCAGTGAAGGATACCCATCGCTGGGTGGGTTTCCCCATTCGGAAATTCACGGATCAATGCCTGCTCGCGGCTCCCCATGACTTATCGCAGCGTGCTACGTCCTTCATCGCCTCTCAGTGCCAAGGCATCCACCAGATGCCCTTAATTCACTTGATCGACCTCCCGGCGCCACGCGCAAGGGCAAGCCCGTGCGGTGTCGTCAGTTGGCCTGGTGCGTTTTACGACAGATCGACCGCCTGAATACTTCAGACAACCGACCCCTCGGTTTAAACTCAAGACCTCATTCACAATGTCCAAGAACCGGCCGCCTCCCGTGGAAGCAGCTGATCTCCTGCCGGAGCTATTCTGTTCGCGCTGATGAGCCTGTGCGGCCGGTAGACCTGGCGGCGACCTACTCTCCCACGTCTTAAGACGCAGTACCATTGGCGCTGGGGGTTTTCACGGCCGAGTTCGGGATGGGATCGGGTGTATTGACCCCCGCTATGACCACCAGATCAACCGGCCACACAGACCAAACGCCGGCTGAAAAGCCGGCGCCCGATCATGCGATCAGAATATTTCGAGAGGAGATACGCAGACGGCGGCGCGCGCCATCCGATGCCCGGATCATTCCTTAGAAAGGAGGTGATCCAGCCGCAGGTTCCCCTACGGCTACCTTGTTACGACTTCACCCCAGTCGCTGACCGTACCGTGGTCGGCTGCCTCCTTGCGGTTAGCGCACCGGCTTCGGGTAAAGCCAACTCCCATGGTGTGACGGGCGGTGTGTACAAGGCCCGGGAACGTATTCACCGCGGCGTGCTGATCCGCGATTACTAGCGATTCCAACTTCATGCACTCGAGTTGCAGAGTACAATCCGAACTGAGATGGCTTTTGGAGATTAGCTTCCACTCACGTGGTCGCTGCCCACTGTCACCACCATTGTAGCACGTGTGTAGCCCAGCCCATAAGGGCCATGAGGACTTGACGTCATCCCCGCCTTCCTCCGGCTTGTCACCGGCAGTTTCTCCAGAGTGCCCAACCAAATGATGGCAACTGAAGATGGGGGTTGCGCTCGTTGCGGGACTTAACCCAACATCTCACGACACGAGCTGACGACAGCCATGCAGCACCTGTCTTACCGTCCCCGAAAGGAAAAGTACGTCTCCGTACCGGTCAGTAGATGTCAAGAGCTGGTAAGGTTCTGCGCGTTGCTTCGAATTAAACCACATGCTCCACCGCTTGTGCGGGCCCCCGTCAATTCCTTTGAGTTTCAACCTTGCGGCCGTACTCCCCAGGCGGAGTGCTTAATGCGTTAGCTGCGACACTGAAAACCCTAGGGCCCCAACGTCTAGCACTCATCGTTTACGGCGTGGACTACCAGGGTATCTAATCCTGTTTGGCTCCCACGCTTTCCCGCCTCAACGTCAG
>NZ_BACU01000135.1 GCF_000333275.1 Azospirillum sp. B4 | reverse complement strand
GGGAACAATTCCAGCGCATCCAACTGGTCTTCCAGAACGCGGATACCGCGCTGAACCCCGCCCATACCGTGTCCCGCATCCTGGGCCGGCCCCTGGCCTTCTATCATGGCATGGACGGCCGCGTGCGGAACCGCCGTGTGGCCGAACTGCTGGACCTGACCCAACTGCCCGCCGGTCTTGCCGACCGGCACTGTGGCGAGCTGTCCGGCGGCCAAAAGCAGCGCGTGAACCTGGCCAGGGCCCTGGCGGCCGATCCCCAACTTATCCTGTGCGACGAGGTGACGTCGGCGCTGGACACGGTGGTCGGCGCCGCCATCCTGGATTTGCTGGCCGAGCTGCGGCGTGAACTGGACCTGTCCTACCTGTTCATCAGCCACGACATCTCCACCGTCCGCGCCATCTGCGACGACATCGCGGTGCTGTACGCCGGTCAGAAGGTGGAGATGGGGCCGGGTAACGGCTTCGGCGACGCTCCATTCCACCCCTACAGCGATCTGCTGATCGGGTCGGTGCCGGAAATGCGCCAGGGCTGGCTGGAGGAGAAGGAAACGGCAGCGGCTCCACTGCCCCTGGCCACCGCCCAAGGTGCGAATCTATGCCGCTTCCTGCCGCGATGCACCGCCCGGGTGGAGGGCTTGTGCGACCGCCTGCCCCCGCCCCGTATCATTCTGGATGGTGGTAACGAACTGCTGTGCCACCATGACGGGCAGACGTTACAGCATCTCCAACGCGGCCGCCAATCGGCCATCAGCCCGTGACAGGAGTGCCGATGCCGGCATCTGGCGGAATCGGATCGAGCCGCACGCGCCATAATCTTCTGATTTGACGCGCAAGGCGGCATCGAATGCTCCGCCGCCGCCCTTATAGTCTGTGCACGATTGACAGGGTCGACCGCATCCGTCGGCATATCATGCTGACATCGACCGCCGAGAACGCGCCGGGATTCCCCGGGGAAGCCAACGAGAAGATGGCCGATGGAAAGACGAACCGATCTCCTGGTGAAACTGCGGGACATGACGGCGGATGATCTGCCCCAGGTGCACGCGCTTTCCCGCAAGCTGCAATGGCCGCATCGAATTGAGGATTGGGATTTCATGCTGCGGGCCGGCATGGGCATCGTGGCGGAGGAGAACGGGGCCATCGTCGGCACCATCATGGGCTGGCCCTACGGCCCCGAGGTCGCCACACTGGGCATGGTCATCGTCGCCGGGGAAAAGCAAGGTGCGGGTATCGGCCGCCAATTGATGGACGCGATGATGGCGCGGCTGGGCGATCGCACCATCGTGCTGAACGCCACGACCGAGGGCCTGCCCCTCTACACCCGCCTAGGCTTCACCGCCTTTGGTGAGATCCGGCAGCACCAGGGGGCGGCGTTTTCCGTCCCGATCCCCAGCCTGCGCCCGAATGAGCGGGTGCGGCCGCTGAGCAGCAGCGACCATGACGCCATCGTCGCCCTGGATCGCCGGGCCTGCGGCATGGACCGCGCCAGCCTGTTCGCGGAGCTGCGCAAGGCCGCCCACGGGGTGGTGCTGGACCGGGACAGCCGGGCGATCGGCTTCGCCCTGTTCCGCCGCTTCGGCCGCGGCTACGTCATCGGCCCGGTGGTGGCCCCGGATGCGGAGGGGGCCAAGACCCTGATCTCCCACTGGCTGGGATCCAACGCCGGCATGTTCTCCCGCGTCGACATCCCGGGCGACGACGACTTGGCGGCCTGGCTGGACGACCTGGGCCTGCCCTGTGTCGGCCGGGTGACCCGCATGGCACGCGGGCCCCTGGCCCCGCCGGACGTGGACGTGCACACCTTCGCGCTGGCCAGCCAGGCGCTCGGCTGACAGCGCCCCACCCTAAGGGGCTTTCCCATGACCATGCTTGACCTGAAGGACCCGGCGCTGCTGCCGGGCCTGGCCTTCATCGGCGGCGCCTGGCGCCCGTCGTCCACCGAGCGAACCATCACCGTCACCGATCCCGCGACCGGCCGGCCCCTGGGCACGGCGCCCGATTGCGATGAGGACGACACCCGCGCCGCCATCGACGCGGCGGCGGCGGCGCACGGACCCTGGCGCGCCCGCACCGCCGGGCAGCGCTGCGATATTCTGGCGCGTTGGCACGCGCTGATCCTGGAACATGTCGACGACTTGGCCCGCATCATGACGGCGGAGCAGGGCAAGCCCCTGGCCGAAGCGGCCGGTGAGGTGCGCTACGCCGCCTCCTTCGTGAGGTGGTTCGCGGAGGAAGGCCGGCGGGTGCAGGGCTATGAAGTGCCGGCGCCGGAAGCTGACCGCCGCATCCTGGTGCGCAAGGAGGCGGTCGGCGTCTGCGCCATCATCACCCCCTGGAACTTCCCCGCCGCCATGATCACCCGCAAATGCGCGCCGGCCCTGGCGGCCGGCTGCACCGTGGTGATCAAGCCGTCCGACCTGACACCCTTCACCGCCCTGGCGCTGGCGGTGCTCGCCAAACGGGCGGGCGTTCCGGCCGGCGTGCTGAACGTCGTCACCGGCATGCCGGACGCCATCGGTCGGGAGCTGACGGCGAACCCGCTGGTACGCAAGCTATCCTTCACCGGGTCCACCCGTGTCGGCGCCCTGCTGATGCGGCAATGCGCCGACACGGTGAAGCGCCTGAGCCTGGAGCTGGGCGGCAACGCGCCCCTGATCGTCTTCGACGACGCCGACCTGGACCAGGCCGTGGCCGGCGCCATGGCCGCCAAGTTCCGCAACGCCGGCCAGACCTGCGTCTGCCCCAACCGCATCCTGGTGCAGGCCGGCATCCATGACGCCTTTGCCGAGCGGCTGGGCCGGGCGGTCGCCGCCCTGCGCGTGGGGCCTGGCATGGCCGCCGGCACCACCATCGGCCCCCTGATCAACGCCGCCGCCGTGCGTAAGGTGCGCGACCATGTCGAAGACGCCCTGGCCCACGGCGCCCGCGTCACCGCCCAGGCCGACAACGACGGCGACCTGGGCCGGTTCGCGGCCCCGGTGGTGCTGACGGGCGCCACACCGGACATGCGCCTGGCGCACGAGGAAACCTTCGGGCCCGTAGCGCCGTTGTTCCGGTTCCACGGTGAGGATGAGGCGATCGCCCTGGCCAACGCCACGCCCTATGGCCTGGCCAGCTATTTCTATACCAACAACCTGCACCGGGCCTTCCGCGTGTCCGAACGGCTGGAGGCCGGCATGGTGGCGCTGAACACCGGATCCATCGCCATGGAGATGTCGCCCTTCGGCGGCGTCAAGCAGTCCGGCCTGGGTCGCGAGGGTGGCCAGGCGGGCATTGAAGAGTACCTTGAGCACAAGGCCTTCCACATTGGCGGCCTCAAGCTGGGAGCCCTGTCATGACCAAGACCGACCGCAGCTACGCCATCGCCGTCATCCCCGGCGACGGCATCGGCAAGGAAGTGGTGCCGGAGGGGGTCCGCGTGCTGGAACGGGCAGCCAGCCTGTACGGCTTCACGCTGGAACAGCGCTGGCACGACTTCGCCTCCTGCGATTACTACGCCCGGCACGGCCGCATGATGCCGGAGGATTGGAAGGAGCGCATCGGCACGCCCGACGCCCTTTTCTTCGGCGCCGTCGGCTGGCCGGAAACGGTGCCGGACCACGTCTCCCTCTGGGGATCGCTGCTGCAGTTCCGCCGGGAATACGACCAGTACGTCAACCTGCGTCCCGCCCGCCTGCTGCCCGGCGTGCCCTCGCCCCTGGCCGGTCGCGAGCCTGGCAGCATCGATTTCTGGATCGTGCGGGAAAACACCGAGGGCGAGTATTCCTCCGTCGGCGGCCACATGTTCGCCGGCACGGAGCGCGAGGTCGTGATCCAGGAAACGGTCATGACCCGCTTTGGCGTCGACCGCGTGCTGCGCTATGCCTTCGACCTGGCCAACCGCCGCCCCAACCAGCACCTGACCTCCGCCACCAAGTCCAACGGCATCGCCATCACCATGCCGTTCTGGGACCAGCGGGTGGAGGCGATGGCGGCCCACTATCCCGACGTGCGCTGGGACAAGTACCACATCGACATCCTGACGGCACAGTTCGTGCTGAACCCCGACCGTTTCGACGTGGTGGTGGCATCCAACCTGTTCGGCGACATCCTGTCGGACCTGGGGCCCGCCTGCACCGGCACCATCGGCGTGGCGCCATCGGGCAACATCAATCCGGACGGCGTCCACCCCTCGCTGTTCGAGCCGGTGCACGGCTCCGCCCCCGACATCGCGGGCAAGGGCATAGCCAATCCCGTGGGCCAGATATGGTCCGCCGCCATGATGCTGGAGCATCTGGGGGAAGCCGCCGCCGCCAAGGCCATCATGTCCGCCATCGAAACGGTGTTGAGGGAACCCGGCCTGCGCACCGCCGACCTGAAGGGCAAGGCTGGCACCGGGGAGTGCGGCAAGGCCATCGCCGAGGCGCTGCGCTGACGCGGCATTTTGTGCTGCCGCGACCCGCAAGAAGGGTCGCGGCGCATCCCCTGGGCCGCCAACACGGCGCATCCCACCACCCGGCGTCGGCTAAGCTTCCTCCCATGGACCCCCTGACGAGCCAGAGGCCGATGCTGAAGCGCAACCGTTCCCTCGTGGATGTCGATCGCGACTATCTGATCCATCCCGTCACCTCCTTCCGTGGCCATGAGGCACGTGGGGCCACCCTTTTGCGAAGCGGCCGGGGCATGTACGTGACCGACATGGACGGCCGCGAACTGCTGGACGCCTTCGCCGGCCTGTGGTGCGTCAATGTCGGCTATGGGCAGGAGAGCATCGCCGAGGTCGCGGCCGAGCAGATCCGCCGCCTGCCCTACGCCACCGGCTATTTCCACTTCGGGTCGGAGCCGGCGGTACGCCTGGCCCAGCGCCTGGTGGAACTGGCGCCGCCATCGCTGACCCACGTCTATTTCACCCTGGGCGGGTCGGACGCGGTGGACAGCGCCATCCGCTACGTCATCCACTACTTCAACGCCCTGGGCAAACCGGAGAAGAAACAGTTCATCGCGTTGGAGCGGGGCTATCACGGCTCTTCCGCCATGAGCTCAGGCCTGACGGCACTGGCCAACTTTCACCGCAATTTCGACGTCCCGCTGCGCTGGCAGCATCATATACCGTCCCCCTACCCTTATCGCAGCCCGGTCGGCAGTGATCCTGCAGCGGTAATCGCCCAGTCCGTGGCCGACCTGCGCGCCAAGGTGGCTGAACTGGGCGCCGACACCGTCGCGGCCTTCTTCTGCGAACCCATCCAGGGATCCGGCGGCGTCATCGTGCCGCCCAAGGGCTGGCTGAAGGCCATGCGCGACACCTGCGCCGAGTTGGGCATCCTGTTCGTGGCGGATGAGGTCATCACCGGCTTCGGCCGCACCGGCCCGATGTTCGCCTGCGAGCATGAGGACGTCAGCCCCGACCTGATGACCGTGGCCAAGGGCCTGACGGCCGGCTACGCCCCCATGGGCGCGGTCCTGATGTCGGATGCCGTGTACCAGGGCATCGCCGATGGGGCGGCGCCCGACTTGCCCATCGGCCACGGCTACACCTACTCCGGCCATCCGGTCAGCGCCGCCATCGGGCTGGAAGTCCTGCGCCTCTACACCGAGGGTGGCATCCTGGCCAATGGCCAACATGTGGCCGGCCGCTTCAAGGCCGGACTGGACGGACTGGCCGACCATCCCCTGGTCGGCGACGTGCGTGGTCAGGGCCTTCTTGGCGCAATTGAATTGGTCACCGACAAGACATCCAAAACGAGATTTGACGCGGCCCTGAAAATTCCTGACCGGCTATTCGCCGAGGGCTACCGCAACGGCGTCATTTTTCGTGCGTTCGGTGATGGGATACTGGGCCTGGCCCCGGCTTTGTGCTGTACGGAGGATGAAATGGACCTGATTTTTGCCCGCATCCGACGGACGCTCGACGGGATACTTGACCAGCCCGACGTCCGGGCGGCGCTTTCGTGATAAATAGTTGGCGGGCAATTGGGCCCTCGAACGGTGTAAGCTGATGGTAGGCCCGGCCGCGCCCGGTTGGCGTCAGGGCTGAGTAACCTTCATAGCCCGGAACAGGAGATCCCATCGGAACATGACGCTCGGCCCCAAACTCGACCGTATCGACCTGAACATCCTGGTGCAGCTTCAACAGAGCGGCCGCATCACCAATGTGGAGCTGGCCGACGCCGTGGGGTTGTCGCCCAGCCCCTGTCTGGCGCGGGTGAAGCGGCTGGAAAAGGCCGGGTACATCACGGGATACGGGGCCCAGATCAATTATCAGAAGCTGGGCGACTTCATGACGGTTTTCACCGAGGTGACGTTGTCGGAGCATCGCAGCGGCGACTTCTCCCGCTTCGAATCCAAGATCCGCAAGATTGACGAGATCGTGGAATGCCATCTGGTCAGCGGCGGCTACGACTACCTGCTGAAGTTCATCACCACCGGCGTCACCCACTACCAATCCATCATCGAAGGCATGCTGGAGGGTGATTTCGGCATTGAGAAGTATTTCAGCTACATCGTCATCAAGACCCCCTTCATCAAACAACATTACCCCATCCAGGGCCTGTTCGAGCGTGAATAGCAGGCCATGGAGGATAGCCGCCGCCGGAGAAACGCCATGCCGGAAATCGACGATCTGATTGAACCGCTGATCGCCTTCCGGCGCGATTTGCATGCCCATCCCGAACTGGGCTTCGCCGAGCACCGCACGGCCGGCCGCATCGCGGCGGCGCTGGAGGACCTTGGCATCGAGGTCCACACCAGCATCGGCGGCACCGGCGTGGTGGGCGTGCTGAAGGCCGGTGGGTCAGACCGCCGCGTCGGTCTGCGGGCCGACATGGACGCCTTGCCCATCCATGAGCAGACTGGCCTGCCCTATCAAAGCCGCCATACCGGCGCCTTCCATGGCTGCGGGCACGACGGTCATGTCTCCATGCTGTTGGGCGCCGCCCGCCACCTGGCTCGCACGCGCCGATTCGATGGAACCATCCACTTCATTTTCCAGCCGGCCGAGGAAGGCCAGGGCGGCGCGCGGGCCATGGTGCAGGACGGGCTGTTCCAGCGTTTCCCCTGCGACCGCGTCTTCGCCCTGCACAACTGGCCGGACCTTCCCGCCGGCACGGGCGCCACGCGGCCGGGGCCCATCATGGCCGCCGCCGACAGGTTCGAGATCCGCCTGGAAGGGCGCGGCGGGCACGCGGCCCTGCCCCACCAGACGCCCGACGCGATCCTGGCGGCCAGCGACCTGGTGGGCCAGTTGAACACCATCATCGCCCGCCGCATCCCGCCCATGGCCAATGCCGTGCTCTCGGTCACCCAGATCAACGGCGGCCATGCGCATAACGTCCTGCCCGCCACGGTCACGGTCGTCGGCACGGTGCGCAGCTTCGACCCAGCCGTGCAGGACCGGATCGAAGCGGCCCTGCGCCAAGTGGCGGAAGGCGTGGCCATCGCCAGCGGCACGCGGGTTACGGTCATCTACGACCGCTATTATCCTGCCACCATCAACGATGCCGAGGCCGCGGCGGAGGCATTGGCCGTGGCCGCAAGCGTCTGTCCCCAAGCCATCTTGGCGCCTGAACCCGCCTTCACTTCCGAGGACTTCGCCTTCATGCTGCAGGCGTGCAAGGGGGCCTACCTGTGGCTGGGTCAGGGGCGAGACGGTGGCTCCGCCCCCCTGCATCACCCGCAGTACGATTTCAACGACGACATCATGGCGACCGGGGTCAGCTTGCACGTGGCACTGGCTGAACACCTGCTATCCGCGTAAATCCGCTTGGGAGTAAAGGCCATGGCCCTTCATCGATCCGCCGCCTGGCCGGGCGTTCCGCTGGCGCTGACCTCGGCCGCGCTGTTCGGCGCCAGCACGCCGCTGGCCAAGCTTCTGCTGGGGCATTCCGATCCCTGGCTGTTGGCGGGCCTGCTGTATCTCGGGTCGGGCCTGGGGTTGGGCATCGTGCATCTGGCGCGGCGCCTCCTGGGCATTGAGGCGCCGGAGGCCCCCCTGCGCCGGGGCGACCTGCCGTGGCTGGGCGCCGTCGTGCTGGCCGGCGGTGTGATCGGCCCCGTGCTGCTGATGGTTGGCCTGACGCAAACACCCGCCTCCAGCGCCGCCCTGCTGCTGAACCTGGAAGGCCTGGCCACCATGGGCATCGCCTGGCTGGCCTTTCGTGAGAACGTGGACCGACGCCTGCTGCTGGGCGCCCTGGCGATCCTGGCGGGGGCGCTGCTGCTGTCCTGGCAGGGCGGGCCGGAGGGCGTGGGCTGGGGTGCCCTGGCCGTCGCCGGGGCCTGCCTGGCCTGGGGGGTGGACAACAACCTGACCCGCAAGCTGAGTTCGGCGGACCCGGTGCAAATCGCCCTGACCAAGGGGCTGGTGGCGGGGGTGGTCAACCTGGCCTTGGCCCTGTCGCAAGGCGCCACCCTGCCGTCCCTGGCGGTCATCGGTGGAGCGGCCGTGGTCGGCTTCTTCGGCTACGGCCTCAGCCTGGTCCTGTTCGTCCTGGGCCTGCGCCACCTGGGCACGGCGCGGACGGGGGCCTACTTCTCCATGGCCCCCTTCATCGGTGCCCTCCTGGCCATCATTCTGTTCAGCGAGCCACTGACCTATCGCCTGCTGGCGGCGGCGGTGCTGATGGGCATCGGGCTCTATCTGCATCTGGTCGAGCACCATGACCATGAACACGCACATGGAGAGCTGGAACACGAGCACGTCCACGTGCACGACGAACACCACCAGCATGATCACGGGCCGGGCGTCGCGGTGGACAAGCCCCATTCGCACGCCCATCGGCATGCGCCCATGGTGCACCGCCATCCGCACTATCCGGACCTGCACCACCGGCACACGCACGAGCACTCGGAGACCTGAGGCCGGTCAGGCGACGCCGGCCAGACGCAGCGTCAGGCCAGCCAGGGAACAGGCGGCCAGCACCGGGATCTCCAGCACCAGGCCCAGCGCCTGGACATCCGCCCCCTCCCGGGTAAGCGTCGTCTGAAGGCTGCGGTGCGAGCGGATTGATCCCCGAACTCGGATCAGGATGCCTGGGCGATGTTCCAAGGCAGCAGGTCGGTGATGCGATCTTCAGCCAGCGGCATTACGGATGAAAGGCGGCCCTCGCCGGAGGGGTACGGCTGTCGAAGTGCTGCACAGTTTGGTCAGCCAGGTCACCCTCATCCCGGAGAATGGCCATCTGGCCATCGTGCTGCGCGGGGAACTGTCGGCACTGCTGGCGTTCGCGAGCGCACAGCAAAAACCCGGCCTCCCTACGGAGGCCGGGTTATCGGCGGACTTGCTGGCGCAAGTATCGTTGGTTGCGGGGGCAGGATTTGAACCTGCGGCCTTCAGGTTATGAGCCTGACGAGCTACCGGGCTGCTCCACCCCGCGGGAATGCGTGCTGGGAGTGGAGGACATTGTGGTGAGGGTCTGGGGAGCGGCGTTGAGCGGGTGTATGTGCGACTGATGGACCTGGCGGCGACCTACTCTCCCACGTCTTAAGACGCATAACCATGGCGCTGGGGGTTTTCACGGC
>NZ_BACU01000136.1 GCF_000333275.1 Azospirillum sp. B4 | reverse complement strand
ATGGCGGTGCGGGCGATCATGTCGTGGATCAGCGGCTCATCCTCCGGCCGGATGGGCCGGATCAGGAAGTCGCGCCCGTCGTGGATGGTGACATGCTGCTCCAGCCGCTTGGGGTAGGCGCGGATGGCCATGCGCACCGCGCCGGGCGCGGGGGGCGGCGCCACGCGGATGCGGGCGTCCAGCGCCATGACGCCGCCGGCGCCGGCATACAGCGGGTTGATGTCCAGCTCCTGGATCTCGGGGAAGTCGATGACCAGTTGCGACACCTTGTTCAATGTCAGGGCGATGGCCGTCAGGTCGGCCGGCGGGCGGTGGCGATAGCCCTGCAGCAGCTTGTGGACGCGGGTGCGGGCCATCATGTCGCGCGCCAGGTTCATGTTCAGCGGCGGCAGGGCCAGGGCCTTGTCCTGCACCACCTCCACCTCCGTGCCGCCCTGGCCGAACAGCAGCACGGGGCCAAACAGCGGATCGTCGGTCATGCCCACGATCAGCTCCACCGCGTCCGGCATGTGCGCCATCTGCTGCACGGTGAAGCCCTCGATGCGGATGCCGGGGACGGCCGCGCGGATGCGGGCCAGCATGGCCTCCGCCTCCAGCCGCACCTCGTCCGGCGCCAGGTTCAGGACCACGCCGCCCAGGTCGGACTTGTGGGTGATGTCGGGCGACAGGATCTTCAGCGCCAGCCGCCCGCCGGGGCCCCGGCCGGGGGAATGCACCGCCAGCCGCCGGGCCGCGATCTCAGCCTCCTCCGGGGTGGCGGCGGTCACCGTCTCCACCACCGGGATGCCGTAGGCGCGCAGCACCTGCTTGGCCTCGTATTCCGACAGCCAGGGCCGGCCCTCCGCCAGGGCCTCATCGATGGGGACCCGCGCCGCCACGCCGTCATAGACGAACTGGTCGGGCACGGTGGACGGCACCTCCATCAACTCATCCTGGTTCCGGCGATAGCGCACCAGGTGCATGAAGGCGCGGATGGCCTCGTCCGGGGTCTGGTAGCTGGGGATGCGGTTGGCGGCGAACAGGCGCCGCGCCTCGGCCGCCGCCCCCTCCCCCAGCCAGTTGGCCAGCACGGGAAAGCGCTTGCCGCGCAGGGCGTCGATGACGGCGCGCGCCGCCTCGACGCTGTCGGCCACGGCGGTGGGGCAGTTCATCACCAGGATGGCGTCGCAGCCCTTCTCCTCCAGCAGGATGGACAGGGCGTCGGCATAGCGCTTGCCGTTGGCGTCGCCGATGATGTCGATGGGATTGCCGTGGCTCCAGGTGGGGGGCAGCACGGCGTCCAGCTTGGCGATGCCCTCCGGCGACAGCTGGGCCAGGCGGCCGCCCTGCTCGATCAGGCTGTCGGTGGCCAGCACGCCCATGCCGCCGCCGTTGGTCAGGATGGCCAGGCGGTCGCCCTTGATCTGCACGCCGGTGGCCAGCGTCTCCACCGCGTCGAACAGCTCGCTCAGCTCCCCCACCCGCAGCATGCCGGCGCGGCGGAAGGCGGTGTCGTAGATGGCATCCAATCCCGCCAGGGAACCGGTGTGCGAGGAGGCGGCGCGCGCCGCCTCGTCCGACCGGCCGGCCTTGATGACGATGACGGGCTTGGACCGGGACGCCGCCCGGGCGGCCGACATGAACTTGCGGGCGTGGGCGATGGCCTCGACGTAGAGGAGGATGGCTCGCGTGTGCCCGTCCTGGGCCATGAAGTCCAGCAGGTCGCGGAAGTCCACGTCGGCCATGCCGCCCAGCGACACCAGTGGGAAAAAGCCGATGCCGCGCGGCGTCGCCCAGTCGACGACGGAGGTGACGACGGCGCCGCTCTGCGCCAGCAGCGCGATGTCGCCCTTCAGCGGCGGCACATGGACGAAGCTGGCGTTCAGCCCGTTGCCCGGCACCATGACGCCCAGGCAGTTGGGGCCGACCACGCGCAGCAGGTGGGGCTTGGCGGCGTCCAGCACCTGCTGCTGCAGGGCCCGGCCGGCCTCCCCCAGCTCGCCGAAGCCGGCGGTGATGACCACGGCGGCCTTGGTGCCGCGCTCCCCCAACTGGCGGATCAGGTCGGGCACGGTGGAGGGCGGGGTGCAGATGACGGCCAGATCGGGCACCACCGGCAGCGAGGCCACGTCCGGATAGGTCAGCACCCCCTCGATGGAGCGCTCCTGCGGGTTGACCGGCATGATGGGCCCGTCGAAGCTGCCGCCGAACAGGTTGCGCGCCACCACGGCGCCCACCGTGTGCGGCCGGCGGCTGGCGCCGATCAGCGCGATGGACGACGGCTTGAACAGGTGGTGCAGGTTGCGGATGGTCATGGCCTTCCCTCTGTCCTCTGCCGCTTCCGGGCTTGGACGCACCATAGCGGCGCCGTGCGGCACGGCCATGACATGTCTCAAGCGCCTCCAGAGGGTAGCCGCATCACCGTCCCGCACCAAGGCCGGCGCGGTAACCCTTGGGGGCTAGGGAGGCTGACCAATGAAAAGGGGCGGCGCCCTGCGGCACCACCCCCGATCGAACACCCCGGCGGTTGTGCCGGGGCTTACTTCTGGGCGTTGTAGCGCTCCATGGCGTCGCTGATCATCTTGGCGGCCTCGTCGGCGTCGCCCCAGCGGACGATGCGCACCCACTTGCCCTTCTCCAGGTCCTTGTAGTGCTCGAAGAAGTGGGCGATCTGCTCCACCAGGATCTCCGGCAGGTCCTTGTAGCTGCTGACGTTGGTGTAGAAGCTGTGCAGCTTGTCCACCGGCACGGCCAGGATCTTCTCATCCATGCCGGCCTCGTCCTCCATCAGCAGCACGCCGATGGGGCGGGAGCGCAGCACCACGCCCGGCACCACCGGGGTGTTGCTGACCACCAGCACGTCGGCCGGGTCGCCATCGCCCGACAGGGTGTGCGGCACGAAGCCGTAGTTGGCCGGATAGTACATGGCGGTGTGCAGGAAGCGGTCGACGTAGATGGCGCCCGAGTCCTTGTCCACCTCGTACTTCACCGGCTGACCGCCCTGCGGGATCTCGATGACGACGTTGATGTCCCACGGGGCGTTCTTGCCGACCGGGATCTTGCTCATGTCCATGGATTTGCCTTTGCGTGACGACGGACGGTTGAACCGTGATGATGGGTTCGGGCACGCCAACGGTGCCCGGCGCGGCGCAGTCTATGCGAGTGCACCTGCGAAAAAAAGCGGGCAAAGGGTCCGTGGTTCCCCTGGGCCCCATCGCAAACGCGCATGGCCCGGGCGGTCCGTCACCCGCCTTCGGCGCCTGGTCAGACGCCCGCCACCAGTTGGCGCAGGTCCGCCTGGGAGCGCGCGCCGTAGTGGCTGATGATCTCCGCTGCGCAGAGGGCGCCCATGCGGCCGCAGGCGGTCATGTCGCGGCCGCGGGTGTAGCCGTGGAGGAAGCCGGCGGCGAACAGGTCGCCGGCGCCGGTGGTGTCCACCACCTTGTCCACCGGTGATGCCGGCACGGTCACCACCTGGTCGGGCGTGACGATGACGGCGCCTTTCTCGCTGCGGGTCAGGGCGGCCACGGCCACCTGGCCGCGCACCGCCGCCACCGCCTGGTCGAAATCGGTGCCGTAGAGGGCGGTGATCTCCGCCTCGTTGGCGAACAGCACGTCGACATGACCGGCGACCAGGTCGCGGAAGCTGTCCAGGTGGCGATGCACACAGAAGGCGTCGGACAGGGACAACGACACCTGGCGGCCGGCGCCGTGGGCGACGCTGGCGGCCTTCAGGAAGGCCTCCTTCGCGGCCGGCGGGTCCCACAGGTAGCCTTCCATGTAGGTCACCTGGGCCGAGGCGATCAGGGCCTCGTCGATGTCGGCCGGCGTCAGGCGCACGGCGGCGCCCAGATAGGTGTTCATGGTGCGCGCGGCGTCGGGCGTCACCAGGATCAGGCAGCGGCCGGTGGGCGTGCCGTCGGCCAGGTCGGTGGTGACGAAGCGCGAGCCCACGGCCTCGATGTCATGGCGGTAGACGTGGCCCAGCTGGTCGTTGGCCACTTTGCCGATGAAGGCGCCCTTGCCGCCCAGCATGGCGATGCCGGCCATGGTGTTGCCGGCGGAACCGCCCGACATCTCCATGCCCTGGCCCATCTTCGCGTACAGGGCCTCGGCCTCACCGGTGTCGATCAGCCGCATGCTGTTCTTGTCCAGGCTGTTCTCGGCCAGGAAGGCGTCGTTCGTCTGGGTGATCACGTCGACGATCGCGTTGCCGATCCCCACCACATCCAATTCAGCCGTCACTTAAATCCTCCGGATCGGCAAAAAAAGTTGGGCGCAGTATAGAGATGGGGGCGCTTGCGGCAAGCATGGGGACATACTACCTAGGATGCTGATGATTCGCGCCCTGTTCCGCACCCTCGCCCAGGCTTTAGATCCCGCCCTGCTGCGGGTGATGGCCCGTTCCTTCCTGCTGACGCTGCTGTCCTTCATCGCCCTGGGCGTGGCCGTGTCCTGGGGGCTGGATCGCCTGCACCCCACCGGCAACGCCTGGGTCGACCCCCTGGTCACGGTGGCGGGCGCCTTGGGCGTGGTGGCGCTGGCCTGGTACTTCTTCCTGGTCGTGGTGGCGGCCATCGCCGGCATGCTGCTGGAACCGGTGGCCCGCGTCGTTGAACGTCGGTGGTACCCCACCTTGCCGCCGCCGCGGGAGGCGGGTGTGCTGGAGGAGACGGGCATCGCCCTGCGGTTCCTGGCCCTGCTGATCATCGTCAACGTCGCCGTGCTGCCGCTGTGGCTTTTGCCGCCTGTGGGTGCCGTGGTTTATCCGCTGGCCAACGGCTTCCTGCTGGGACGCCAGTATTTCGACCAGGTGGCGGTGCGCCGCCTGTCCCCCGATCAGGCCCGCCTACTCCGTCTGCGCTATAAGGGCCGAATTTTGCGCAGGCCTCATTATTGCCTTTATTTCCCTGCTGCCTGTGTGAATCTGTTCGCGCCGGTTCTGGCGACGGCCTTCATGCTCCACCTGTTCGGCGGTTTCCCGCCGGCGGGCGGAACCGGGGTGCCGCAGCCGGGTGCAGCCCGCGCGAACCCATAAAAAGAATGACCTTCATCGACCGGCCAAGCCCTGCACGGGACTGGGCTGGCCGTGCGACACAAAGATTTTGGGGACAACGCCGATGTTCCGACGCAACCGACCGAACCTGGGCCCCGTTGGCGGCGACCCGGCCAAGCCGGCCGACCTTCGCACGCCCATTCCGGTGGCTGAGCCTAAGCCCCCGGCCCCGGAACCCGCTTCCGAACCGGAACCCTCAGACGTGACCGCGGCCAGCAAGGGGCCCGCAGACAAGGGGATCGACATGCAGTTCAAGACGCCGACGCCCGGCTCGACGCCGACGCCGGGCCAGCCGTCGCTGGGCCTGGCACCTGGTGGCCTGGGGGGCGCCAGCCTGACCGGCGGCAGCGCCGGCCCGGCGCCGACGGCCCCCGCCATCCCGGCGGCGCCGTCCGCCACGGGCGGTTTTCGTAGTGACATTCCGCGCCGCGTCGTGGAAATTCCGGGCACGCCGCCACGGCGCGTGGCCCCCACCGGTACTGAAGGAAATGCCCCCTTGCCTACCAACGACATGCGCAAACTGATCGTCGGCCGTGAGATTTCCCTGTCCGGTGAAATCGCCGCCTGCGACATCCTGGTGGTGGAAGGCACGGTGGAGGCCAAGCTGCGCGAGGGCCGTGCCATCGAGGTGGCCGACAGCGGCCTGTTCAGGGGCTCGGTCGAGATCGACGAGGCGGACATCGGCGGTCGTTTCGAAGGCGATATCTCCGTGCGCGGCACGCTGCGCGTCCGCTCCACCGGCCGCATCCAGGGCAACATCCGCTACGGCGTGCTGGAAGTGGAACAGGGCGGTCTGCTGGTCGGCACCATTGAGACGCTGACCGGCGATTCCCGGGCCAAGCCGCTGAAGGAAGTGGACGCGGTCGTGGCCACGGGCACCGAGGAGTAAGCCTTTTCGCTCAAAAGGCCGGTCCCTCGCCAGGGCCGGCCTTTTTATTCGCCCTCAGACGGCGGGCGGCCACATCCGTGGCCTTGCCTCATCCTCGATTTCCAGTCCGCCTTCGGCTCCCCGTAAATCTCCGGCGCCCGCAGTCGCGGGCTAGGAAAGAGGCGGGATAGCCTCACCTGTTTCATTTCCGGAACAACATCAGGCTGTCAGCACCGTCTTGGCCTCGTAGGCGCACAGGTCGATGACGCCGCAGACGGCGCAGTCCGGCTTGCGCGCCTTGCAGACATAGCGGCCGTGCAGGATCAGCCAGTGGTGCGCGTGCAGGCGGTAGGCCTTGGGCACCACCTTCACCAGCTTTTCCTCCACCGCCTCCACCGTCTTGCCCGGCGCCAGGCCGGTGCGGTTGGACACGCGGAAGATATGGGTGTCGACGGCGATGGTCGGCTCCCCGAACGCCACGTTCAGCACCACGTTGGCGGTCTTGCGTCCCACGCCCGGCAGTTCCTCCAACTCCTCACGCCGGCGCGGCACCTGGCCGCCGTGCTTGGCCAGCAGGATTTCCGACAGGCGGATGACGTTGGCGGCCTTGGTCTTGAACAGGCCGATGGTCTTCACGTGGTCGCGCACCGTGGCCTCCCCCAACGCCACCATCGCGGCCGGGTTGTCGGCGATCTTGAACAGGGCCTTGGTCGCCTTGTTCACGCCCACGTCCGTCGCCTGGGCCGACAGCACCACCGCCACCAGCAGGGTGTAGGGGTTGACGTACTCCAGCTCCGTCTTGGGCTCCGGGTCCCGCTCCGCCAGCCTGCGGAAGAATTCCTCGATGGTCGCGCGTTTCATGGTGTCGTGTTCCTCAGACGCCGGCGGGGCATTCGCCCCTTGGCTTGTCCTCAGTTTCCAGTCCGCTGACGCTCCCCGGAAACTTCCGGTGGCCGCGGTCGCGGCCTAAGGTTAAAGGGGGTGGCGGCGGTGCATTGCCCCGTCGTGCGGCGGGCCGGCAAATCTACGGGTGTCGGTACCTTATGATCAAGCGGGGCACTCCCAGGCCGGGGTGCCGTGCAAGGCGTCGGCCAGGAAATCGATCAGGGCGCGGACCTTGGCGCTGACGTGGCGGCGGCTGGGATAGACGGCCAGGATGTCGATGTCGGGGATGCGATAGCCCGGCAGGACCGGCACCAGGCGGCCGGCACGCAGGTCGTCGCCGATCAGGAAGGTGGGCTGCCAGATGATGCCCTCACCCGCCAGGGCCGCCGCCCGGGCGGTGTCGCCGTTATTGGTCACCAGGCGGATGGGGATGCGGGCGGTGACGGCCTTGCCCTCCGGGTCCAGCAGCACCCAGTCCTCCGGCACGCCGGTGTAGCTGTAGGCGATGCGCGCATGGCCGGCCAGGTCGTCGGGCGTCAACGGCATGCCCCGGCGGGCCAGATAGTCGGGCGCGGCGCACAGCACGTTGCGGGAGGTCGCCAGCTTGCGCGCGGCATAGGTGGGCGATCCACCGCGGGAAATGCGGATGCCCAGGTCGAACCCTTCCTCCACCAAATCCACCACCCGGTCGGTCAAGGCGACGTCCAGCACCACGTCGGGATACAGCGCCATGAAGCGCGGCCACAGTGGCGCCAGGTGGCGGATGCCAAAGCTGAGCGGCGCGTTCACCCGCAGGCGCCCGCGCGGCTTCAGCGTGGTGGCCGACGCCAGGGACTCCGCTTCCGCCACCTCATCCAGGATGCTTTGGGCGCGTTCGTACAAGACCTCGCCCGCTTCCGTCAGCGACAAGCGGCGCGAGGTGCGGTTCAGCAGCCGGCTGCCCAGGTAGGTCTCCAGCTCGGCCACATAGCGGGTGACGTTGGCGGGGGATGTGTTCAGGGCATCCGCCGCCTTGGCGAAGCCGCCCTTGGCTACCACCGTGGCGAACACCTCGAACGCGCGCAGCCTGTCCATGGGGCTTCTGTCTCATTATTCAGGAAAGATGAATGAATAAGCCATTTCCGCCGCCTGGATGCAAGATCGGCTGAAGGCTAATCCTATGTCCGTCACCAGCGCGGTTGTCGCGCCGGATCACATCGGAGAGAAAAATGGCTCGTTTGCGGAACAAGGTCGCCCTCGTTACCGGTGCCAGCGCGGGCATCGGCCGCGCCACCGCCCTGCTGTTCGCGGCGGAGGGTGCCAAGGTGGTGGTGGGTGCCCGCCGCCAGGCGGAACTGGACAGCCTGGTGGCGGAGATCGAGGCCGCCGGCGGCCAGGCCGTGGCGCTGGCCGGCGACGTCCAGCATGAGGATTACAACCAGGCGCTGGTGGCCCTGGCGGTGGAACGCTTCGGCCGTCTGGACGTGGCCTTCAACAATGCCGGCACCCTGGGCGAGGCCGGCCCCAGCACCGGCGTCAGCGAGGCCGGCTGGACCAACACCCTGGCCGTCAACCTCACCGGCCCCTTCCTGGGCGCCAAGCACCAGATCGCCCAGATGGTGAGGAATGGCGGCGGCTCCGTCATCTTCACCTCCACCTTCGTCGGCCACACCTTCGCCTTCCCGGGCCTGGCCGCCTATGCCGCCAGCAAGTCCGGCCTGATCGGCCTGACCCAGGCGCTGGCCGCCGAGTTCGGTCCCCAGGGCGTGCGGGTCAACGCCGTGCTGCCGGGTGCCGTGGAGACCGAGATGTACCACGCCGCCAACGACACGGCGGAGAAGCGCGACTGGCTGAACAACGCCCACGCCCTGCGCCGCGCCGGCCAGCCGGAAGAACTGGCCCGCTCCGTCCTCTACCTGGCGTCGGACGACAGTTCCTTTGTCACCGGCACCGCCCAATTGGTGGACGGCGGCATCTCGATCACGCGCAGCTGAGGGCACGCGAAGCTGAAGACCCCAGCGCCAGGGTCATGGCCCGCGCTTGAGCCCTTACAGGGGGCGGCCTTTACCGGGTGGTGAGGCCGCCCTACTGTTTTGTTCATGATCCATGACGAGACCACCCTGAGGCAAACCTGGCTCAGCGTCATCCTGCGGCCCCACCGCAGCCTGTCGCGGCGGGGTTTCCGCATCCTCATGGGGTGCGTGGCGGCGGTCAGCCTGGGCGTGGGGACCGTGTTCTTCCTGCGGGGCGCCTGGCCCGTCATCGGCTTCTGTGGCCTGGACGTGCTGGTGATCTACCTGGCCTTCCACGCCAGCTACCGCTCCGCCCGCCTGTATGAGCGGGTGGAACTGACCGACCAGGCCCTGACGGTGGAACGGGTGGAACCCCGCCGGCCCAGCCGCACCTGGTCCTTCATCCCCTATTGGCTGCGCGTCCATATGGATGATCCCGCCCGGCACGACAGCCAGGTGGTGTTGAGCAGCCATGGCAAGCGCCTGGTGGTGGGCGCCTTCCTGCCCATGGAGGAGCGGGTCCAGGTCGCCGACACGCTCAGCCGGGCCCTGGCCCGGCATCGCCGGGGCCCGCTTTAGTTTTCCCTCAAGCGCCGGGCGCCCGCATCCGCGGGCTTGGCTAGTCCTCGTTTCGCAGTCCGCTGACGCTCCCCGCGAAACTCCGGCGGTCCCGGTCGGGACCTGAGGCA
>NZ_BACU01000137.1:1192-1333 GCF_000333275.1 Azospirillum sp. B4 | reverse complement strand
GCGACCGCCATTCCTCCCTTCAACACCGCGCTCGCCTCCGGATCCTCCATGCCCACGACACCCGCATCCGCTTTCCTGTCCGCCCGTCAGACGGAAGGGGCCCGGTGATGAGGAAAGGCGTCCTGATCGCCGGTGGGATCC
>NZ_BACU01000137.1:0-1170 GCF_000333275.1 Azospirillum sp. B4 | reverse complement strand
CGCCGCCAAGTCCTTCCTGTTGCCGCCAACGCCGCCCGCCGTCATGACATCGCCCGTCACGGTGGCCGATGTCGAGGAGAGCATTCTGGCCAATGGCAAGCTGAAGCCCGCGCGCCTGGTGGCCGTAGGGTCGCAGGCCACGGGCCGCGTCACGGCGCTGAAGGTGGCGTTGGGCCAGCGCGTGTCCAAAGGCGATCTCGTCGCCACCATCGACAGCACCACCCAGGAAAACAACCTGAAGACGGAGAAGGCGGCGCTGGCCAGCGTGCGCGCCCAACGCGACGAAAAGGTGGCCGCGCTGAAGCTGGCGCAACAGACGCTGGATCGCCAACGCGCGATGACGCCTTTGCGCGCGGTTTCACAGGCTGATCTTCAGTCCGCCGAGTCCGATGTGGCGCAGTACCAGGCCCAGATCCGGTCCTTGGACGCCCAGATCGTGGAGGCCGAGGTGGCGGTCAGCACCGCGGCCATCAACCTGGGCTATACCCAGATCACCGCTCCCATCGACGGCACGGTGCTGTCCATCGTTACCCAGGAGGGGCAAACGGTGAACGCCGCCCAGTCGGCGCCCACCATCGTCATCCTGGGCCAATTGGACAGCATGACCGTGCGCACGGAGATATCGGAGGCTGATGTGGTGCGGGTGGCGCCGGGGCGGCCGGTGTATTTCACCATCCTGGGCGACCGTGACCACCGCTATGACGCGACCTTGACGTCCATCGAGCCGGCGCCGGAAAGCATCACCAGCGACAGCAGCATCACCTCCAGTTCGTCCACCAGTTCCTCATCGTCGTCGTCCTCCAGTTCAACGGCCATCTATTACAACGGCGTCTTCAACGTGCCCAATCCGGAGGGGCGCCTGCGTACCTACATGACGGCGGAAGTGCACATCGTCCTGGGCCAGGCCAAGGGCGTGCTGACGGTGCCATCGTCCGCCCTGACCAAGGGGCCGGATGGCGCCCAGATGGTCCGCGTCCTGGACGCGCAGGGCCAGATCCGGCCCCGGCGGGTTGAAATCGGACTGAACAACAAGGTAACGGCGGAGGTGCGGTCCGGCCTGAAGCAAGGGGAACGGGTGGTGACGGGGGAGATCACCGGCGATACCAAATCCAGCGCGTCGATGATGATGGGGCCGCCGCCCGGCGGCGGTGGCGGCCCCCCGCCGGGGGG
>NZ_BACU01000138.1:5000-8049 GCF_000333275.1 Azospirillum sp. B4 | reverse complement strand
CGGCCGGCGGGCACTGGTCCTGCTGGGGGCCGGGGAGGAGGCGCTGGAGCGAGGCTACCGCAACGCCGCGGCCGCCCATCCCGGCCGCATTGGCTGCGTCATCGGTTATGACGAGCCGCTGGCCCATCTGATCCAGGCCGGGGCGGAGGCGCTGATCGTCCCGTCGCGGTTCGAGCCCTGCGGCCTGACCCAACTGTACGCCCTGCGCTATGGCGCCATTCCGGTGGTGTCCAGTGTGGGCGGCCTGGCCGACACGGTGATCGACGCCAATGAGATGGCGGTGGCCGCCGGCGTGGGCACCGGCGTGCGCTTCCAGCCCCCATCCACCCTGGCGCTGGAGGGGGCGATCCAGCGCACCGCCGACCTGTACGCCGACCAGGCGGTGTGGAAACGCCTGCGCCGCAACGCCATGGCGACCGACGTCTCCTGGACCAACCCGGCCCGGCGCTACGCGGCGCTCTACCGCGAACTGGTGGGAGCGCGCGGACGGTGAGCGGGCACGCTGACACCAGCCCGGACCGCCGTCCCGCTGACGGCGCTGGCTCGCCGGAGGCCCTGGGCGTCACCCTCACCGCCGGTGGCGTCAACGTCGCGGTCTACTCCGCCCATGCCACCGCCATCGACTTCTGTCTGTTCGATGGCGACAGGGAGGTGGCACGCGTCGCGCTGACGGAGCGGACGGGCGATGTGTTCCACGGCTTCGTCGACGGTATCGCGGCCGGGCAGCGCTATGGCCTGCGGGCGCACGGGCCTTTCGACCCCCGTGCCGGGCATCGCTTCAACCCGGCCAAGCTGCTGCTGGATCCGCACGCCACGCGGCTGGACCGGCCGTTCGCCTTCCACGCCGCCCAGTTCGGCCATCGGCTGGGCGATGCGGATGCCGACCTGGGCGCCGACGCCGTGGACAGCGCGCCCTTCGTGCCCAAGGCAGTGGTCGAGGCGTCCTTCGATCCCGGGCCGGTGACCCGCCCGCGCGTGCCCTGGGACCGCACCGTCGTCTATGAGTGCCATGTGAAGGGCTTCACCGCTCTGCATGACCAGGTGCCGGCGGACCTGCGCGGCACCTTCGCCGGCCTGGGCCACCCGGCGGCGGTGGACTATCTGGCGCGGCTGGGCGTCACCACGCTGGAGATCCTGCCGGCCATGGCCTGGGTGGACGAACGCCACCTGCCACCGCTGGGCCTGACCAACGCCTGGGGCTACAACCCGGTCGCCTTCTGCGCGCCCGATCCGCGCCTGGCGCCCGGCGGCTGGGCGGAGGTGCGCGGCGCCGTGGCCGCCCTGCAGGCCGCGGGCATCGAGGTCATCCTGGACGTGGTGCTGAACCACAGCGGCGAGTCCGATGAGCTGGGGCCGACCCTCAGCCTGCGCGGCCTGGACAACGCCAGCTATTACCGCCTGCGCCCGGATGACCGGCGCTTCTACGTCAACGACACCGGCTGCGGCAACACCCTGCCCACGGATCGGCCCGCCATGATGCGTCTGGCGCTGGACGCGCTGCGCACCTGGGCCAGCCGCGCCGGGCTGGACGGCTTCCGTTTTGATCTCGCCGCCACCCTGGGGCGGGGCGACGACGGCTTCGACCCGGCGGGCCCCTTTCTGGCGGCGTTGTCCCAGGACCCGGTGCTGCGGGATCTGAAGCTGATCGCCGAGCCGTGGGACATCGGACCCGGCGGCTATCATCCCGGCGGCTTTCCCGCCACCTGGGGCGAATGGAACGACAAGTTCCGTGACGACGTGCGCCGCTTCTGGCGGGGGGACGGGCACAAGCTGGGGGCCTTGGCCACGCGGCTGGCCGGTTCGTCGGATCTGTTCTGGTACAAGCGCCGCCCGTCGCGCAGCGTCAATTTCATCGTCGCCCATGACGGTTTCAGCCTGGCCGACCTGGTCGCCTATAGCGGCAAGCACAATCAGGCCAATGGCGAGGACAACCGCGACGGCACCGACGACAACGCCAGCTGGAACCATGGGGTGGAGGGGGCCAGCCATGACCCTGCCGTCATCGCCACCCGCCACCGCGACCTGCGGGCCCTGATCGCCACCCTCATGGTGGCCCGGGGCACGCCCATGCTGGGCATGGGGGCGGAAGCCGGGCGCACCCAGGACGGCAACAACAACGCCTATGCCCAGGACAACCGCCTTAACTGGCTGGACCATGGTGCGGTCGATGCCGGGCTCTATGACTTCACCCGTCGCGCCATCGCCCTGCGCCAAGCCCACCCGGCCTTGCGGGCTGACCATTTCCTGACCGGGGAGCCTGGTCCTGGCGGCGTGGCCGACGTGGAATGGTTGCGCGCCGACGGCCAGCCCATGGGGGATGGCGATTGGGGTGGGGACGGCGCGCTGGTCGCCGTTTTCGCCTCGGCGACGGGGGCCGGGGGCGGGGAAGGCGGCACCGATCGCGTGGCCGTCATCCTGAACCGGGGCTGGGGCGATGTCCCGGTCACCCCGCCCTGGAACCGCGCCGGCCACGGCTGGCGCCTGGCGCTGGACAGCGGCGCCGAGGGCGGCGGGGAGGATGTTCCCGTCACCGGCGTGTTCACCGTCGGCCCGCGCAGCGTCGTCGTGCTGGCGGAGCATGTGGCGGATGAGGGCCGTCGCCGGGCCGCCCCCACGGCCGACCTGCTGGACCGCTACGCCCGCGCCGCCGGCATCGCCCCCGACTGGTGGGATGAGATGGGGGGCCACCATCCCGTGCCGGATGACAGCAAGCGCGCCCTGCTGGGCGCCATGGGGTTGGACGCGGAAACACAGGGCGCCGTGCGCGATGGATTGGAGCGGCTGTCCGACGAGGGGCCCTTCCGCCCGCTGCCCCGCACCGTGGTGGCGACCGAGGGACAGGCGGTGCGCTTCGCCGTGCCGGAGGCTGGCTGTCTTTCCGTGGGTGTCATCCTTCGTCTTGAGGGCGCGGAGACACGGGCGCTCAAGCTGACGCTGGAAGGCCGGCGCCTGCCGGTCACGGCGCCTGACGGACGGCGCGGCACGGCGCGGGAGGTCGTGATCGATCCGCTGCCCGCCGGTGTGCACCAACTCTGCCTGGCCCATAGGC
>NZ_BACU01000139.1 GCF_000333275.1 Azospirillum sp. B4 | reverse complement strand
GTTATCTCCGGAAATCCGTCGCTTCCCCATGCTGGAGCCGGAGAAGGAGTTCATGCTGGCCAAGCGCTGGCAGGAGCATGAGGACGGAATCGCCGCCCACCAGCTGGTGACCAGCCACCTGCGCCTGGTGGCCAAGATCGCCATGGGCTATCGCGGCTACGGCCTGCCGCTGTCGGAACTCATCTCCGAAGGCAACGTTGGTATGATGCAGGCGGTGAAGCGCTTCGACCCCGATCGCGGCTTCCGCCTGGCCACCTACGCCATGTGGTGGATCCGCGCCGCCATCCAGGAATACATCCTGCACAGCTGGAGCCTGGTGAAGATGGGCACCACGGCCGCGCAGAAGAAGCTGTTCTTCAACCTGCGCAAGCTGAAGGGCCAGATGCAGGCCATCGAGGACGGCGACCTGTCGCCAGAGACGGTGACCGCCATCGCCACCAAGCTGGATGTGCCGGAGCAGGACGTGGTGTCCATGAACCGCCGTCTGGGCAGCCCCGACCACAGCCTGAACGCCCCGCTGCGCGTGGATGGCGAGGGCGAGTGGCAAGACTGGCTGGTGGATGAGACCGAAAGTCAGGAAATCCGACTGGCCGATCGGGAAGAGCTGGGCAAGCGCAAGGCCCTGCTGGCCGGCGCCATGAAGGGTCTGAACGACCGTGAGCGTCGCATCCTGGCGGAGCGTCGCCTGCGCGACAATCCGACCACGCTGGAGGACCTGTCTCAAGAGTTCGGCATCAGCCGTGAGCGTGTGCGCCAGATTGAGGTGCGTGCGTTCGAAAAGCTTCAGAAAGCCGTGCGCAACGCGGCGCTGGAGACCCACCTGGCCTAATTCTGGTCGTAAGGCCCCCCGACCGGACGACAACGCCACGGCGCGAGGGACCTGCGGAAAAGACCAAGAGTTCAAAGGAAAGTGGCAGTTGGACGGGACGGCGGGGCCTTCGGGTTCCGCCGTTCCTTTTACATCTTCCGCCTTAGATCTCGTTAGAGGGGATAATGATCCTTTATTGGCAATCGTTGGACAGGTGAAGGGAATTATTTCCTGGAAAGGTAGGAAGTTCCGTCGACCTATCCTTTTGCATAGTCGGTTTTTTAAGTGCCGCTCTGCCATAAATCCAAGGCCAATGACCCTTTATTAACGAACTACCGATAAGACGAGGGTTCCCTAGTTCCGAACCGCAGAGCCTTAGATGAGCCACAGGGCTGACGTTGACAGTCTCGACATTGGATATCGGCGCCTGTCGGCGGCGGAGATCGAGCAGGCCCTGACGCTGCACCTGCGCTATCTGCAGGGACAGCGGGGTGGGGCCCGGGCCAGCCTGAAGTTCTGCGACCTTTCCCATGCCGTGCTGCGCCGCCGGGTGTTGACCGACGCCGACCTGACGGGCGCCCGGCTCAGCGACGCCGACCTGTCCGATACCGATCTGCGCTCCGCCTGCCTCTTCGGGGCGGACCTGCGCCGCGCCACCCTGGAACGGGCCAACCTGACCCGCGCCGACCTGCGGGGCGCCGCGTTCCGCGGGGCCAGCATGCGGCGCGTGCTGATGGTGGAGGCCGACCTGCGCGATGGCCATCTCATGCGCAGCAAAAATGGGGAGCTGACACCCAACGTGCAGGGCAACGCCTCGGCCGAGCTGGCCGAAGCGTCCATGACCAAGGCCGACCTCAGCTACGCCAAGCTGTCCAACGCCTTCGTCGTCCAGACGGACCTGCGCGACACCGACCTGCGCGGCGCCGTCTTCGTGAAGGCGGATCTCAGCGGTTCCGATCTCACCGGCTGCAACTTGGAGGGGGCTGACCTGTCAGAGGCCAACCTCAGCGGCACCAAGCTGGACGGCGCCGTGCTGACCCGTGCCCTGCTGCGCAGCACCAACCTGTCCAAGGCCAGCCTGCTGGGCGCGCTGCTGGACGATGTCGACTTGTCCATGGCCAACCTGACTGGCGCCGACCTGGTGCGCCGGCTGGAGGATATCCACGGTGTCGTTGGCGAGACCCTGCGCCAGCATCGCCTGTGGATCCTGAGCAACGGCGGCAAGGGGCGGCGCGCCGACTTGTCCGCCATTGATCTCAGCGGCCAGGATCTCTCCAACCTGAACCTGTCGGCCGCCATCCTGAAGCAGGCGACCCTCAGGGGGGCCAACCTCAGCGGCACGGTGTTGGCCATGGCCGATCTGTCGATGGCCGACCTGCGCGGCGCCGAGATGGCTGGCGCCGACCTGCGTGGCGCCAGCCTGGAGCGGACGACCCTGAACGAGGCCAACATGACCAACGTCGTGGCCTGCCCCATGGACCTGCGCAATGGCCATCCGTGGCCCACCAACTTCAGCAAGGCGCGCATGGTGCGGGTCAATCTGGCCGGCGCCGACCTGACAGCCGCCCGGCTGGAGGACAGCGACCTGTCCCAAGGCAACCTGCGCAACGCCATCCTTGCCGGCGCCAGCCTGACGGACGCCGTGCTGACCATGGCCGATCTGCGCGAGGCCGACATCCGCAACGCCGATTTCCGTGGCGCCAAGAACTTTTCCCCCGATGCGCTGGCCGTGTAGTCTGGAGCCGTCCCGAGCCGGATAAGATAGCGCCATGACCAACGACACCCGCACCACCAACGCCGATCGCCGGCAAGCCCTACGTCTGCCGGGTGACGCCTATCCCCTGCGCCTGGGCCGGCAGCCGGCCCGGCTGGTCGATTGGTCGGCCAAGGGCATCGGCCTGCAGGTGCACGGCGGTGCGGGAGGTGTCGTGCCCGGCCAGGCGATGACGGTCAGCATCCACAGCGAACTGACCAACGGCGTCGCCCTGTTCCCCATTGTGATCCGCCGGGTGGACGCGGACCGGGGCATCATCGGCGCCGACTTCCTGGAGGATGCGGAGGGGGCGCCGGATTTCCTGGCGCAGCTGCTTTTGGCATCGGGCGAGACCGCGTCCTAAGGACATCCACGGCGATAACTGAATCTCTTCTCTATCGTCTGGCCGCTCAGGCGGCTGGTCAGAGTGACAAGGGCGAAGCTGTTATTATTGTGGGTGTCGTAAGCGGCGGGGCGCCCTGCCATCAACCGTGGCCTCAACCTGGAGGCGGTAGCCGTTCGGCAATTCGATCTCGATCCGCCCAGCATCCGCCGGTGCCGGCCCGCCTTCGAGCGCATAGCGTTCATGCCGGCAGGCCATTTTTGATGATGTCGGCGCCGATGTTGAGGTGATAGGACAATGGCCTGTCGTCGCGATAGCGCCCGACGCAGGCGCGCACATGGTCGTGAATGGCGGCGGTGCCGGGCGCGCGGTCCGCCGGATCGACCGCCAAGTCATGCGCCTCGGTCGCCGCCAGCAGCTCAATCCCCAGGATGTACTCGGTGTTGTCGATGACAGCCAAAAGCTTGGTGGCGGCCGCCGTGGGGTGGGCCAGGTAATCCTCCTGCAGCGCTGAGTTGATGCCACCATCAAGGCTGGCGGGGGCGCAAAGGCGGCGGTTGTCCGCCACCAGGGCGGACGCGGTGTACTGGGCGATCATGAAGCCGGTGGTGGCGCCGGGATCGCTGGCCAGGAAAGGCGGCAGGCCGCTGACCAGCGGATTGACCAGCCGGTCGGTGTGGCGTTCGGAAATGGCCCCCAGGTGCGCGATGGCGATCGCGAGTGAATCCAGGGCGATGGCCAGCGCGGGCGCCACGGCGTGCGCCTCGGACTCAACCACCGGCGCCGCCGGTGTGCCGGAGACGATGGGATTGTCCGTGACCGACTGCAATTCCCGGTCGACGACGGAGCAGGCGCCGTCGAAGGCGTCCCGGGCGGCGCCGTGCACATGCGGCACGGCCCGCAGGCTGAGCGCGTCCTGCAACCGGGTCCCGGCGGCGCGTTCCAGGCGGCGGCTGCCTGCCAGATAATTCCGCAGGGCGGCGCCCGTGCGGTGCAGGCCATTCGACATCCGTATCTGCAGAACCTGGGCCTCATACGCCGACATCTGGGCGCCCAGCGCCTCCAGCGTCAGCGCCGCGACGGCGTCCGCCGTGGCCAGCAGCCGCTCGATCCGCGACAGCGCATAGCCGCCCAGGCCCGTGGCGCAGGGCGATCCGTTCACCAGGCTCAAACCTTCCTTGGAATCAAGGACCAAGGGGGGCATGCCGATGGCGTCCAGCGCCTCCTGTCCCGACAGGCGCCGTCCGCCCAGATAGGCCGAGCCGGCGCCAATGAGGACCAGGCCGATATGGGCCATATGGGTCAGATAGCCCACGGATCCGCGCGATGGCACCTCCGGTATGCAGCCTCGGGCCAACAGTGTCAGCAGGCCCTGCACCAGCGCGGGCCGCACACCGGAGCGGCCATGCGCGAAATTGTTGATCTGGGCGGCGATGATGCCCCGCACGGCGGCCGTCTCCAGTGGCTGCCCCATGCCACAGGCATGGCTCATGACCAGGTTGCGGGACAGGTCGCGCTGTTTGGCGCGATCCACCACGGTGTTCACCAGCGCGCCGACGCCCGTGTTCACGCCATAGGCCCGGATGCCCTGCGCCACGATGGCTTCGACCACGGCATGGGCGTTGCCGATGCGGGCCCAGGCGTCCGGAGCCAGCACCAGGTCGCTGCCCCGGGCCACGGCGCTGAGGTCGCGCCAGGTCAGGGGACCGCTCAGCAGGACGGGGGGCGTCATTGTTTGCTCCTTGGGGTCATAAGTCGCAAGATTCATGCGGCCGGCGGCGCGATCCGGCAATTATGTATAGACTAAATCAGGGCAGGAATGTATAGACAATATGTGCAATCGGGCCGCACCGGCAACGGACTGGGGCCCACCTGGGAAAAAACGGGCCATCCCAGACGCAGCAGGAGTTGGCATCCCATGTCGGACCTTGCATACCCCTTCCTTCCCGGCCGGCCGGCGAGGGCCGCATGACCGGCGCCGCGCCGCCCCTGGTTTCCCTCGACGCGGCTCTGGACCACGCGGCCGCGCTGGTCGATCGCGCGCCGGCACTGGCTCTGGCGCAGGTCGCGGAAGTGCTCGATGCCGCGCCCGGCCATCCGCGCGCGCGGCTGATCCAAGGACGCGCCCTCCGGCTGGCGGGGGACATCCAGGCGGCGGTGGAGGTTCTCCGCCAGTTGGCCGCGGCGGAGCCGAGATCGGCCGCCACGGCCCTGGAACTGGGGTTGACGCGGCGCGAGCTGGGCCAGCTTCCGGACGCCCTGACTGAAATGCGCCGCGCTGGCGCGCTCAGCCCCGACCTGGCCGCCGCCTGGCGGGCGCTGGCCGACACGCTGGCTCTCGCCGGTGAGCATGAGGAGGCGGAGCGGGCCCACCTGGCCGGCGTGAAGGCGTCCACCCGCGATCCCATCCTGGCCCAGGCCGCCGTGGCCATGATCGAGGGCCGGTTGAACGTGGCCGAACGGGCGCTGCGGGACCGGTTGCGCTCCCAGCCCACCGACGTGGCGGCCATCCGCATGATGGCCGAGCTGGCGGTGCGCCTGGGCCGCTACGACGATGCCATCACCCTGCTGCGGCGCGCGCTGGAACTGGCGCCCGCCTTCACTGCGGCCCGCGAGTTGCTGGCCCGCACGCTGCAGCGGCACAACCGGCCGGCCGAGGCCCTGGCCGAGGTGGAGCACCTGCTGGCGGCCGAGCCGGACAATCCGTCGGTGCTGATGCTCAAGGCCTCGCTGCTGGTGCGCGTCGGCGACCAGGACGCCGCTGCCGCCGTGTACGCCCAGGTCCTGGCCCGCCACCCCCAACAAGCCAAGGGCTGGATGAGCTACGGCCATGTGCTGAAGGCGGTCGGCCGGGTGGACGACGCCATCGCCGCCTACCGCACCGCCCTTGGTCAGCAACCCACCTTGGGTGAGGCGTGGTGGAGCCTGGCCAACCTCAAAACCTTCCGCTTTTCCGCGGATGACAGGGCGGCCATGGAACGCGGCCTGTCGGCCACTACGGATGACGAGAACCGGCTGCACCTGCATTTTGCCTTGGGCAAGGCGCTGGAGGATATGGGGGACGATGACGCGGCCGCCTTCCGCGCCTATGCCGAGGGCAATCGCCTGCGCCGGGCGCAGCTGACCTACGATCCGGATGAGACCCATGACCAATGTGCCCGCATCGCGGCCATGGTCGACAGGGGAGTCCTGGCCCGGGATCGCGGCGGCTGCCAGGCGCCCGATCCGATCTTCATCGTCGGGCTTCCCCGTTCGGGTTCCACCCTGGTGGAACAAATCCTGGCCAGCCACAGCATGGTCGAGGGCACCAGTGAACTGCCCGACATGATGGCGATCGCCGCGCGGTTGGCGGCCCCGGGCAAAGGGGCCGCCGCCGGGCGGTATCCCGAATGCTTGGACGATCTTCCCCCCGACGCCTTGGAGGCGTTGGGCGCCAATACATCGCGCGGACGCGGGTGCACCGGCACGAAGCGAAGCGGTTCTTCATCGACAAGATGCCCAATAACTGGATGCACGTGGCGCTGATCCGCGCCGTCCTGCCCAAGGCGCGGATCGTCGATGTCCGCGGGCATCCCCTGGGTGTCGGCTGGTCCGCCTACAAGCAGCATTTCGCGCGCGGCCAGGCCTTCACTTACGACCTGACGGAGCTGGGCCGCTATTACGCCGATTACGCGACGCTCATGGCCCATGTGGACCGGGCGGCGCCCGGCTGCGTGCATCGCGTCATCTATGAACGGCTGGTGGCCGACACCGAGAACGAGGTCCACGCGCTGCTGGATCATCTGGGCCTGCCGTTCGAGGACGGATGCCTGGCCTTCTGGGACAACAGGCGCACCGTGCGGACCCCCAGTTCCGAGCAGGTGCGCCAGCCCATCTTCACCGAGGGGCTGGATCACTGGCGGCGTTTCGAGCCCTGGCTGGCGCCGCTGAAAGCGGCGCTGGGGGCCGTGCTGAATACCTATCCAGAAGTTGAAGTCTAATTTCACAGAACAATATAAAGTAAAATAAGACCAAAGGGCGGAAGACCCACAAGAACAGGGACAGAAGCGGAACTTCATGGGAAAGGGCGATCATAATGAGAGTTAAGACCACGCGGGCCAGCGGGCTGGTCCTGCTGCTGGCCTCCACGGCGCTGGCGCCACTGTGGGGCATGCAATCGGCCCTGGCCGCCGACGTGCCACCCGCCGCGCCGGCGGTCCCGGACACGGCGGCGAACGAAGGCCTGATGGAAATCCTGGTGACGGCGCAGAAGCGCAGCGAGAACCTGCAGAACGTGCCCATCAGCCTGCAGGCGCTGGGTACGGCCACGCTGGAACAGCACCAGGTCCAATCCTTCGACGATTACGCCAAGCAGCTGCCCAGCGTGTCTTTCCAGTCTTTTGGGCCGGGACAAAGCCAGCTGTTCTTCCGCGGCATCTCGTCCGGTGGCGATGGCCTGCCGTTCGGCGCACTGCCCACCAGCGGCTTCTACCTTGATGAAATTCCGGTCACTACCATCGGCTCCCTGCTGGATGTCCATATCTATGACGTCGCCCGGGTCGAAGCGCTGTCCGGACCGCAAGGCACGCTCTACGGCGCCAGTTCCCTGTCCGGCACCTTGCGCATCATCACCAACAAGCCGGACACGTCCAAGTTCTCCGCCGGCTACGATGTCCAAGGCACCCGCTTCGACAAGGGAAGCCTGGGCGGCACCATCGAAGGCTTCGTGAACGTCCCCCTCAGCGACAGGGCGGCGGTGCGCATTGTCGGCTTTGAGGAGCATGACGGCGGCTACATCGACAACACCTACCACCAGCGCACCTACCAGAGTCCCCATACCCTGGACGATGGCACGGTGGTGAACAGCCCCATCACCGTGGACAATTCCAAGTTCGTCAAAAAGAACTTCAACGATGTCGACACCTATGGCGGCCGTGTGGCCCTGGGCATCGACCTGGACGACGACTGGACCGTCACGCCGCAGGTCATCGCCCAGCACCAGCGGTCCAACGGCTCTTTCCTCTACGATCCCAAGGCGGGTGACCTGCAGGTCCACGATTATGCGCCGGAACGCAACATCGACAAGTGGTACCAGGCGGCCCTGACCGTCGAGGGCAAGGTCTGGGATTGGGATGTCCTCTATTCCGGCGGTTACATGCAGCGGTCGATCGACACGCATGCCGACTACAGCTATTACACCGTGGCGTATGATGCCTATCCCAACTATGGGTATTTCACGAATTCCATGGGGAAGCAGATCGACCCCACCCAATACTATTATGGGCACCAGGATCTGACCAAGCAAAGCCACGAACTGCGTTTCAGCTCGCCCTCGGCCAACCGCTGGCGGGTCACCGCCGGCCTGTTCTATCAGGAGCAGACCAACCAGTTCCAGGCGAACTACTACGCGCCGGGTTACGGGTCGTCCGAACAGGGATCGCCCGTGTATCAGGACGACATCTTCCTGACCAACGTGCACATCGTCGACCGCGACTACGCCGTGTTCAGCCAGGCCTCCTACGACATCCTGCCCAGCGTCACCCTGACCGGCGGCGTGCGCGGCTTCATCGCCGACAACACGCTGACCGGCTTCTCAGGCTTCGCCAGCGACGCGGCGAAGGCCGGTTGCGTGACACCCTTCCCGTCGCTGAACAGCTGTTCCTACCTCAAGAAAAGCTTCAATGAATCGGGTGAGACCCACAAACTGAACGTGACGTGGCAGATCGACCCGGATCACATGGTCTACGCGACATATTCCACCGGCTACCGACCGGGAGGCAACAACCGCCGGGCGGCGGTCCAGCCCTATGGATCGGATACCCTGGACAATTACGAGCTGGGATGGAAGACATCCTGGTTTGATCAGAAGCTGCGCTTCAACGGCGCCGTCTATTACGAGGAATGGAACAATCTTCAGTACGCCCTGGTGGCGCTCAACTCCGGCAGCGTGACCAATATCTACAACGCGGGCGATGCCCGGGTGTACGGCCTTGAAACGGACATCACCTGGGCTGTCACCCGCAGCCTGACCCTGTCGGCATCGGGTGCGTTCAACGACGCCCGCTTGGCGACGGATTTCTGCGCCATCGGCGCCAACAGCAACCCGGACTGCGCCTCCGGCATCATCGCGGCGCCGAAGGGCACGCGGCTGCCGGTACAGCCCCGGATCAAATTCAACACGACGGCCCGCTATGAATTCCAGCTGGGGGAGGCGGACAGCTTCGTCCAGGGGTCCCTGAACCACCAGACCAGCACGCGCAGCTTCCTGGGAACCACAGCGAACGACTTGGTCGGCGACAGCCCGGGCTTCACCACCGTCGACGTCTCGATGGGCGGCAAGATCGGCAACACCACCGCCGAGTTCTATGTCCAGAACCTGTTCGACGAACGCGGGGGGCTGACCCGGAACACCTTCTCCGCCCCGGAAATCTCCGGTCAGTACGCACGCATCTATCCGACGAAGCCGCGACTGTTCGGCGTCAAGTTCGGTCAGAAGTTCTGATGACCCGTCCGGCCTGCCGCCCTTCGGGGCTGCAGGCCGTCACGGACGGCTGCTGCCGAACCGGGCGACCAGGTGATAGGCCGTGCCCAGGAAATATTGACGCACGGCCGTGATCCGTTCGGAGCTGCGCCAGGTCTGCCGTTCCACCAGCAGGCAGGCCGTGCCCACCGGTGTCTTGAGAAGGCGCGCGATCTCCGCATCTGCGGGGACGGCGGAAATGCGGGTTTCCGCCTCCGTCCACGGCACATGCCGCAGCAGCCAGGTTCCCGGCGGCTCCTTCTCAAGGTCGGCGTCGGCGATGGCCGGCACCGCAGCCAAGCTGACCAGGCGGCGTTCCACCGCCAGGGGCGCGCCGTCGGCGGAATGCAGGCCGTCCAGCTGCAACAGCCGGCGTCCGCCGGCCAGCAACTCCTCCTCGGCGTTTCCCCGGGCGGCCGCCCGCAGCCTCCGCACCAGCAACTGATAGCCGTAGACATGGCCGCGTTTGGCCACCTCCACCGGAAGATCCGGGACATCCAGGATCATGGAATGGGCATGCGGGCGGCCGACGAAGGAACCAGCGCCCTTGCGCCGTTCGATGAGGCCCGCCGCGGCCAGGGCGGACAGCGCCTTGTTGACCGTCATGCGTGAGCACTGGTAGGTCTGCATCAGCTCGTGCTCCACGGGGAGCCGGTCTTCCGGCGCCAGCTTTCCCGACAGGATGGCCGACTCTATGTCCGTTCGAATGCGCTCATGCAGGGACAGCGTCACTGGGTCAATCTTTCAAGGACTTGGCGGTAACGGGTGACAATGGCGTCCCGCCGTTGGTGCCGGCCAGTATTAACCACCTGCTTGCCCCGGCGCCAGACCCCGTCAATGGCCGCCCGGCCGGCGGCGAAGATCAAGGCGTCCAGCAGCGCCGGGCCACGGCGGCCGTGCAGCGAGGGGTGCCGGGTGTCCAGGCTGACCAGGTCGGCCGCATGGCCGACGGCGATGGCGGCCGGCGCGCCCAGGGCGGCCGCCCCCCCCGCCAGCGCGCCCTCCAGCAGGTCCTGGCCCGTCGATCGCCCCGGCGCCTTGGCGAACAGGTTGCGGCTACGGCCCGCCAGGCGCTGGCTGTATTCCAACAAGCGCAGTTCCTCGGTCGCGTCGATCAGGACGTTGGAGTCCGATCCGACGCCGAAGCGGCCGCCGGCGGACAGATAGGCGGCGGCCGGGAAGATGCCGTCGCCCAGGTTGGCCTCGGTGATAGGGCACAGGCCAGCGACCGCGCCGCGCGCCGCCATGTCCGCGACCTCCGCCGGCGTCACATGGGTGGCGTGCACCAGGCACCAGCGGCTGTCCACGGCCACGTTGGCCAGCAGCCACTCCACCGGCCGGGCGCCGCCCCAGGCCACGCAGTCCTCAACCTCCTTCACCTGCTCGGCGATATGGATGTGCACCGGCCCCGTGCCGGCCAGAGCCACCACCTGGCTCAACTCCTCGGGCGTCACCGCGCGCAGGCTGTGTGGCGCCACGCCGACGACGGCGTCGGGCAGGGCCCGCGCCTTGACCCGCGCCGCCTCCACCAGCTGGGCGAAGCCGTCCACGTCGTGCAGGAAGCGCCGCTGCCCATGCCCTGGTGCAGCCCCACCAAAACCGGAATGGGCATAGAACACGGGCAGGTGGGTCAGGGCGATGCCGGTCTCATCCGCCGCCGCGACGATGGCGGCGCTCATTTCCGCCGGGTCGGCGAACCGCCCGCCATCCCGATCATGATGAAGGTAATGGAATTCCCCGACGCGGGTGAACCCGGCCTCCAGCATTTCCATATAGGCCAACGCCGCGATGGCGTGCAGGTCATCGGGCGAAAGGCGATCGACGAAGCGGTACATGACGTCACGCCAGGTCCAGAAGCTGTCGCCCGCTGGCCCCCGCACCTCCGCCAGGCCGGCCATGCCGCGCTGGAAGGCATGGCTGTGCAGGTTGGGCAGGCCCGGTATGACCGCCGGCCGCCGCTCATCGCCGGCCTGGGGGGGCGCGTTCCGTTCCAGGGTGGCGATGACGCCGTCCCGGACCGTCAGCCGCACATTGTCCGCCCAACCCTCAGGAAGCAGGGCCTGCTGGAAGTGGAAAGCCCCGTCCGAACCGCCGTCAGTGCCCATGGTGCATTCTCCTGTTGCGCCATATGTCTATACATTCTAAGGTGCGAACGCAACCATAGAGGCGGACTTGGGATCCGTCGGGAGAACGGGCATGCGTTGCGACAAGCTGTGGACAAACGCCCATTTGGCGACGCTTGCCGGGGCTGAGCCCGGTCTGGGGATCGTTCGCGATGGCGTCATCGCCATGCGCGATGGCCTGATCGTCTACGCCGGCGCTCTCGCCGACGCGCCCGATTTCGACGCCGGCGTGGTGGTGGATTGCGCCGGCCGTTGGATCACCCCCGGCTTGATCGATTGTCACACGCACTTGGTCCATGGCGGAAGCCGGGCGCATGAGTTCGAACTGCGGCTGGCCGGCGCCTCTTATGAGGAGATCGCTCGGGCCGGCGGCGGCATCCTTTCCACCATGCGCGCCACGCGCGACGCTGATATGGATGCGCTGACGGCCAGCGCGCTGCCCCGCTTGGACGCCCTGATGGCGGAAGGGGCGACGACGGTCGAGGTCAAGTCGGGATACGGTCTGAATCTGGAGGCGGAGCTGCGCATGCTGCGCGCCGCGCGGCGGCTGGGTCAGGCGCGGCCGGTCCGGATCACCACCACTTTCCTGGGCGCCCACGCGCTGCCGCCTGAATTCAGCGGTGACGCCGACGGCTATGTCGACTTCCTGTGCGACACCGTGCTGCCGGCAGCGGCGGGGGAGGGGCTGGCCGACGCCGTCGACGCCTTCTGCGAAGGCATCGGCTTCACACCGGATCAGACGGCGCGGATGTTCACTGCCGCTGCCGCCCATAGCTTGCCGGTCAAGCTGCATGCCGACCAGTTGTCCAACCTGTCCGGCGGCGCCCTGGCGGCCCGGCATGGCGCCCTGTCGGCCGACCATCTGGAACATACGGACGCCGATGGCGTCGCGGCCATGGCCGTGGCCGGCACCGTGGCGACACTGCTGCCCGGCGCCTTCTATTTCGTGCGGGAAACCAAGCTGCCGCCCGTGGACGCCTTCCGCAAGGCGCGCGTGCCCATGGCCCTGGCCACCGACTGCAACCCCGGCACGTCGCCGCTGACCTCGCTGCTGCTGGTCATGAACATGGGCGCCACCCTGTTCCGCATGACGGTGGATGAATGCATCGCCGGCGTCACCCGCAACGCCGCCCGCGCCCTGGGGCTGCACCATGAGATCGGCACGCTGGAGGCGGGCAAGTCCTGCGACCTGGCGATCTGGGATATCGAGCGGCCGGCGGAGCTGGTCTATCGCATGGGCTTCAATCCCCTGCATGCGCGCGTCTGGCAGGGCAACTGACATGACGGCAACTGAAATGACGGACTGGCTGGAAATCCACCGCGGCGACGCGCCCCTGGTCGTGACCTTCCCCCACACCGGCACCGACATCCCGGACGGGCTGCTGGGCCGCTTCGCGTCGCCCTGGCTGGCGCGCAAGGATGCCGATTGGTGGATCGACCGGCTTTACGCCTTCGCGGCGGACCTGGGGGCCACCACCATCCGGACACGGCTGTCGCGCAGCGTCATTGACGTCAACCGCGACCCCTCCGGCGCGTCGCTGTATCCTGGGCAGGCGACGACCGACCTCTGCCCCGTCACCACCTTCGATGGGGAGCCGCTTTACGCCGGGGTCCCGCCCGATGCCGCCGACATCGCCGCGCGGCGGACGGCTTACTTCGATCCCTACCACGACGCCATCCGGGCGGAGCTGGTGCGGCTACGGCGGAGCCATGGCGCCGTCGTCCTGTATGACGCCCATTCCATCCGCAGCGTCATCCCGCGCCTGTTCGACGGCCCCCTGCCGCAGTTCAACATCGGCACCAATGGTGGGATCACCTGCGACGGGGCGCTGGCGACCGCCATCCACGACCGCTGCGCCGCCAGCGGCCACCGCCACGTGCTGAACGGCCGGTTCAAGGGCGGCTGGACGACGCGCCACTATGGCCGTCCCGACGAGGGCGTTCACGCCATTCAGATGGAACTGGCCATCCGGGGCTATCTCGCCGAACCCGACGAGCCCGGCCCCGGCAGCTGGCCGCCCCCCTTCGATCCTGTTTACGCGAGGCCTCTCGTCACGATCCTGACCGGTATCCTGGACGACTGCCTCGCCTTCGCCACCAGCCTGGGAAGGACCCTATGAGCCGCATCGACAACACCCGCGTCATCCGCCCCACCACCGGCACGGAACGCACCGCCAAAAGCTGGCTGACCGAGGCGGCGCTGCGCATGCTGATGAACAACCTGCACCCCGACGTGGCGGAGCGCCCGGAGGAGCTGGTGGTCTACGGTGGCATCGGCCGCGCCGCCCGCGACTGGCAGAGTTACGACCGGATCGTGGAGGCGTTGACGCGGCTGGAGGCCGACCAGACCCTGCTGGTCCAGTCCGGCAAGCCGGTGGGTGTCTTCCGCACCCACCCCGACGCCCCGCGCGTCCTGATCGCCAACAGCAACCTGGTGCCGAAATGGGCCAATTGGGAGCATTTCCACGAGTTGGACCGCAGGGGCCTGGCCATGTATGGCCAGATGACGGCCGGTTCCTGGATCTACATCGGATCCCAGGGCATCGTCCAGGGCACCTATGAGACCTTCGTTGAGATGGGCCGCCAGCATTACGGCGGGGACCTGTCGGGCCGGTGGCTGTTGACCGCTGGCCTGGGCGGAATGGGCGGGGCGCAGCCGCTGGCCGCCGTCATGGCCGGCGCCTCCTGCCTGGCCATCGAATGCCAGCGCAGCCGCATCGAGATGCGTCTGAGGACCGGTTACCTGGACCATGCCGCCGAGACCATTGATGAGGCGATGGCCATCATCGAACGCAGCCGTGCCGAGAAGAAGGCGGTGTCGGTCGGCCTGCTGGGCAATGCCGCCGAACTGCTGCCTGAGATGGTCCGGCGCGGCATCCGCCCGGATCTGCTGACCGACCAGACCTCGGCCCACGACCCCGTCAACGGCTACCTGCCTGCGGGCTGGACGGTGGCCGAGTGGATCGAACGGCGGGAGCGCGAGCCGCAGGCCGTTGCCGCCGCCGCGCGCGCCAGCATGGCGGTGCACGTCCAGGCCATGCTGGACTTCCAGGCGGCGGGGGTGCCCACCGTCGACTATGGCAACAACATCCGCCAGGTGGCCAAGGACGAGGGGGTCGCCAACGCCTTCGACTTCCCCGGATTCGTGCCCGCCTACATCCGCCCGCTGTTCTGCCGTGGCATCGGCCCCTTCCGCTGGGCGGCATTGTCCGGTGATCCCGAGGACATCTACAAGACCGACGCCAAGGTGAAGGAACTGCTGCCGGACAACCGGCACCTGCACAATTGGCTGGACATGGCGCGGGAAAGGATCCGGTTTCAGGGCCTGCCGGCCCGCATCTGCTGGGTCGGGCTGGGGGATCGCCACCGCCTGGGCCTGGCCTTCAATGAGATGGTGGCCAAGGGCGAGCTGAAGGCCCCCGTGGTGATCGGCCGCGACCATCTGGACAGCGGCAGCGTCGCCAGCCCCAATCGTGAGACGGAGGCCATGCGGGACGGCAGCGACGCCGTGTCCGACTGGCCGCTGCTGAACGCCTTGCTGAACACCGCATCGGGGGCCACCTGGGTGTCGCTGCACCATGGCGGCGGCGTGGGCATGGGGTATTCCCAGCACAGCGGCATGGTCATTGTCGCCGACGGCACCCCCGAAGCCGCCAAGCGGCTGGAGCGCGTCCTGTGGAATGACCCGGCCACCGGTGTGATGCGCCATGCCGACGCCGGCTACGACATCGCCCAGGATTGCGCCCGCGCCATGGGCCTTGACCTGCCCGGTATCCTGGGATGAGCGGTGTCCGCCTGCTTCCCTCGGCCTCACGGCCCGCCCAGGCGTGGAAGAACGGGGGCGGCGTCACGCGCGAGGTCGCCCGCCAGGATGAGGATGCGGGCAACATCCTCTGGCGCGTCAGCATCGCGGAAGTGCGGGAAGCGGGGCCCTTCTCCCACTTCCCGGGCGTCGACCGCGTGCTGGCGGTGCTGGAAGGCCGCCTGCTGCTGGACTTCGGCGGCGGCGCGGCCCCCGTCCTGGTGACGCCGGACACGGCGGCCCACCCGTTTCCCGGCGATGTGCCGGTATCGGGAACGCCGGATGGCGGGCCCGTCACCGACCTGAACCTGATGGTGCGCCGGGGGGCCGTGCGGGGCGCGCAACACCGGCTGCCCCCCGGCATGTCGTCGCTGCCGCCCAATCCCGAGGCGACGCGCCTGTTGGTGGCGGCGGGCGGAGTGGAGGTGACCTGTGGCGATGAGACGTACACCCTGGGCCGGCTGGACGCCCTGTCGTTCGACCCAGGCATGACGGCGCCCGTCCTGGTTCAAGCCGCATCGGCCTGCTGGCTGGTCGATATCGTCCCGCTGGCCGGTGCGGGTGGATTATGAGCAGGCTTCCGCGCGCGGGGGTTGGTTTCGGGCTGGCGGCGGCGCTTTCCCTGGCCGCCACGTGGGCTGGGGCCGCATGGGCCGGGGAGCCACAGCGGGCCATCGTCATCGGCACGGAGGGGGCCTTCCCACCCTGGAACATCACCCGGCCCGACGGCACCCTGATCGGTTTCGAGCCCGATCTGCTTCAAATCCTTTGCCAGCGGGCGAACCTGCGGTGCCAGTTGGTGGCCCAGGATTGGGACGGCATGATCGGCGCCTTGCAGGCCCATAAGATCGACGTCATCGCCGACGCGTTGCAGATCACGCCGGCGCGCAAGGCCGTGCTGGCCTTCTCCCTGCCATACGCCATCACCACCGGGGTCTTCGTCACCCAGAAGGACAGCCCCTTGGCCCGCATGGCCAACCGGGGCCTGGTGCTGGACCTGGACGCCAGTCCCACGCCCGAGCGCCAAACCGAGGCGCTGTCGGCCCTGCGCGAGGAGTTGCGCGGCAAAACCCTGGGCGTCGCCATCTCCAGCACCTACGACGGCTTCCTGGACAAGTACCTGGCGGGCGTCATCACCATCAAATCCTACCGCACCATGGGTGAACGGGATCTGGACCTGTTGAGCGGCCGTATCGACCTCACGCTGGATGACACCACCTACCTGCGGCCGCTGCTGGCGGCACCCGACGCGCGGGACCTGGTTCTGGTGGGGCCGGAATTGATCGGCGGTGAACTGGGCGCCGGCGAGGGCTTCGGCCTGCGCAAGGACGACACCGCCTTGGCGGAGCGCCTGAATGCCGCCATCCGCTCCGCCGTGGAGGATGGCACCGTGCGGCGCCTCAGCCTGAAATGGTTCAAGGCGGACGCTACCCCGGCCCTGGACGCCCGTCCGGGCGCCACCGGTGGGGGCCCCCAGCCATGATGGACGACCTCTCGCTCCTTGGCTTTGGGCCGGACGGCTGGGCGCCCCTGCTGCTGAAGGGCTGCATGCTCACCCTGGCGGTGTCCGCCACCTCCATGGCCATCGGCACGGTGCTGGGCGTCCTGCTGGCCTGGGCGCGGCTGAAGGGGCCGCGCTGGCTGCGGCGGACGGCGCTGGTCTATGGCGTGGTCTTGCGCGGGGTGCCGGAATTGCTGGTCATCCTGCTGCTGTACTTCGGTCTGCCCTCGTTGATCCTGTCGCTGGCCGAGACCTTCGGCTGGGATGCCCCGGGGCTGCCGCCGCCCTTCCTGATCGGCAGCCTGTCGGTCGGCCTGGTGTCCGCCGCCTATCAGGCCGAGATATTCCGGGGGGGGGTCGGCGCCATTGCCAAGGGCCAGTTCGAGGCGGCGCGGGCCATGGGCTTCAGCGACCTCCAGTGCTTCCACCGCATCGTCCTGCCGCAAGTGGCGCGCATCGTCCTGCCCGCGCTGGGCAACGTCTGGCAGTTCAACCTGAAGGATAGCGCGCTCATCGCCGTCACCGGGCTCAGCGAACTGATGCGCACCAGCCTGGTGGCCGCCGGATCGACCCGGCACCCCTTCCTGTTCTTCGGTGTGGCCATGGCGCTTTACCTGGTACTCACCACCCTTTCCAGCACGGCCTTCCACTACGGCGGCCGCTATTCCAACCGGTGGGACAGGGGCTGAGCGCGATGGGGGAACATCTGACGTTCATCGCGTCGGTCACCGCGCTGCTGGTGCGGGCCGTGCCCGTGACCCTGCTGATCCTGGCGGTTTCCGGCGTCTGCGCCACGGCGCTGGCCACGGGCCTCACGGCGATGTCGGTGGCGCGGTCGCCACTGCCGCGCCTGATCCAGCGGACCTGGACCTTTCTGTTCCGGGGCACGCCGCTGATCCTGCAAATCTTCATGATCTACTATGGGTTCGCCATGGTCCCGTGGATACGCCACGGCATCCTCTGGACGGCGTTCCGGGACCCGGTCTTCTGCACCTGCCTGGCCATGACCTGCTGCTGCTCGGCCTACATCGCCGAAATCTTCCGCGGGGCCTTGGCCGCCGTGCCGCGTGGGGAGATCGAGGCCGGCCGCGCCTGTGGCATGACCGGCTTCATGCTGCTGCGGCGGGTGATCGCGCCGTCGCTGGTCCGCATCGCGCTGCCCAGCTATTCCAATGAGATCATCATGATGACCAAATCGACCTCGCTGGCCAGCACCATCACGGTTCTGGACATCACCGGCGTGGCGCAGCAGGTCATCGCCCACAGCTACCGCACGCTGGAGGTGTTCTGCGCCGCCGCGGCGCTGTACCTGCTGATCAACGCCGGTCTATCGGCCCTGCTGGCGGCCCTGGAACGCCGGCTGGACGTCGACCGCGCCGTCCCATCCATCTCCGTTCCGCCCACCCTGGAGCCGCTGTCATGACCGTGCCACCCCCCGTCCTGACCGCCACCAACATCCGCAAGTCCTTCGGCGACAGGGAAGTGCTGGCCGGCATTTCGCTGGAGGCGCGGGAAGGGGAGGTCATCTCCATCCTGGGCGGCAGCGGCTCGGGCAAAAGCACCTTCCTGCGCTGCCTCAACCTGCTGGAGGTTCCCGACGAGGGCCAGATCGCCATCGGCGACGTGCAGGCGCCCCTGGCGCGCAACCGCCACGGCCGCCTGGAGGTTTCCGACGGCCGTGCTGCCGCCCGCCTGCGGATGCAGACGGCCATGGTCTTCCAAGGCTTCAATCTCTGGCCCCACCTGACGGTGCTGCAGAACGTCATGGAGGCCCCCTTGCGCGTTCACCGTCGCGACCGCGACGAGGTTCTGGCGACCGCGCGGTCGCTGCTGGAACGGGTGGGCATGGCAGGCTTCCACGCCGCCTATCCCAAGCGGCTCTCCGGCGGGCAGCAGCAGCGGGTGGCCATCGCACGGGCCCTGGCGACGAACCCGAAGCTGGTCCTGTTCGATGAGCCGACCTCCGCCCTCGATCCGGAACGGGTGCGCGAGGTGCTGGCCCTGATGCGGTCCCTGGCGGAGGAGGGGCGGACCATGATCGTCGTCACCCACGAAATGGCGTTCGCGCGCGACGTGTCCGGCCGGGTGGTCCACTTGATGAACGGGCGCGTCGAATCCAGCGGCTCGCCAGCCCACATGTTCGGAGCCGACGCCACGGCCGCGTTCCGCGCCTTTCTGGCACCTGCGGCTCTTTGACGAGGCAAGTCGGGCTTACATGGATCAAGGTGAGCGTGCCCCGTCCTGTTCCCGTGATGTCCGCTGCCACCCGTCTTCGTAGCGTTCCACTTTTCTGAAATAAAGTGCTTGACCTACTCCGGCCGCCTCGCGTACATACCCGGCCTCACACGGCCTCGTCCCCTTCGTCTAGAGGCCTAGGACACCGCCCTCTCACGGCGGTAACAGGGGTTCGAATCCCCTAGGGGACGCCATCCGGCTGTCGAGCCGTTGATGTGCCTTTGCCAGTGGCGCGCTATCAGTGGGGCCATAGCAATATGCTCTTTTCACCCAACGTGTGCCCTCGCTGGCCTCTGGATAAAACCGCTTAGGTTGGTGTCTCGCCGCTGAGGGCAGGGCTCCTAAAGCATCATGGCCACGCCGGCGGAAACACCGGCGTGGCCACAATATAGCCGTCGCTTTTGCCAATAGGGCTGGTTGGGGAGCTAACTTGGCGCCGGGCTCTGGATGGCTTGGCAGTGCGCCGTGCCATCCGAAATGGACGCGGTGCGGTTAGCGATGACCGTGGGAAGCCTGGCCCCCTTTGCGACCGGCTTCCGTCGCACGCTCCGGATTGTCGGCGAAATTGCCGCCGCCATGATTCCCACCCCCATGGTTCCCACCCCCATGGTTCCCGCCACCACGGTTGCCGCCACCACGGTTGCCGCCGGAGGCCTCTCCCCCTTTGCGGCCGGCTTCGGCGGCGCGCTCGGGATTGTTGGCGAAGTTCCCGCCCGAGGCCTGACCGCCCTTGCGGCCCGCCTCGGCCGCCAGCTCGTGATCCTGGGAGAAGCTGCGCTTCTCGTCCGGTACGCTCTGGCCACCCTTGCGGCCCGCCTCGGCGGCAAGTTCATGGTCCTGCGAGAAGCTGCGCTTCTCATCGGGTACGCTGGAACCGCCCTTGGCCGCGATCTCGCGCTGCTTGTCGTCGTCCATCGAGGCGAAACCGCGATTGGAAGTGCTGCTGTCCTTGGTCATGTCATCCTCTTGCTTCTGATAAAGCGCCGCCTTTCCTCGTGTCGGCAATCCGACTTGTGGGGCTCTCTATTCATTGGCGGCACATCAATAGAAGAGAATTGAAGTGATTCTGTTCCGATAAAATTCAAAAAGAATCTATTTTCAAATATAGTTAAGTCATAGCTTCTCTTAACTAATGGATTTACTTAGATTATACTTCGGCTTGCTTAAGAACGGTCATGCCGTGACCTCCGGCTGTTCGCGTCAGCCGGAGGTCACGGCACACAGGAAATGGCAGCGATGGCGGTTCAGGCTCGGTCGGTATGAATGGTCGATGAGTCCCGTCAGTGTTTATGGGCCGTGCCCTTTCCGCCCGAACCGCCGGACGGGCCTTGCGGAGGGGCCTTGGCGCACGCCGTGGCTGGCGTGCATCATCCCGCCTATGACCATGGTCGTCGCCGAACAATACCCGACGCCCAGGTCACCCCGGGCGCCGCGCTCAAAAAGAAACCTATGCCTCCGGATCTTCCATGGCTCCGCCTTCTCCCAGTTCGGCGCCGGTCATGGGATCGGCTTCCGGGTTGGACATGGTCCGAGCCGTGAGGGCTTCGATGGCGTCCTCTTCCTCCCCGGATAAGGTGACGGAGGCAAGCCCGTCGCCCCCGTCCAGCGGAATGCCCCCTTCCACGTCGTCCAGCCGTTGCCATTTTCCTCCGGAATTCCATGACCCTTCCATATCGCCATCCCCTTGTGAGGCGTTGACATAGAGGTCGGCGAATTCCGGTTTGCCGGGCAGCTTGCCCGGCGGGAAGTTGGGCTCAATGGCGTAGAGCGCTTTTTCGAATGACTTCTGATGCGCGATCTCGCGCGTCATGAGGAAGGTGAGGGCGTCCTTCACACCGGGATCGTCGGTGAGATTGATCAGCCTCTCGTAGACGATCTTGGCGCGGCTCTCCGCCGCGATGTTGGAGCGCAGGTCGCAGGTCGGATCGCCGATGCTGTCGATGTAGGCCGCGGTCCATGGCACGCCGGAAGAATTGGTCAGGGACGGTCCGCCGCCATAGAGCAGGGATTGGGTGTGGCTGTCGCCGCCCTGGTTCAGCGCCGCGTAGAGATCGGCCTCCGCCAAGCTGGCCTCGGCCAACTGACCTTTGATGCCCTTGTTCAGCATGGCCACGATGCTGCCGATGATCTCCAGGTGGCTCAGTTCCTCCGTCGCGATATCAAACAACATGTCCTTGCGGCCGGGGTCGCTCTCGCCCAGCGCCTGGGTGAAATAACGCATGGCGGCCGCCAGCTCGCCCTGTGGCCCGCCGAATTGCTCCAGCATGAAGCTGGCCAGGACGGGATTGGGCTCGGCCACCCGCACGGTGTATTGCAGGCGCTTGTTGTGCATGAACATATAGGATGTCCTCCTAGCAATGAATGTCCGCTCACCCGGCATGCGGATGTGGATATTAAAAGTCGGAAAATTGGAATTGTTCCAAGAATTGATGGAAATTGAATAAAGCAAAGCCCAAGCTGCGCTTGGTGTTTTTATTTATTAAAGGGAAAAATAGATGCCGTTGGTGGTGAGCGGCCGCCGCCGGGTCACCGGATTCAGCGCCGGGCGAACATTTGCTGGAACAACCGCTCCGACCGGGCCAATCCCTCCGGTGTCATGATCACGGACTTGGCCTTGTTCACGGCATCCTCGATCATGCCTTTGCCGTGCAGCCTGTCCAGCGCGTCCCAGTCAAACGACTTCCAGGCGCGTTGGCCATCGTGTAAGCCCAGCCACAATAACGCCAGCACAGCGTCGTCAACGCGGTCCGTGTCGATTTCCATGTCCGCCTCCTGCCTTTGAACGTCGGGAAATCATGCGATCTGTCGGCTCCGGGCTCAAGGGGAGAGCGAAGCGCCGGGCCTCATTCCGGATGCGGCATGGCGATCGACGAACGACACGTTCCCGGGCTCGCCCACGGGATGGCGGTTCATGACGATGCGGCAGGCCTGTCAGCACCCCATCGTTGCCAGGCGCTTCCTCGTCCAGATGATGTGGCGCCGGGAACCCGACCGTGGTCTTCCCGATTGTTGACAGGCTCGTCCGTCCTCGGGCGGGGCTTTCGTATGGGTGTCCCCTCGATGGCTGCGGCGCGGCAGGGGGCCAGGGTGATGGGATGGCACCGTCGGCTACTGCAAAAGAATGACATATCAATAGGGTGTCGTCGGCTGGTGGCGTTCTATCTCTTTCGTGCGACTCTTTGTTGTCGCGGTGCAGCAGACATGCAAAGCTGACGATGCGATGTCTTCTTGGTCTCGAAAGGATTGACAGCGTGATTGATAAGCCTGTTCCGACCGCGTCTTCCGAAACCTCCGAGCTCGACCCGCCGGAGGTCGCCGGGGAAAACCAGGCGCCGCCGCCGGAACAGGCAGAGCCGCAGCCGGTGGACAGCGCCACGATGCGCGCCGCCATCGTCGCCAAGCTGATGTACGCCGTGGGTAAGAACCCCGAGGTGGCCAGCCAACGCGACTGGTTCATCGCCACCACGTTGGCCGTGCGCGACCGCATCGTCGACCATTGGATGTCGTCCACCCGCGCCACTTATGAATCCAAGCGCAAGCGGGTCTACTATCTGTCCTTGGAATTCCTGATCGGCCGCCTGCTGGTTGACGCCCTGATGGAAACCGGGCTGACGGAACCGGTGCGCAAGGCGCTGGACGATCTGGGCGTGGACCTGGATGAACTGCGCAAGATCGAACCGGACGCGGCGCTCGGCAACGGCGGCTTGGGCCGCCTGGCCGCTTGCTTCATGGAAAGCATGGCGACGCTGCAGATCGCGGCCCACGGCTACGGCATCCGTTACGACCATGGCCTGTTCCGTCAGGCCATCAAGGATGGCTGGCAGCGCGAGTATCCGGAAAATTGGCTGACCTTCGGCAACCCGTGGGAATTCGAGCGGCCGGAGGTCGACTACTCCGTCGGCTTCGGCGGCACGGTGGAGACGGTGGACGTCAGCGAGGATGTGACCAAGCACTACTGGCGGCCGGAGGAGACGGTGGACGCCATCGCCTTCGACACGCCCGTACCCGGCTGGCGTGCCCGCCATGTCAACACGCTGCGCCTGTGGTCGGCCCGCGCGCCGGACGCCTTGCGGCTGGACGCCTTCAACCAGGGCGACCATGTCGGCGCGCTGGCCGCGCGCGTGCGGCTGGAGGCCATTTCCAAGGTCCTGTACCCCAGCGACGCCACCCCGGCCGGCCTGGAACTGCGGTTGCGCCAGGAATACTTCTTCGTCTCCGCCTCGATGCAGGACATCATCCGTCGCCATAAGCAGCACCATGGCGAGCTGGAGCTGTTGCCGGAGAAGGTGGCGATCCAGTTGAACGACACCCACCCGGCCATCGCCATCGCCGAGCTGATGCGCGTCCTGATCGATCTGGAGGATTTCGATTGGGACCAGGCGTGGGAGATCACCACCGCCGTCTTCTCCTACACCAACCACACGCTGCTGCCGGAAGCGCTGGAAAGCTGGCCCGTTCCGTTGATGGAACGGTTGCTGCCCCGGCACATGCAGATCATCTACATGATCAACGCCCGCCACCTGGACCGGGTGCGCTCGAAGGGCGAGCATGACGGCGGCGTGCTGGCGGAACTGTCGCTGATCGATGAGAGCCACGGCCGCCGTGTGCGCATGGGCAACCTGGCCTTCGTAGGCTCGCACAAGATCAACGGCGTGTCGGCGCTGCATTCCGACCTGGTGAAGCGCACGCTGTTCTATCAGCTGGACCGCTTCTATCCTGGCCGCGTCGTCAACAAGACCAACGGCATCACCTTCCGCCGTTGGCTGTTCGAGGCCAATCCGGGTCTGACCCAGTTGCTGGTGGACTGTTGCGGTCCGCAGGTGATGGACGACCCCCTGGCCCTGTCGGGCTTCGAGAAGTTCGCCGGCGACGCGGGCGTGGTCGACCGGTTCCGGGCCATCCGCCGCGCCAAGAAGGTGGAGCTGTCCAACCTCATCCGCCGGCGGATGGACGTGTCGGTCAGCCCCGACGCCCTGTTCGACGTCCAGATCAAACGCATCCACGAATACAAGCGCCAGCTGCTGAACATCCTGGAGATCGTGGCGCTGTACGACGCCATCCGCGCCAACCCCGGCGGCAACTGGGTGCCCCGGGTGAAGATCTTCGCCGGCAAGGCGGCCGCCAGCTATCACCAAGCCAAGCTGATCATCAAGCTGGCCAACGACGTGGCCCGGGTGGTCAACCGCGATCCCGTGGTGCGCCGCCTGCTGAAGGTGGTGTTCCTGCCCAATTACAACGTCAGTCTGGCGGAGGCCATCATCCCCGCCGCCGACCTGTCGGAACAGATCTCCACCGCCGGCATGGAGGCCTCGGGCACCGGCAACATGAAGCTGGCCTTGAACGGCGCGTTGACCATCGGCACGCTGGACGGCGCCAATGTCGAGATCAAGGAGCATGTCGGCGACGACAACATCTTCATCTTCGGCCTGACCACCGAGCAGGTGGAGGAGCGGCGGCGCAAGGGCATCGACATGGCCGACGTCATCGCAGCCTCCCCCATGCTGGAAGAGGTGCTGGACGTGGTGGGCTCCGGCGTGTTCTCGCCGGGGGAGACCGGGCGTTTCAGCGACCTGGTGAACGCCGTGCGCTATCACGACTATTTCATGGTGGCGCCCGATTTCGACGCCTACTACGCCGCCCAGCGCGCGGTGGACGCCCGCTGGCATGACACGCCCGCCTGGTGGCGCTCCGCCATCACCAATACGGCGCGCATGGGCTTCTTCTCCTCCGATCGCGCCATCGCCGAATACGCCACGGACATCTGGGGCCTGCCGGCCCCGACCCTGCCGAGGAAGGGCTGATGGCGCGGGCGAAAGGTGTTCCGGGCTGGACGGCGGGCCTTGAGGACATCGACGCCCTGCTGGGCGCCCGGCACGACGACCCTTTCAGCGTGCTGGGCTTGCACAAGGCGGGGCGAGCCACCGTCATCCGCGCCTTCGTGCCGGGGGCGGAGACGGTGGAGGCTGTGGAAGCCGATGGCGGGGTGATCGCCGCCCTGGCGCGGGTGCACGACGCCGGCGTGTTCGAGGGTAAGGTCACGGGTCGCAAGGGACGGTTCCGCTACCGCCTGCGGTGCGCCAACGCGGGTGGCGGATGGGAGGTGGAGGATCCCTATGGCTTCGGTCCCATCCTGGGGCCAACGGACGACTATCTGTTCGCCGAGGGCACGCACAAGCGTCTCTATGAGAAGCTGGGCGCGCACCTCAAGTCCCATGAGGGCGTGGACGGCGTGCACTTCGCCGTCTGGGCGCCCAACGCCCGCCGGGTATCGGTGGTGGGCGACTTCAACGCCTGGGACGGGCGGCGCCATCAGATGCGCCACCGCCGGGACAGCGGCGTATGGGAAATTTTCGCCCCGGGTCTGGGGCAGGGGGCGATTTACAAGTATGAGATCGTGGGGCCGGACAATGTGGTTCTGCCGCTGAAGGCCGACCCCTTTGGCTTTGCCAGTGAGCTGCGTCCGTCCACCGCCAGCGTCGTCGCGCGCACCGATGACTTCCCTTGGGCCGACGACGCCCACATGGCGCACCTCAAGACCATGGACGCCCGCCGCTCCCCCATCAGCATCTATGAGGTGCACCTGGGCTCCTGGCGGCGGGGGGATGGCGGCCGCTACCTCACATGGGATGAGCTGGCGGACCAACTGGTGCCCTATGCCGCCGACATGGGCTTCACCCACCTGGAATTCCTGCCAGTCTCGGAGTTTCCCTTTGATCCGTCGTGGGGGTACCAGCCCATCGGGCTGTTCGCGCCCACCGCCCGTTTCGGCACGCCGGACGGTTTCGCCCGGCTGGTGGATCGCGCCCACCGGGCGGGGCTGGGGGTGCTGCTGGACTGGGTGCCGGCCCACTTCCCTACCGACGTGCATGGGCTGGCCCGTTTTGACGGCACCTCCCTTTATGAGCATGAGGATCCGCGCCAGGGCTTCCACCCGGACTGGAAGACCGCCATCTATAATTTCGGCCGGCGCGAGGTGGTGAACTACCTGGCGGCCAACGCCCTCTACTGGATCGACCGCTTCCACATCGACGGCCTGCGGGTGGACGCCGTCGCCTCCATGCTCTACCTCGACTATTCCCGCAAGGACGGTGAATGGATCCCCAATCGCGAGGGGGGCAACCAGAACCTGGAGGCGGTGGCGTTCCTGCGCACCATCAATACCCTGGTCTACGGCGAACATCCGGGGGCCATGACCATCGCGGAGGAATCGACCTCCTGGCCCGGGGTGTCACAGCCGGCCTACACCGGCGGCCTGGGCTTCGGCTTCAAATGGAACATGGGCTGGATGCACGACACGCTGGATTACGTGTCCACTGAGCCGGTCCACCGCAAGTGGCATCATGACAAGCTGACGTTCGGCCTGCTGTACGCCTTCTCGGAGAACTTCGTCCTGCCGCTCAGCCATGACGAGGTGGTCTACGGCAAGCGCTCCATCCTGGAGAAGATGCCGGGTGACGACTGGCAGAAGTTCGCCACCGCCCGCGCCTTCTATGCGTTCATGTGGGGCCACCCGGGCAAGAAGCTGCTGTTCATGGGGCAGGAATTCGGCCAGCGGTCCGAATGGGATTTCCAACGGGGTCTGGACTGGCACCTGCTGGGCTATCCCCGGCACGAGGGGTTGCGCCATCTGGTCCGCGACCTGAATGCCGGCTACCGCCGGGAACGCGCCTTGTATGAGGCGGATTGCACGCCCGATGGCTTCCGCTGGATCGTCGTCGACGACAATGAGCAGTCGGTGATCGCCTTCCTGCGATCGGGTGGAGAGGGCGTGCGCCCGGTGGCGGTCCTGTGCAATTTCACCCCCGTGCCGCGCTCGGGCTATCGTGTGGGCTTGCCCGCCGCCGGACGGTGGCTGGAAATCCTGAACACGGACGCGGCCGGCTATGGCGGCTCGGGCATGGGCAACCTGGGGGCGGTGTTGGCCACGGACCAGCCGGCCCACGGGCTGCCGGCCTCGGCCGCGGTGACGTTGCCGCCCTTGGCCACCCTTTGGTTGGCCCTTGATGGGTATCAAAGTTAAGTAGTGGGCGTTAATGGATAATTTCAGGCGGCGCGAACGCCGTCCCAGGGAGGTAAGAACGTGACAGGCCCCTTAAAGCGCTTCAACAGGGCATCCAGCGAACGTCACGCCGGCCGCGGCCCCCTTGCCCGACACGCCATGGCCTATGTGCTGGCCGGTGGGCGGGGGTCCCGCCTGATGGAATTGACCGATCGGCGCGCCAAGCCGGCCGTCTATTTCGGCGGCAAGTCGCGCATCATCGACTTCGCCCTGTCCAACGCGCTCAACTCCGGTATCCGCCGCATCGGCGTCGCCACGCAGTACAAGGCGCACAGCCTGATCCGCCACCTGCAGCACGGCTGGAACTTCTTCCGCCCGGAACGGAACGAGAGCTTCGACATCCTGCCGGCGTCTCAGCGCGTGTCGGAGGAACACTGGTATGAGGGCACGGCCGACGCCGTCTTCCAGAACATCGACATCATCCAGGACTACGAGCCCCGCTACATGGTCATCCTGGCGGGCGACCACATCTACAAGATGGACTACGAGTTGATGCTGCAGCAGCACGTCGACTCCGGCGCCGATGTCACCGTGGGCTGCCTTGAGGTCTCCAAGGAGGAGGCGAAGGGCTTCGGTGTCATGCACGTGGACGCGGATGACACCATCATCTCCTTCGTGGAGAAGCCCAAGGACCCGCCTACCATGCCGGGGTCGACCGACCGTTGCCTGGCCTCCATGGGCATCTATGTCTTCAATACCGCGTTCCTGTTCGACCAGTTGCGCCGCGACGCGGCTACGGCGGGCTCCTCGCGCGATTTCGGCAAGGACATCATCCCCTACATCGTGAAGCATGGGAAGGCGGTGGCCCACCACTTCTCCCGCTCCTGCGTGCGCTCCACGCAGGAGGCGCAGCCCTACTGGCGGGATGTCGGCACGGTGGATGCCTATGCCGAGGCCAACCTGGACCTGACCGACTTGGTGCCCGGCCTTGACCTGTACGATAACGACTGGCCCATCTGGACCTACAGCGAGATCACGCCCCCCGCCAAGTTCGTGCATGACGAGGAGGGCCGGCGTGGCCAGGCCATTTCCTCCCTGGTGTCGGGCGGGTGCATCGTTTCCGGCGCCTCGCTGAAGCGCGCGCTCCTGTTCACCGGCGTGCGCGTCAATTCCTTCTCCGCCGTGGAAAACGCCGTGCTCCTGCCCTATGTCGATGTCGCCCGGTCGGCGCGGCTGACCAATGTGGTGGTGGACCGCGGTGTGCACATCCCATCGGGCCTGGTGGTGGGCGAGGATCCGGAGGAGGACGCGCGCCGCTTCCGCCGCAGCGCCGCCGGCACGTGCCTGATCACCCAAGCCATGATCGACCGCCTTCCCTGAATTGCCTGACACGATCCGCCTGAAGGACTGATTTCCATGCCGCTTTCCGTACTCTCGGTCGCCTCGGAGGTGTTTCCCCTGATCAAGACCGGGGGGCTGGCGGATGTGGTGGGGGCCTTGCCGGGGGCGCTGGCGGCCGAGGACGTGGCCGTGACCACCCTGGTCCCCGGATATCCCGCCGTCACCGAGGCCCTGAAGGAGGGCCGGGAGGTGCATACCTTCGCGGAGCTGTTCGGCGGCCCGGCCCGGCTGGTGGCCGGCACCGCCCATGGCCTGGACCTGATCGTGGTGGATGCGCCACACCTCTACGCCCGGTCTGGCAATCCCTACATCGGCCCCGACGGGCGCGATTGGCAGGACAACGCCCTGCGCTTCGCCGCCCTGTCGCGCGCGGCGGCGGAGGTCGGGCTGGGCCGGGGCGGCGTGCCCCAGCCCGACGTGGTGCACGCCCATGATTGGCAGGCGGGCCTGGCGCCAGCCTACCTGACCTATGACGGCTGGCAGCGGCCGGCCACGGTGATGACCGTCCATAACCTGGCCTTCCAGGGCCAGTTCGAGGCGACGCTGCTGCCGCGCCTGGGCCTGCCGCCACATTCCTTCGGGATGGAGGGCGTCGAATACTACGGCGCCATCGGTTACCTGAAGGCGGGCCTGCAACTGGCTGATCACATCACCACTGTTTCGCCCACCTACGCCCAGGAAATCCGCGGCCGGGACGCCGGCATGGGGCTGGACGGCCTGCTGCGCGCCCGCTCGGCGCAGCTGTCGGGCATCATCAACGGCGTCGACACCACCATCTGGGACCCGGCTGCCGACGCCTTCCTGCCGGCGCCTTTCTCGGCGAAGCTGCTGAAGGGCAGGGCGGCGGCCAAGGCGGCCCTGCAGGAGCGTTTCGGCCTGGCCGTCAAACCCCACGCCCTGCTGTTCGGTGTGGTCAGCCGCCTGTCCTGGCAGAAGGGCC
>NZ_BACU01000140.1 GCF_000333275.1 Azospirillum sp. B4 | reverse complement strand
CACGCAAACATATATGATGCCACGCTCGCCATTGCCGGCGCCTTAACAGCGGCAAGGCTCCGGAAAAGGCAGCCATGGAAAAGGCCGACAGAGCTTTCGACCCGCCGGCCTTTCATCCCATACCCTGCATCCCATCGCGAACCGTGGCCCCCTAGGGAGCCAATTCG
>NZ_BACU01000141.1 GCF_000333275.1 Azospirillum sp. B4 | reverse complement strand
GGTTGAGGGATCGGTGGGCGTGGTGCCCGTCCCGCCGCTGCCGGTGGTGGGTCTGTCGTGCCGGTACCGGTGTGCCGCCCGCCGGCCTCAACGCCGCCGGAACCCGTGCCGGTGGTCGGATCAGTGCCGTGGTCGGTGCCGCCGGTTCTGGTTCCGGTTGAGGGATCGGTGGGCGTGGTGCCCGTGCCGCCGCTGCCGGTGGTGGGGTCTGTCGTGCCGGTACCGGTGTTGCCGCCGCCGGCCTCGACGCCGCCGGAACCCGTGCCGGTGGTCGGATCAGTGCCGTGGTCGGTGCCGCCGGTTCCGGTTCCGGTTGAGGGATCGGTGGGCGTGGTGCCCGTGCCGCCGCTGCCGGTGGTGGGGTCTGTCGTGCCGGTACCGGTGTTGCCGCCGCCGGCCTCAACGCCGCCGGAACCCGTGCCGGTGGTCGGATCAGTGCCGTGGTCGGTGCCGCCGGTTCCGGTTCCGGTTGAGGGATCGGTGGGCGTGGTGCCCGTGCCGCCGCTGCCGGTGGTGGGGTCGGTCGCGCCGGAGCCGGTGTTGCCGCCGCCGGCCTCGACGCCACCGGAACCTGTGCCGGAGGTCGGATCAGTGCCGTGGTCGGTGCCGCCGGTTCCGGTTGAGGGATCGGTGGGCGTGGTGCCGGAGCCCGTTCCACCGCTGCCGGTGGTGGGGTTGGTCGAGCCGGAGCCGGTGTTGCCGCCGCCGGCCTCGACGCCACCGGAGCCTGTGCCGGAGGTCGGATCAGTGCCGTGGTCGGTGCCGCCGGTTCCGGTTCCGGTTGAGGGATCGGTGGGCGTGGTGCCCGTGCCGCCGCTGCCGGTGGTGGGGTCTGTCGTGCCGGTACCGGTGTTGCCGCTGCCGGCCTCGACACCGCCGGAACCCGTGCCGGTGGTCGGATCAGTGCCGTGGTCGGTGCCGCCGGTCCCGGTTGAGGGATCAGTGGGCGAGGCGCCGGTGCCACCGCTGCCGGTGGTGGGGGTCTGTCGTGCCGGTACCGGTGTTGCCGCCGCCGGCCTCAACG
>NZ_BACU01000142.1 GCF_000333275.1 Azospirillum sp. B4 | reverse complement strand
GTGGTTCAGGGTGGCGCCCAGCGGCAGGCCGCTGATGGTCACGGCCAGGGTCTCGCCCGTGATCGCCTCCGGCAGGCTGGTGGCCAGGTTCAGGCTGATGGGCTGGTTCTCCAGCCCCAGCGAGGTACCCAGGTTCAGGTTGGGCACATCGGCCACCGGCAGCACGGTGACCACCAAACTGGCGCTGGCCGCCGCGTCTGTGCCGTTCAGGCCGGCGTGAGCGGTGACGGTCAGGTTCAGGGTTCCGTGATAGTCGGCCGGCGGTGTCAGGGTCAGGCCCGTCAACTGGGCGGCGGCCAGGGTCCAGCTGCCGTCGGCATTGTGTGTGCCGTGATTCAGCGTGGCACCCACGGGCAGGCCGGAAACGGTCACCGACAGCGTCTCGCCCACCACGGGCGTCGGCAGGCCGGCCCCCAGGGTCAGGGCGATGGTGTGGTTTTCCAATCCCAGGGCAGGCAGGACGGTCACGGTCGGGATATCCGCCACCTGTAGGACGTTGACAGCCAGGTTGGCGCTGGCCGTGGCGTCGGTGCCGTTCAGGCCGGCATGGGCGGTGACGGTCAGGTTCAGGGTGCCGTGGTAGTTGGCGGGCGGGGTCAGGGTCAGGCCGAATAGTTGGGCGCTGGTCAGGGTCCAGCTGCCGTCGCCGTTGTGGGTGCCGGCGGACAGGGTGGCGCCGGCGGGCACGCCGGTGACCACGACGGACAGCGTCTCACCCACCACCGGAGTGGCGAGGCCCGCGGTCAGGCTGAGGGCTACCGGCTGGTTTTCCAGGCCTACCGCGGGCAGGGTCACCAGGGTTGGGATATCCGCCACCTGCAGGACGTTGACGGCGACGGTGGCATTGGCCACCGCGTCGGTGCCGTTGAGGCTGGCGTGGGCGGCGACGCTGAGGTTCAGCGTGCCATGGTAGTTGGCCGGCGGGGTGATGGTCAGACCCGTCAACTGAGTGGCGGTCAAGGTCCAGCTGCCGTCGGCGTTGTGGGTGCCGGCCGACAGCGTGGCACCCACCGGCACACCGGTGACGACGACCGACAGCGTCTCGCCCGCCACCGGGGCGGCCAGGCCCGCGGTCAGGCCAAGGGCAATGGGTTGGTTCTCCAGGCCCACGGCCGGCAAGGTGACCAGGGTCGGGATATCCGCCACCTGCAGGACGTTGACCGACAGGTGCGCGCTGGCCGCCGCGTCTGTGCCGTTGAGCCCGGCGTGGGCGGTGACGGTCAGGTCCAGGGTGCCGTGGTAGTTGGCGGGTGGCGTCAGGGTCAGGCCGGTCAACTGGGCGCCGGTCAGTGTCCAGCTGCCATCGGTATTATGGGTGCCGGCGGACAGGGTGGCGCCGACCGGCACACCGGTGACGACCACCGACAGCGTCTCGCCCGCCACGGGGGCGGCCAGGCCGGCGGTCAGGCTGAGGGCCACGGGCTGGTTCTCCAGGCCCACGGCCGGCAGCACCGCCAGGGTGGGAACGTCGGCGATCTGCAGGACGTTGACGGCCACGTTGGCGCTGGCCACCGCGTCGGTGCCGTTCAGGCTGGCATGGGCGGCGACGGTCAGGTTCAAGGTGCCGTGATAGTCGTGCGGCGGGGTGATGCTGAGGCCTGTCAGTTGGGCGGCCGTCAGGGTCCAGGTGCCGTCGCTGTTGTGGGTGCCGGCGGACAGCGTGGCGCCCACGGGCACGCCGCTGACCACCACCGACAGGGCCTCTCCCACCACCGGGGTGGCGAGGCCGGCGGTGATGCTGAGCGCCACCGGCTGGTTCTCCAGGCCCACCACGGGCAGGGCCACCAGGCTGGGGACGTCGGCCACGGGCAGGACGGTGACGGCCAGGTTGGCGCTGGCCGTGGCGTCCGTGCCGTTCAGGCCGGCGTGGGCCGTGACGGTCAGGTTGAGGCTGCCGCTGTAGTCGTGCGGCGGGGTCAGGGTCAGGCCGGTCAGCTGGGCCCCGGTCAGGGTCCAGCTGCCGTCGACGTTGTGGGTGCCGGCGGACAGGGTGGCGCCGGCGGGCACGCCGCTGACCACCACCGACAAGCTCTCGCCCGCCACCGGGGCGGCAAGGCTGGCGGTGAGGTTCAGCGCCACGGGCTGGTTTTCCAGCCCGACGGCCGGCAGGACGGCCACGGTCGGGATGTCGGCCACCTGCAGCACATTGACCGACAGGTTGGCGCTGGCCGTGGCGTCCGTGCCGTTAAGGCCGGCGTGGGCAGTGATGGTCAGGTCCAGGGTGCCGTGGTAGTTGGCCGGCGGGGTCAGGGTCAGGCCGGTCAGCTGGGCGCCGGTCAGCGTCCAGGTGCCGTCATGGTTGTTGGTACCAGCAGACAGGGTGGCGCCGGCGGGCACGCCGCTGACCACCACCGACAGCGTTTCTCCCACCACCGGGCTGACCAGCCCGGCGGAGATGTTGAGCGACACTGGCTGGCTTTCCAGGCCCGCCACGGGCAGGACTACCAAGGTGGGTATGGTCGCCACCGGCAGCACGGTGACGGCCAGGTTGGCGCTGATCGCGGCGTCCGTGCCGTTGATGTCGGCGTGGGCGGTGATGCCCAGGGTCAAGCTGCCGGTGTAGTCGGCGGGCGGGGTCAGGGTCAGGCCGGTCAGCTGGGCCCCGGTCAGGGTCCAGGTGCCGTCGCTGTTGTGGGTACCGGCGGACAGGGTGGCGCCCATGGGCACGCCGGTGACGACGACGGACAGGGTTTCGCCCAGGGCCGGGGCCACCAGGCCCGCGCCGATGGTCAGGGCAATGGGCTGGTTCTCCAGCCCCACGGTGGGCAGCACCGCCAGGGTGGGGATGTCGGCCACGGGCAGCACCGTGACGGACAGGTTGGCGCTCGCCGTCGCTTCCGTGCCGTTCAAATCGGCGTGGGCGGTCACGGTCAGGTTCAGGGTGCCGTTGTAGTCATGCGGCGGGGTGACGGTCAGGCCGGTCAGCTGGGCACTGGTCAGGGTCCAGGTGCCGTCACCGTTGTGGGTGCCGGCGGACAGGGTGGCGTCGGCGGGCAGGCCGCCCACCACCACGGACAGGGTCTCCCCCGCCAGCGGCGTGGGCAGGCCAGCGGCGATGTTCAGGGCGATGGGCTGGTCTTCCAGGCCCACCACGGGCAGGGCCACCAGGTTGGGCACCTCGGCCACCGGCAGCACCGTCACCGCCAGGTTGGCGCTGACCGAGGCCTGGGCCCCCGCCAGGTCGGCATGGGCGGTGACGGTCAGGTTGATGGTGCCGTGGTAGTCGTGCGGGCGGGGTCAGGGTCAGGCCGGTCAGCTGGGCCCCGGTCAGGGTCCAGGTGCCGTCATGGTTGTCGGTGCCGGCCGACAGGGTGGCGCCCGCGGGCAGGCCGGCGACGACCACCGACAGGGTTTCCCCCACCGCCGGCGTGGCGATGCCGGCGGTGATGGTCAGGGCGATGGGCTGGTCCTCCAGCCCCACCACCGGCAGGACCACCAGGTTGGGCACGTCGGCCACGGGCAGCACCGTGACCGCCACGCTGGCGCTGGCCGTCGCGTCCGTCCCGTTCAGGTCGGCATGGGCGGTGACGGCCAGGCTCAGGGTGCCATGGTAATCGGCGGGCGGGGTCAGGGTGACGCCGGTCAGCTGGGCGCTGGTCAGGGTCCAGGTGCCGTCGTGGTTGTCGGTGCCGGCGGACAGGGTGGCGCCGGCGGGCAGGCCGGCGACGGTGACGCTCAGCGTCTCCCCCGCCGACCGGGGCCGCCAGGCCGGCGGTGATGGTCAAGGCGATGGGATGGTCTTCCAGCCCCACCACGGGCAGGACCGCCAGGTTGGGCATATCGGCCACCGGCAACACGGTGACGGCGACAGTGGCGCTGATGGCGGCGTCCGTGCCGTTCACGTCGGCATGCGCCGTGACGCCCAGGGACAGGGTGCCGTGATAGTCGGCCGGCGGGGTCAGGGTCAGACCTGTCAGTTGGGCGCCCGTCAGGGTCCAGGTGCCGTCGTGGTTGTCGGTGCCGGCGGACAGGACGGCGCCGGCCGGCAGGCCGCTCACCGTGACGGTCAGCGTCTCCCCCGCCGCCGGGGTCGCCAGGCTGGCGGCGATGGTCAGGGCGATGGGCTGGTCTTCCAGGCCGACGGCCGGCAGGACCACCAGGTTGGGGATGTCAGCCACCGGCAAGACGGTGACGGTCAGGCCGGCGCTCACCGAGGCCGCGGTGCCGTTCACGTCGGCATGCGCCGTGACGCCCAGGGTGATGGTGCCATTGTAGTCGGCGGGCGGGGTCAGGGTCAGGCCGGCCAGCTGCACGCCGGTCAGGGTCCAGGTGCCGTCGTGGTTATCGGTACCCGCCGACAGGACGGCGCCCACGGGCACGCCGCTCACCACCACGGACAGGGTCTCCCCCGCCACCGGCGCGGCCAGGCCGGCGCTGATGTTGAGCGCGATGGGCTGGTCTTCCAGACCCACCACGGGCAAGGCCACCAGGTTGGGCACGTCGGCCACGGGCAGCACGGTGACGGCGATGGCGGCGTTGGCCGTGGCCTCCGTCCCGTTGACGTCGGCGTGGGCGGTGACGGTCAGGTTCAGGGTGCCGCTGTAATCGGCGGGCGGGGTGATGGTCAGGCCGGTCAGCTGGACACCGGTCAGGGTCCAGGTGCCGTCGTGATTGTCGGTGCCGGCGGACAGGGTGGCGCCCACCGGTACGCCGCCCACCACCACCGACAGGGTTTCCCCCGCAGCCGGCGTCGTCAGCCCGGCGGCGATGGTCAGGGCGATGGGCTGGTCCTCCAGCCCGACCGCCGGCAGGGCCACCAGATTGGGGATATCCGCCACGGGCAGGACGGTGACCGACAGGCCGCCACTGACCGTCGCCTCGGTGCCGTTCACGTCGGCATGGGCGGTGACGGTCAGGTTCAGGGTACCGTGATAATCGGCGGGCGGCGTCAAGGTCAGGCCGGACAGCTGTGCCCCGGTCAGTGTCCAGCTGCCGTCATGGTTGTCGGTGCCGGCGGACAGGGTGGCGCCTACCGGTACGCCGCTCACCACCACGGACAGGGTCTCCCCCGTCGCGGGCGTCGCCAGGCCAGCGCCGATGGTGAGGGCGATGGGTTGGTCTTCCAGGCCCACCGCCGGCAGCACCACGAGGTTCGGCACGTCGGCCACGGGCAGGACGGTGACGGCCACGACGGCGCTGGCCGTGGCCTCAGTGCCGTTGACGTCGGCGTGGGCGGTGACGGTCAGGTTCAGCACGCCGCTGTAATCGGCGGGTGGGGTGATGGTCAGGCCGGTCAGCTGGACGCCGGTCAGGGTCCAGGTACCGTCATGATTGTCCGTACCGGCGGACAGGGTGGCGCCCATGGGCACGCCGCTGATGACAACGGACAGGGTTTCTCCTGCAGCCGGCGTCATCAGCCCGGCGGCGATGGTCAGGGCGATGGGCTGGTCTTCCAGCCCCACGGTGGGCAGCACCACCAGGTTGGGCACGTCGGCCACCGGCAGCACGCTGACCGACAGACTGCCCGTCGTGTCGGCGGTGGTGCCGTTGGCGTCGGCATGCGCCGTCACGGTCAGGGTGACGGTCCCGTTGTAGTCCGCTGGTGGCGTCAGGGTCAGGCCCGTCAGCTGCGCGGAGGTCAAGGTCCAGGTGCCGTCGTGGTTGTCGGTGCCGGCGGACAGGAGGGCGCCGGCAGGCACGCCCGCGATGGTGATGGACAGGGTCTCGCCATCGGCCGGGGCATGCAGCCCGGCGGCGATGGTGAGGGCGATGGGCTGGTCTTCCAGGCCCACCGCCGGCAGCGTCACCAGGCTGGGCGCGTCAGCCACCGGCAGGACGGTGACCGACAGGCTGCCGCTGGCGTCGGCGCCGGTGCCGTTGATCTCGGCATGGGCGGTGACGGTCAGCGTGACGGTGCCGTTGTAATCGGCCGGTGGCGTCAGGGTCAGGCCGGTCAACTGGGCGGTGGTCAGGGTCCAGGTGCCGTCGTGGTTGTCGGTACCGGCGGACAGGGTGGCGCCTACCGGCACACCGGCAATGGTGACGCTCAGCGTCTCACCGGCGGCGGGGGCCACCAGGCCGGCACCGATGGTGAGGGCGATGGGCTGGTCCTCCAGCCCGATGGCGGGCAGGACGGCCAAGGTGGGGGCGTCGGCCACGGGGGTGACGGTGACGGCCAGGTTGGCGCTGGTGGTGGCCTCCACCCCCGCCAGCTCGGCATGGGCGGTGACGCCCAGGGTCAAGGTGCCGCTGTAGTCGGCGGGTGGGGTGATGGTCAGGCCTGTGAGCTGCACGGCCGTCAGGGTCCAGGTGCCGTCACCGTTGTCGGTGCCGGCGGACAGGGTGGCGCCGGCCGGCAGTCCGCTGATGGTGACGCTCAACGTCTCCCCCGCCAGCGGGTTGGGCAGGTTGGTGGCGATGGTGAGGGCGATGGGCTGGTCTTCCAGGCCGATGGCCGGCAGCAGGGTCAGGCCCGGGGCGTCGATGCCCACGCCGACATGCACGGTGTCGGGGGCGACCGTCACCGCCAGGGTGCCGGTGGTGTCGGCGCTGGTGCCACCCACCTCGGCATGCGCCGTGACGGACAGGGTCAGAGTCCCGCTGTAATCGGCCGGCGGCGTCAGGGTCAGGCCCGTTAGCTGGCCGGCGCTCAGTGTCCAGGTGCCGTCGTGGTTGTCCACGCCCGCCGACAGGTGGGCGCCCGCCGGTACACCGGCCACCGTCACCGACAGTGTCTCACCCTGTGCCGGATCGACCAGGCTGGCGGAGATGCTCAACGCGATGGGTTGGTCCTCATGCCCCACCGACGCCTGCAGGCTCAACACCGGCGCATCCGCCACGGGCGCCACCGTGATGGACAGGGTGCCCGTGGTGTCGGCAGTGGTGCCATTGACCGCAGCCTCCGCCGTGACGGACAGCGTCAAGGTACCGCTATAGTCATGCGGCGGAGTGATGGTAAGGCCGGTGAGCTGAGCGCCGGTCAGGGTCCAGGTGCCGTCGCCATTGTCGGTGCCGGCGGACAGGGTGGCGCCGGCGGGGACACCGGCGATGGTGACGCTCAGGGTCTCGCCATCGGCCGGAGCGTGCAGGCCGGCAGCGATGGTCAGGGCGATGGGCTGATCCTCCAGGCCAACGGCGGGTAGGATCGCCAGGGTAGGGGCATCGGCCACCGGGGCGACGGTCACGACCAGGGTGCCGGTGGCACTGATATCCGTGCCGTCCAGCGCGGCATGAGCCGTCACACCCAAATTCAGGGTGCCGCTGTAGTCCGTTGGGGGGGTGAGGGTCAGGCCCACCAATTGATCGCCGGTCAGCGTCCAGGTGCCGTCATGGTTATCAATGCCGGCGGACAGGGTAGCGCCGGCCGGAACACCATCGATGGTGACGCTGACGGTTCCAGAAGTACCCATGACGGGCAAGCCGACGGAGATGGAAACGCCGATGGAATGATCTTCCAGGCCAAGCGCCGGTGACAGCGTCAGGCTGATGGAGGCACCTGTACCTGGATCGGTGTGTCCACCGGTGCCAGGATCGGTCGTCCCACCGGAACCCGTGCCGGTGGTCGGATCAGTGCCGTGGTCGGTGCCGCCGGTCCCGGTTGAGGGATCGGTGGGTGTGGTGCCCGTGCCGCCGCTGCCGGTGGTGGGGTCTGTCGTGCCGGTACCGGTGTTGCCGCCGCCGGCCTCAACGCCGCCGGAACCCGTGCCGGTGGTCGGATCAGTGCCGTGGTCGGTGCCGCCCGATCCAGTCCCGGTTGAGGGGTCGGTGGGCGCAGTGCCGGTGCCGCCGCTGCCAGTGGTGGGGTCGGTCGCGCCGGAGCCGGTGTTGCCACCGCCGGCCTCGACACCGCCGGAACCCGTGCCGGTGGTCGGGTCGGTGCCGTGATCGGTGCCAGCAGAACCGGTCCCGGTGGAGGGATCGGTGGGCGTGGTGCCCGTGCCACCGCTGCCGGTGGTGGAGTCTGTCGCGCCGGAGCCGGTGTCGCCGCCGCCGGCTCGACACCGCCCGAGCCCGTGCCGGTGGTCGGGTCAGTGCCGTGGTCG
>NZ_BACU01000143.1 GCF_000333275.1 Azospirillum sp. B4 | reverse complement strand
TCAGCACGGCCTCTCTGGACAGGACGGTGACCGTCACCGACACATGGGCTTTGGCGTCGAGGTTGTCGGTTGATATCACCCATGGTGCAGGGCCACTGCCGGATCCTCCGTCGTCGCCGTATCCTGGGCCGTCCAGATGGATACCGGCAGTGGCCGGGGTCACATGCAGGGTGACGGTGCTGGTGGTGTCCGCCGTGCTGCCCGTGCCGGTTTCCAGCGCGTGGGCCGTGACTGTCAGGTTCACGTCACTGGTCACGGTGCTGGGCAGGGTGACCTTCAGGCCGGCCAGCTGTGCCGCCGTCAGGGTCCAAGTGCCGTCGCCGTTGTTCAGGCCCGCCGACAGCACCGCACCCGTGGGCACATTGCCGATGGTGACGGACAGACGCTCCGACCCGTCGGTGTCGACCAGCGCCCCGGCGATGTTCAGGGCCGTGGCCGCCCCGGCCGTCACCGCCACCGGCGTGGTGGGCAGGGTCAGGGTGGGGGCGTCGGCCACCGCCGTGACCGTCAGGGCCAGGGTGCCGGTGGTGGTGGCCGTGGCCGCCGTGCCGTCCTGCGCCGTGGCGCTGACCGTCAGGTTCAGTGTGCCGCTGTAGCCGACGGGCGGCGTCACCGTCAGGCCGGTGAGGTCGGCCGTTGTCAGGGAATAGACCCCGCCGCCCAGGCTGGTGCCATGGTTCAGGGTGGCGCCGGCGGGCAGGCCCGATACCAGGATGGTGGTGAAGTGTTCCGACCCGTCGGTATCGCCCAGGGCCGCGCCGACATGCAGGGCGATCGGCGTATGCTCCGCTCCCGTCGACGGCGTGATGGTCAGTATGGGCTGCTGCGTAACGGGGGTGACGGTCACCGACAGGCTCTTCGACGTGCTGGTGTAGTTGCCCTCCAGCTCCGAGGAGATGGCCACCACCTGCAGGTTCAGCGTGCCGCTGTAGTTGGTGGGCGGGGTGAGGGTCAGGTTGGCCACTTCCGACGCCTTCAGGTCCCAGTCGCCGGTCAGGGCGTTGTAGTGACCTGCGCTGAGGGTGGCGCCGGCCGGCAGGCCCTTGATGGCATAGGACAGGGTTTCCGACCCGTCGGTGTCCGTCAGCGCCCCGGTGATGGTCAGCGGGATGCCATGGTTCTCCGTCACGCTGGCGGGGCCGGTAACGGTGAGGGTGGGGGCGTCGGCCACGGCGTCGACCCGCACGTTCAGCAGGCCGATCTGGGTGGTGATGCCCAGCACCTTGACCGAAAGGCCCAGTTGGAAGTCGCGGGCATCATTGGTGGGCGGGGTGATCTTCAAGGTGCTCAGCAGGCCGCTGGCCACCGTCCAGGTACCGTCGCTGTTCTTGGTGCCGCCCGACAGGGTGGCGCCGGCCGGCACGCCAGCGATGGTGACGCTGGCCGCCCCCAGCAGGTTCAGGCTGACCAGGCTGGTGCCCAGGGTGATGGCCGTGTCCTCCAACCCATGCACGGGGGTTAGCAGCAGGCCGGTCAGCGCCCCCACCACTTCAGAGGCCACCGTGACCGCCAACGGCTGGGTGGCGGAGACGGCGACGGAACCGTTGGCGTCCCGCGCCACTTCCGTCACCGTCAGGTTCATGGTGCCGCTGTAGCTGATGGGCGGGGTGACGGTGAGACCGGTGATCTGGCTGGGCAGCACCGTCCAGGTGCCGTCGCCGTTGTTGATGCCGGCGGACAGGTGGGCGCCGTTGGGAACGCCGCCGATGATGTAGGACTGCTGCTGCGTCCCCACCGTGTCCAGCAGCGAGCCCACGACGTTGAGGCCCAGCGCGGTGTGGTACAGCCCACTGACGGCCGAGGTGACGATCGAGCCGACATTGGCCACGGCCGCGACCTGCACACCCAGGGTGCCACCCACCGTTTCCGCTTGTGCGCCGACGCCGACACCGAAGGAGACGTTGAGGTTGAAACTGCCGCTGTAGCTGGAGGGCGTGGCGATGGACAGCCCCGTCAGCTGCGAAGGCGTCAGCAGATAACTGCCGTCCAGCTGCAGGACGCCGTGATTCAGCGAGGCGCCGGCGGGCAGGCCGCTGACAACGACGGAGTTGAGGTCGCTCACCGACGCGGCGGCGGACAGCCCCGCGGTGAGATCCAGCGCGGTGGCCGTCCCCTGAACGCCAACGGCCGCACCCAAGCTGACCGAGACGTCGCTGTGCAGCAGGTTGGGCCCACCCAAGGACCCCAGGACGGTGACGCCCAGGGTGCCGCTGACGCTGGCCGTGCTGCCGCTGCCGGTCTCCGTGGCGATGGCGTTGACGGTCAGGTTCAGCGTGCCGCTGTAGTTGTGCGGCGGAGTCAGCGTCAGACCAGACAGGTCGCTGGGTGACAGCGACCATACCGTTGTGCCGTTGGCCAGCACGGCGGTCAACTGGCCATGGTTCAGCGTGCCGCCGGCCGGGATGCCCGATACGGTGACCGACAGCTGCTCCGACCCGTCGGTGTCGCCCAGGACCGGGGCCACCACCAGGGGAATGGTGGCGTTGGCTAAGCCCAGGGCCGGTGTCATGACCAGGGTGGGTGTATCGGCCACGCCGGCCACCGTCACCGGCAGGGTCAGGCTGGTGGCGGCGTCGTTCAGGGTGCCGGTCTCCGTGGCATGCGCCGTGACCGTCAGGTTGAAGGTGCCGCTGTAGTTGGTGGGCGGCGTCACCGTCAGGCCGGACAGCTGGCCCGGGGTGAGGAGGTAGCTGCCGTCCAGTTGCAGGATGCCGTGGTTCAGCGTGGCGCCCAGCGGCAGGCCGCTGACGACGATGCTTATGACCTCTGACCCGTCGGTGTCGGTCAGGCTACCCATGATGGTCAGCGGGACGGCGTGGTCCTCCAGTCCGTTGGCGGGCAGGACGGCCAGGTGGGGCGTGTCGGCCACGGCTGTGACCGTCACCGGCAGGACGGCGCTGGTGGTGCTCTCCACCGAGCCAAGGGCCGCGTGAGCGGTGACGCCCAGGCTGAGCGTGCCGCTGTAGTTGGTTGGCGGGGTCAAGGTCAGGCCGGACAGCTGGGCGCCGGTCAGGGTCCAGCTGCCATCGGCGTTGTGGGTGCCGGCGGAAAGGGTGGCGCCCGCCGGCACACCCGTCACGGTGACAGACAGCGTCTCACCCGCCACCGGCGCCACCAGGGAGGTGGCTATGGTCAGGGCGATAGGGTGGTCCTCCAGTCCCATGGCGGCGGCGACCGCCAGCGTGGGCGCCTGAGTTGTGGCCAGGACCGTGACCGACAGGCTGCCGGTGGCATCGGCACCGGTGCCATTGACCGAAGTGTGGAGTGCGACCGATAGGGTCAGGG
>NZ_BACU01000144.1 GCF_000333275.1 Azospirillum sp. B4 | reverse complement strand
GTGCATGATCGCCAGGGCAGCGTGATCGCGGTGCTGAATGCCTCTGGCCAGACCACCAGCACATACGCCTATAATGAGTTTGGCCAGAGTGCCCAGGATGGGCAGACCGGGTCGCCCTACCGCTATGCCGGCATGCGGTATGACGAGATCGGGCTGTATGTGACGCCCAACCGCACCTACGTGCCCGGCATCGGCAGGTGGTTGCAGATGGACCCGGCCGGGTTTGCTGATGGCCTGAACCGATATGCCTATGTGACGAACAATCCGCTGAGTGGGATGGATCCGACGGGTTTATTTTGCCTCGCTATAATGGGCGAATGTAAGCCTCAACCGGGTACATCTACTATTCCCCTCGGCATTGGTGAAATGCAGATCGATTCCGAGGAAGTGCAAATATTAACGAGTGCTGCTACGCTGCTCGTGCCCGGTGAGGAGGGGGCCGGGGTTAGGGGGCTTGCACGATCGAGCGGTAAGATTTTTAAGGGAATAGAACGATCTATAGAGAAGGAGCGTTTTGTTTACCGTGGTTTGGCAAAAGGAGAAGATCCGGCTGTCGGTCTTACTGCGCGCGCGCCTGATGCTGGCAATAGTGAAATCAGTCATGTTGCTGGCAAGCGGGAAAGTCAGTGGATATCAACGACGAAAAGCATGGAAACGGCAACTGAGAAATACGGAGAGAACGGAGCAGTTCGCATTGACCTCAATAAAGTTGGATCGGAAATATCTGATATTTCCGGTGGATTCCCGCAGGGGGGCAGAATGTCTAACTGGTCAGTGCGAGATCAAGAGGTTCTAATCAAAAACTATATACCGCCAGATGCTATCCAAAAGGTGAAGTGATGCCTTTGATTATGTCAATTATCGACCGGCTTGATGCTGAATGGGATTTCGATGGATTTCTCGGAAGGCTCAGAAGAGGAAAATTCTCACCGGATGAGGGGGATGGATTTTTAGAGTTCATTGAGAGTATAAAAATTGATGATAATGAGTGTATTCCTAAAAGATTGGTTTCATTGCTCTGGTATTTGCCTAGCTTCCTTAATTGGCAGAGAGTGCGTGTTGTCGAATGTGGCGGGGATATCGATAAATTCGATGGATTTATAACAAAAACGCACAATGCCTTGGAAAAAATCCTGGGAATTCCATAATGGAGCATTATTAATATTCCGTTGCCCGGATGTGCGGGGCGTAAAGAGGCAATTGTCCTCTGAAAGCCATTTCTTTAGAGTTTTTCTGATTTTGGCTGAGTCGCGGGAGGGGGTTTCCTCCCGTTTGCGGATGTGATTCGATCTGCCGACTAGAAATGGAGGCGGCAGGATGGCTCACCCACTATCCCTTGATCTTCGGGAGCGAATTGCGGCGGCGTTGGCGTCCGGTCTAACCACGCGCGCTGCCGCGAAGCGGTTTGAGGTATCGGTCGCGACGGCGGTTCGTATTGGGCAGAAACACCGCGCCGGCCAAGGTCTTCAGCCGGGCAAGATGGGGGGTCACAGGCCCTTTTTGTTGGGCCCGCTGACCGCCGAGTGGCTCCGGGGGCGGCTGTGCGAAAAAGGCGACCTGACGATCCGTGAATTGACGGCGGAGCTGTCGGAATGGGGCATCGTCGTCACGCCGGACACGGTATGGCGAAGCCTGCGCCGGCTGGGCTTGAGCTTTAAAAAAAACGCTGATGCCCAAGGAGCAGGATGGCGTGAAGCTGGCACGGTTCCGGGCGCGGTGGAAGGCGCACCAGAACCGCGTTGATCTCAAGCGCCTGGTCTTCATCGATGAGACCTGGGTGAAGACCAATATGACCCGCACACATGGTTGGTGTCAGCGCGGCCAGCCCTACCTGGCCAAGGTACCGCATGGCCATTGGAAGACGCTGACCTTCCTGGCCGCTCTGCGACACGACCGCATCGTCGCGCCATACGTGCTCGACGGCCCTGTGAACGGCACTGTCTTTAAGGCCTGGGTCGAACAAGCTCTCGTGCCGACCTTGGCTCCGGGCGACATCGTCATTCTCGACAATCTCGGCAGCCATAAGGGCCACGGCGTCCGCAAGGCGATCCGCGCCGCAGGCGCACACCTCCTCTTCTTGCCGCCCTATAGTCCCGATCTCAACCCCATCGAGATGATGTTCGCCAAGCTGAAGACCCTCGTGCGGAAAGCCGAAGAGAGGACCGTCCAAGCAACATGGCAACGGATCGGAACGCTCCTCGATCAATTCAAGCCCGACGAATGTGCCAACTACATTCGACATGCAGGATATGCTTCAACTTAAATCAGACAAACAGGCGGCAGGGTTGAGTGGGGGCGTGCTGCTTTGGAGCTTGCAGGCGAAATCCCCCCGTCGAATCAAAGCCCTAGCTGTTAATCGGCATGCAGATTGGACGCCGATCGGCGCAGCATCCCTCTGATTTTATTGAAGCCGACGGGGTCATTTGATCGCGCCGATTTACAGGCGACCCCTGGGCTAGGCCCGCCTTGGGACGGCGGGACAAATTTTTGAAACAGGTGGCCGGGGACTTTTGCTGAGCGGAAATGCAACTATAGATGTGCAAACCAATAGTAATACAGCCTTTTTAACGAGGTTTTGAAGAATATACCCAACTGGTTGATGGGCCATGAATGACAGCGTGACAATTTCGGATTTTACGGAGCCGGTACGGGCACAACTTCTCCTGGAATGCAATGTCATGTTGCGGCATGCACTCTCCAGTGGAAAGCCCATGCCGCAGCCTGTCTTGAACTGGCTGGCAATGGTGGATCATCAGTCGGCGGAAGATACAAGTCTGCTGACGTTCGCCGAGTTGCATCGGGCGTTGCGCCGCTTGGTCACGCCGGCCACCCCAGGCGGCCTGGCATTGATCCGCGAAGATAGAACCCGCCACAAGTGGCTGCATAACTTCGGCCCGCTTCCATCCATCCGATACTTGATGGCGGCGAGCCTGCTGTTCTCCTGCCTGTTTTTCGCGTCCAGTCTTTCACCCCATATCTCGGCGCAGACCCTGAGCATGAGCATCCTGAACAGTTCAGGCGATGCTTTGGCCTGGGTGTTGGTGTTCCTGATGTCGGCTGCAGGCCTGGGCGCTACCTTCGGTGCCCTGTTCGACGCCTATCAGCGCGTCTTCGTCGGCGATTATGACGACACGCTCGACAGTATTTATTGGACCCGGATCGGTCTGGGCCTGATTTCGGGCCTGCTTCTGTCGGAACTTATCCCGGCCCCCGAAAACAGTTCGCTCATGGCGCGGCCGATGCTGGCCCTGCTGGGTGGTTTCTCGGCGTCCGTGGTCCATCGCATCCTTGAACGGCTGTCGACCGCGGTGGAAAGCGTTTTCATTCCGCAGTCCCAGCCGGGGGCCGATGCCAACGAACGGGAGGTGCGCCAGCGTGTGGCGGAAGAGCAGGGGGCCCAGCGTGCCACCTTGGCATCCTCCTTCAACACCTTGCTGGATCATGTCGCGTCGGGGGGCAGCGTCCACGACGCCCGCAAGGGCCTGGCTTCCCTGATGTCCAACGTGGGTGGCGGCGCGGCCGGAGCAGACATGGCGGGCGTGCTGGGCCACGTGGGCTCGGACGCGGTGGCCGGCTTTGCCGCTGGCGGGATCAAGGGCGCGGAACAGCGCGTGGTCTCGGACGCCGAAAGCGCCGCCGGCACGGTCGTGGCTGGTGTGGCGGCTAACGCGCTGTCGGGAACGGGCGGCGGCTCAGGTTTACTGGGCACTGTCGCCGATGCCGCCAGCCATCTGATTGATGGCGAGCCGGACGTCGGCAAAGACGGGACGGGTGCTGGCGGTGTCCTGGCGATCGCCGACGCGGCCTTGGCTGCCGTCGGCCGCGACACCGTGTCTTCCGGATCGGCCGTCAGCCCCTTGGGCAGTGCGATGGGAACAGCCGTCAAGGCCCTGGGCGGCGGCATCCTGGGCGCGACGCCGGTGGGCCTGATCTCCAGCCTGGTGACTGTCGGCTGGTCCCTGGGGTCGGCGGCTTATGTCCGCTGGGTGGCACGTGTGCTGGCGGCCCCCTATCAGCCGGCCCTGTTGCCACCGGAGACCCTTACCGCCGACAGCGCCCTTGCCGCCCTGCGCCTGGCCCCTTCATGTGGCCGCGCCTTCCAGGCGGAGGTGACCCAGGGGAACAGGCAGGCGTTGGAAACCTGCGCCCGGTTGGCCGCGGGATCGGATGCCGGCTTTGTCCAGGCCTATCAGTCCCGCTTCGCCAGTGCCGCCGACTGCGAGGCGGCGCTGGCGGAATTCCGGCGCGTGCTGCTGGACCAGCAGGTCATGGCCGATATCGCCGCCCTGTCCCCGCCCATCGGCATTGCGCCCGCGTCCCTGCTGAAGGCGGCTGACGGGCTGCCGGCCGCGGATGTTCAGTCTGTCGTTGGGGCTGTGACGCAAGGTCGACGGCAGGGTTGGGACCGGCAGAAAACCTTGGCCGCCGCGAATGCGGCGCTTCAGCCCGTAGCGGGAAAGGATACGGCACATGCGTGATCGCGACTTCGGCCACACCTGGCGGGCGTCCTTGGTGGCGGCCGGCCTGCATCTGACTGCCTGCGCGGTGGTCAATTCCGAAATCAGCCAACTGGACAGCTTCAAGCGGTATGCGGCGGCGGGCGATTGGGCGGCCATCGCGAACAGCGGCGTCAGTTGCGGCGCCAGTTCGTCGGGATGCGCCCAGCTGCATGAAATCAAGGCTGACGCCTGCATGCGGCAAGGGGCGGGCGTGTCCAGTTATGACTGCGCCATCGCCCAATATCAGGCGGCGATCCAGGCGCGGCAGGCCAAGGCCGACACGGCGGTCAGCCTGACGCGGCTGCGCATCGGCGAATTGGATGCGCTGGGGCGCCGTCGCGACCAGTCCCGCTCCACCGCCGAGGCCCTGCCCTTCAACACGCGGCTTCTCACCGAGGCCGCCGCCCTCATCCAGGACGCTCCGGATCGGCCGGACGGCTATTATTACCTGGCCGATGGCCTGCTGGCTCAAGGATTGGCGCAAAGGCCGCCCCAGGCCTGTGACACGCTGGGGCGCGCCGCCCACGCGTTGGACCAAGCGGCCGTCCGCCCCAACGCACCCGCCGACGCCATTGCCCAACGCCGCCGGGACGTGGCCAACGGGCGCGCCGGGCAGTGCCCCCTGGCGCCGGCCTGATGTGCAAGGCGGTTCCGCCTTCACGCGATCGCTCTATGGCCCGCCGGCCGCCAAGGCCGGTCTTCAAGAAATTTCCAGACAGGAGGCATGGGATGGTGCAGGTGGATGGCGGCACGCTGAAGGCGACCGTCCAGACGTATCGAGGCGACAGGGCGGAGACCCAGGCCCGCGTGATCGGGGCGCTGAACCCGGTCATTGGCGAGACGCTGGCAACCTATGCCATCGGCACCCCGCTGCGGGTGGCCCATTTCCTTGCCCAGGTCTGTGTGGAATGCGCCGACTTCACCGCCATGGAGGAGATCGGCCCGCGCTCGTATTTCGACCAATATAATGGCCGCATGGGCAACCAGCCGCCGGATGATGGATATCTTTTCCGGGGGCGCGGCCTGATACAGCTCACCGGACGGCACAACTACACCTACTACGGCCCGCGCGTGGGAGTGGACCTGGTGTCCGACCCGGATGCCGCCGCCGATCCGGTGACGGCGTTGCGCATCGCCTGCGAATACTGGACCGCCGCCGGTCTCAACGGCCTGGCCGACCAGGATGACCTGGTGGACATCACCCGTCGCATCAATGGCGGCCTGAATGGCCTGGAACAGCGCCGCGCCTACCTGGTCAGGGCCAAGTCCGCGCTGGCCGGGGCGACGGCCCAATCCATGGTCCAGGCCCAGCCGCTGATGGCGTCGGACCCGATTCTGCACCGGGGCAGCACGATGGCGCAGGTGGTGGACCTCCAGCGCCTGCTGGGCCGCGCGGGCTTTCCGGTGACGGTGGACGGGATTTTCGGCTCCGGAACCGAGCTCGCTGTGCGGCTGTTCCAGCAGCAGCGATGCCCGCCGGTGGATGGCATCGTGGGACCCGTGACGTGGCAGGCGTTGCGCGGCAGCTTGGCCAGTTGACGCCACCCGCAGGGTCGCCGATGCGTCCGGTCCGACCTTCCGGTCGCGGCGATGACGCCAATAATGATGGTAAAATAGAACAGTAAAATCATCATTGATTTTATTTTTTACCTTCATGGTGCCGCACGTTTTGTGTGGTCTGGGCAGATGATCCGGTTGAAACCGCGTAGCTTCGCCGTGGAATCCGATGCGGCGGCTTCCCCTGTCCCGGCGCTGCATGTCCTGGCCGCTGACGCGGCGGGGCAGGACGCCGTCGGGGCCTGGCGGGGGACGATGGCCGTCCTGTTCGATCAGGTCCGTCCCCGCCGCCAGGGGACGGTGTCCCATCGCGCCGATCTCAGCGTTTATCACCTGGGCTTGGCCCTGATCGGGCGCAGCACCAGTGGTGATGTCAGTTACCGCCGATCGCTGGCCCAGGTGCGGCGGGACGACTTGGATCATTACTTGGTCCATGTGCCCATGCCGGGTGGGGCGGCGTTGGATGAGGGCGGTCCGGCGCGGTGGCCAGCCGGCCGCACATTGCGTCCCATGGACGTCGGTATCGTCGATTTGGCCATTCCCTTCGATTTCATCGCCGGCCACGGGGCGGGCATCAGCCTGGTGGTGCCCCGGTCGTTGTTGGGCCCCCAGTTGGCGGAGCCAGACCGGCAGCATGAACGAGTCATTGCCCGGGAAACTCCCTTGGGTGTGGTGCTGGGCCAGCACATCGCGACCTTGTACCAACAGGCGCCCCGTCTGGGCTTGCGCGAGGCCGCCGCAATGGTGCAGGTCACGGTGGGTTTGCTGGCCATCGCCCTGGGACCGACGGATGGCGCGTCTGGGGAGGCGCGCACCAGCGCGGGATCAGCCATTCCCGCCCGCGAGGTGTCGGGCCGCGCCGTGCGCGTCTTCGTCGAGCGGTCGCTGCATCGGCAGGATTTGACGCCGGAGACGTTGATGGCCGAACTGCACCTGTCGCGCAGCACGCTCTATCGCCTGTTCGAACGCTATGGCGGCGTGCGGCAGTACATACGGCGGCGGCGCCTGCATCGCGCACTCATGGACCTGTGCAGTCCCGCATCCGCCCGGCGCCGCATCGGTGATATCGCCTATGACGTGGGTTTCCTCGATGAGGCGCACTTCAGCCGGCTGTTCAGCGCCACCTTCGGCATGTCGCCGCGCGCCGCTCGCGCGGCGGCGCAGCGGGGGGACGGCGGTCCGTTGGCCGCCCTGGTGCCGGGCGGCGGCGGCACCCAGCAACTGGCGCACTGGCTGCGCGAACTGACGCCGGGCTGATCCCGTCCGGCGCCAGGGCGGGCGGGTCCGGAATGTCCGGCCGCGATGTTGGGATACGCATCCAAGTGGTTGGGACGGCGGCCCCGGGACATTTCGCCAGCGTTGGGACACCCTGGTTTAAAGAAGTTGTGAAGGTCGACAGATTTTAAACTGATCGCCGGAATATCCCCGGTTTTGGATAGGGAAGCCGATGCCGTCCGAGATGCTGCCCCACTGCCCTGAGGAGGGCCTGCCCAGGGCCCAGCGCGCCGCCGCCGTTCGCCGCGCGCGGCGGGAACTCGCGGCGCTGGGGCATCCCTTCCCGGACATCCATGCCTTCCTGGACCAATACGGCCGCTTCCTGGTGGCGGAGGCGGTCGGCGCCAGCGGTGGGGTGAATTCGGCGGCGGCCGGAGTGATGGGGGAGTTGGTGATCGAGGGGCTGGGCAGCGTGCCCTTGACGCGCACCGATGGGGAGTCCGCCCCTACGGGCCAGTCGCGCGCGAACGCGCGCGACTGGCCGCTGGCAATCCCCCTGGTCTACGCGGATGCGTCGTTGGGGGAGGTGCGGCTGGAAGGCGCCGCCAACGATGCGCGTCTGCATGCCGTGCTGTCCGATTGCGCCCGCGAACTGGCCTTCATGATCGTGCGTTACCGCGTCAGTCACTGGGCGGCGCGGCGGCTGGGCCGCCCCCTGGCCCTGGTGGGCATGAGCGAGGCGGTGCGCGGGCTGGAGGTGTTCGTGGAAAAAGCCGCGCACAGCGACCTGCCCGTCCTGCTGCAGGGGGAGTTCGGGACGGAGACACCGTATCTGGCCGCCGCCGTCCATTGCTGCGGCGCGCGGGCCGACGGGCCTTTCGTGCAGGTGGACTGCGCCCACCCAGCGGGCGGACCGGAGGATTGGTTCAGGCAAGCCGATGGCGGCACGCTGTTCCTCAGCGACCTCCACGCCCTGCCGCCGGCCCTGCAGAACCAGTTGCCCCGCCATCTGCATTCCCGTCTGGGCCAATGGCTGGACGTGTCGGGCACGGCGCGCGTACGTGTCATCGCTACCACCACGGCCGATCTGCGCCAGGCCGCCGCCGCCGGCACCTTCTCCCGCGCCTTGCTGGCGGAGCTGGACTTCCTGGCCACCACCGTGCCGCCCCTGCGCGACCGGGCCGCGGATATCGACCCGCTGGTCCGTGCCGCGCTGCGCGGCCACGGCTATGACCCGGCCGGCAAGGTGACGCCGGATCTGCTGGAGCTCTGCCGCGTGCACGCCTGGCCGGAAAACATCTTCGAGTTGGAACGGGTGGTGGCCCGCCTGGCCGTCATGACCGGCCGCGACCCCATCCACGCCGCCGATGTGCGCCGCCACTTCCCCGACCTGGCGGCCGGCCCGGCCTTCGCCGCCGGCCGTATTGCGCCTGCGCCGGTGATTGAGGATCTTGAAGAACCGCCCCCCATGGAGGGGGCGGGTGTCATGGCGGATGCCGCCGAGGAGTCGGACCGCTGGTTGCGCCACGCCCTGAACAAGGACCCGCGCGCCCTGGGCACCTTGCACCCCGGTCTGCGCAAGGCGGTGCTCTACCTGGTGGACAACTACGCCGACCCCATCCGCCTGGGCCCCCTGGCCCGGCAGGCGCGCGTCAGCCAGTCCCACCTCTGCTTCCTGTTCCGCAGCGGCATGCGGACATCCAGCAAGTCCTTGCTGGCCCGCATCCGCGTGGAAAAGGCCAAGGCCCTGCTGGCCGAGAACACCGATCAGCCCATCACCGACGTCGCCCTGCAAGTCGGCTTCGCCGACCTCAGCCACTTCGAGAAGTGCTTCCGGAGAGAGGTGGGGCGAACGCCGCGGGAGTTCAGAAGGATGGTGGCGGGGTGAGGCATTCAATTTGTCGTGGAAGCCGCCACCGCTGGTGGTGCTGGCGGACAAGATCGACTGTGGCTTCCTGGAACAACGCCTGAGCGTCGTCTATGGTGGCGGACCAGGCCAGCCGCGGTTGCCGGTCTGGCTGATGGCGGGCCTGCTGATCCTGACGCACATACACAGCCTGTTGAATGAAGCGCTGACCGCGCGCTGGGTGGAGGACCCAATTCATCCGTTACCTCAAGACCGAGTGCCGCATGGGACGCAACTACCTGAAAGGTCACTACGGTCATCGCTGCCATCTCCGCCGCCGGCTTCAATTTCCACCTCCTCGTCAGGTGGTTCGGAGCCCATTGCCGTGCCCTGCTCCAGATGCTCCACACTCAGAGCAGGGTGGCCTTGATCAGCTCCAATTGAATCGGCCAGGGCTATTCTTCACAGGCGAGCTTTTTGCGGGATTGTCCCAAGGTCAATGTCTGAATAAGAGCCGGGGAATTTCCGGATGTGTCGCTCTAACGGAATTATGGCCTCAAAATCAGTATGGAATTGCCCCATAAATTTCTTAATTCCTTGGGGCCAAAACATTTTTGTAAGAGCGTATGTCACACATATCGCCTCCAGTTTTGTTATTTTTCTTTTATTGTTGAAATCATCATTGACTCTTCTTAAGAACCAAAGAAGAGTTGCAGTAGACGATGATGGACCTGCATTTATTTCGTATCCTTCGTCAGATCGTAATTTGCCTAATCTGGTATCTATTCCAAATAAATCATGTTTTTTATTTGCGTCCACATGTTCTTTTGTAAGGAATCGTGCCGATTTTTCTTTCTTTTTCTCGAAATATTGTTCGTCTTTCTTGCCTCGATTTATTTTTTTTCTTTCCACTGTTCTTCTTTCTGCGTACGTATTTCTATATTCATCAAAGTCAAGTTCGGCATGTTTCCATGCAAGTGCATAATCCATCAGCATGCCAGCGGTATATCCTGGGCTCGTATTGGCTATATCCCATTTTCTGAGCACATTTCCGACATATCGATCATTGCTTAGTACATAAAAATATGCCCATGAATACGGGAAGTATGCGAGGAAATCCCTTCCCTTTTCATTTTTTACAAATAATTCTCCATATTTTTCTGACCAAATCTTGATTTTATTATAAAGTGTTCTTACGTTATTTGTAATTACTTCCTGTTCAATTCCACGTTGGAATATTTTGTATAAATCGGTTATATTTTTTTCGAGATTTTTTGACATTTTACTCCCCACAATTATTCACGATATTGAGCGACTTTTTCTGCCAATGATCTGTTATTATATTGCATCGTACGACGATCTCATTTCTACAATACTTCCAATTGTCTCAATAATGTTGTTATTCGTATCCAATTGATTTGCAGCGGCAGCGTAGTTCCGACACCACCACTCTAATGGACCGAAGTCCAGAAAGGTCCATTGCGGTATGGCCACAGTACGGAGTACCGCCGACACCGGCTTGGGTGTCAGCAGAGCCGCCAGGGGGGCGTAGCTTGTGCTGCCCAGGGGTAGGGGCTGCTTGGCGAAAATGCGAATGATGCCGCTGACGGTGTCCTTCAGAACGCCGCCGAAATAGGGGCTGTTACCCGCCACCAGCGAGACGATGCTGCCCAAGCTGCTGATCATGTCGGCGGTGATGTCCTGGGGACTGAGGCAGTCAGGCAAATAGAGGGCGACGGAGGCATAGGGCGCCGGCGCCACCTGGTTGCGCATTGCGGTACCGTCGTCGGCCAGCTGCGCCTGCAGCTGGGCGGCGAACAGGCCTTCCGCCACCGGGTTCAGGCGGAAGCTGACGTTTTGGGCGGTTTGGCTGACCAGGTCGGCGATGGCCATGCTGAGGTTCGTCACCATCCTGCCCCGGGCCGCCAGGTGGGCGGCCATCTGGTTGGAGATGGCTTCACACCACGTGAAGACCAGATTGGCCTGGTCGGTCGCGGTGGTGGCCGCGTTGATGGCTGTGGGGTTCAACTGGCCGGCGGCCAGGCCATCGAAGGCGGCGGCCAGGTTGGGATCGGCCGTCAGTTCATAGGCGGTGCAGAATTGGCCCAGCAGCACGGTGGCCAGGCCGTTGACCTGGGTGTTGCTGAGGGCGGCGATCTGTGCTGGGCACTGGGTCAGGCCCGCCAGGCTGGTGGCGGTCTTCTGGGTGGCGAGGTAGCTGGCCAGATCCGGGGTGGTGGCGGACAGGGCGCGCAGCAGGCGGTCCAGGCGCTGGGCTCGCTTGGCGGGGACGGGCGACACGTCGGCATCGCACTCCCGGATCATGCCGATGCAGTCCTCGATGAAATAGCGTGCCGGCGGGCAGGGGATGCCGCTGGCCTGGGCGATGGCGGGGCGGATGGTGGTCCACTGCGCCAGCAGGTCTATGGACCAATAGCGGGGCAGGCCGACGTCCAGCAATTCCGCGCGGCTGTTGCCGCCGGGGCGCCACATCGTGTCATCCTGGGCATTGTCCAGCACCAGTTCATGGTCGTTGGCGTAGGCTTGATCATCGAGGGTGGCTTGTGCCGCCAGGGAATAGATGTCGCCGAAGATGGTGCTGTCGGTTCCGCTTCCACTCGTCAGCGCCGCCGTGGCGCTGGCTGTCGCCTCCATCAGGGCGGAGGCTTGCGCCATCAGGGTGGCGGAGATGACGAAGTTGTAGCGCGCCAGGCAGTTGTTCACCACGTCGCGTACGTCGCGATACGTCTCCCACCACTTGTCCCAGGGCAAGGTTGGGTCGATCAGGATTTGGGTGTCCCAGTCGCCCGTGCCGTCCTGGGGCTTGCCCAGCAGGTATTGCAGCCCCCTGCCGCCCTTCAGGAAAAAGCAAACCTTGTCGCCGAAGGGGGCCAGCGCCTGGGCCAGGTCCGTCACCGCCCACTGCATGACGGGGAACAGCCAGTCCTGCTTGTGCAGGAAGGCCGTCAGGTGGGCGCCGGCGATGGTGGCGTAGGACCGGCTGTCCGATTGGGTTGGGTCGGTGGTGTAGTTCAGGCTCAGCCGCTCGATGAAGATGTACGGCAGGTGCTCGTTGTTATAGATGGTGGCGTACCCGTTGAGGATGCCGGACAGGATGGGCATCGCCGGCGTCAGGGTGGCGATGAAGGTGGTGATCGCGTCCTTGGCCTGCAGGCTGGGCAGCGACTGTCCGAACTTGTCCACCAGCGGCGCCAGGGCCTGGCACACCTGTGCGCATTGCGCCACGCAGGCGTTGGCGGCCATGTCGCCGGAAATGCCACTGAGATAGCGGACGATGCCGTTCAACTGGGTGGCTACCCCCTGCGCGGTTTGACAGAAATCCGAGTAACTCAGAGTATCGTCGTCTTCGCCGTCGATGGACGTGAAGCTGATCTTATTGTTGCCGGCGTAATAGGAAAGGTTGCTGACGTCGTAACTCAGGTCGCGGAAGTTGCTGCGCGCGTTGCGGGCGTCCAGGTCATTGCTTTCCAGCGGCCGCACGTCCAGCTCGTATGACGCGTCCATCATCTGGTTCATCAGCGACAGGCGGGCGGATGGGCTGTCCGCCGACGCCGCCAGATAGGCCACCGCTTCGGGGAAGGGCGGCCAATAAGGCCGTTCCTCCAGCGCGGTCTTCTTCCAACTGATGGAATAGTCCGGCTCATCCGGCAAATAGCGCACTGCTACCGTCTGGGGTTGCGGCTCCAGGTTCAGGGCTGTCTGGACCAGCGTGCCCATCGCGGCCAAGGCGTCCATGGCCGCCGCGTTGGGGTCGGAGGCGGAGGTTGGGGCGTTGGCGGCGATGGGTTGGAGCGGCATGGGCTGGTCCTTGGGGATTTAATCCTCGGGCGTGTCGGATGCGGCAGTTCAGCCCATGTCCGCCTCGGCGTCGGCGGCCTCCGCCGAGATCACGGCGTTGTCGGCGGCGGCCATGCTCTGCTCAGCCGCCTGTTGCGAGGCGGCGATGGCCTGCTGCTGGGCGGCCATGGCCGCCTGCAGGTGGGCCATGACGGCATCCTGCGCGGCACTGGCGGCCTGGTCGGCCGGCATGCCGGCGAAGGTCATCGGCGCCGATGGCGGCGGGTAGGCCGGAATGCTGGGGATCGTGGGCGCCTGCACCGGCATCGGTGTCGGCGGCGCCGGGGGCAGGGCCGCCGCCGCCGCGGTCTGGACGTTGGCGACGTGCTGGTTCAGGGTCGAGGCCGCCTGGTTGACGGCGGCCTGTACCGCGTCCTGGGCACTGGCCATGGCTGTGTTGACCGCCGCCAGACGCTGGTTGACGGCGTCCGCCATGGCCTGGGTCGCGGCGACGTGATTGGCCCCCAGGGGTGCGGTGCCCAAGGGCGCGGTGCCCAAGGGCATGGTGACGGCCGCGGCCGGGGCTGCCACGGGAACGCTGGGCGCTTGTGGTTGGCCCAGCGGCTGAACCGAGGGCTGGCTGGCCGCCGGCGCCTGGGCCGGGGGATGGGGCGGGCCGGGAAAAGGGGTCTGGGACGGGTCGATGGTCATGGCGGTTCTCCGGTTAGGATCGGGACGCGGAATGGCATGGCGCGGCCGCCGGCTGGCGCTGGCAGGGAGGCGGGACGAGCGGGTGGGCCGGGGCGACGGCGGCCCTGGGGCCAAATGAACCCGGCGGTCAGCTGGTTTCGGGCGGCGGGGACATGCGCCGGAACTGGCGCAAGGTGATGCCGCCGCCGGGCCCCAGCAGCAACTCGGCATACAGGTTGCCGGACTGGGCCGGCAGCACGCAGGACCGGCCATCCTGGCTGATGCGGCCCGTTTGAGGGTAATTGGCGGCCAGGAAGGACTGGGCGTTGGTCAGGTAGAGGTTCAGCGTCTGCTGCGCCGCCGACCCGGTTTCGTTGGTGTAGGTGGTGCTGTCGATGACGCGGCACACGCCTTCCGAAAGGCGGGAGAAGCCGATGCGTCCCCCCTGACGCAGCCACAGGCCCACGGCCCGCGCCACCTCCCCCGGCGACACCAGGCCCGGCACCTGTGGACAGTCCAGCGCGCCGAACATCAGGGGGGCCAGGGTCTGCACCGCGGCCTGGGCCTGGTCGCGCCATTGGGCCGGCGGGTTGCCGGCCGCCTTCATCTTGGCGGCCAGGGCCAGATAGGCGCGATAGTAGTCCCCGAACTCTTCCGCCGTGCGGGCCTGGTCCAGGGCGAAGCCGGCGGCGGCCTGTGCGCTGGTCGGGGCGTCGGGGCCGCCGTCGTCCGGTGTGGCCACGGCCGGCAGGTCGGCCAGGGCGATCAGGTCGTTCAGGCCCAGTCCTTGAAACAGGGGGGCGGTCGCCACGCCCAACTGGGACAGGAAGGCGGGCACCGTCGCCAGGTCGGCCTGGGTCAGCAGGCCATGGGCCTGCAGGATGGCGCGCCCCCGGGCGGCTGTGGCGGCATCGGTGGCTCCGCCCTCGATGGCGGCCACGGCGCGCAGGTCGGCCAGGCTGAAGGTCATCAGCTTCACCGGGCTCACCATCAGCCCCAGGACCGGCAGGAAGGCCAGGGGCGAGGCGTGCAGGCCTTGCTGCACCTGGGACAGCATCGTGGTTTCGTCGGGGAAGTTATAGGGGGCGGTGGCGCCCCCGGTCGCCCAGGCCAGCCATTCGACGCCGCCATCGATGAAGGCCAGGGCCAGCGCCGCCACGTCGGACAGGCCGCCCCGGCCCTGGATCAGCTTGTTGGCGATGGAGACCGTCATGGTGGCTTAACCCGAAGGGAAGTTCTTGAGGACCAGCGAGGCGGCGGCGCCCACCTGGGCGAAATCGTCGGTGGCGGATTTCATCATGCTCTGTGCCTGGACCAGCGCCTGGGCGTACTTGGGGTCGCCCGTGGCCAGCAACTGCGCCATGGCCACGCCCGAGGCGGTGGTGGCGATGGTCGATAGGTTGCGCAGGGTGTCGGCGGCGTCCTGCACGGCGATGGCCGCCGATTGCGCCACCGCCTGGTAGGCCTTGCCGGCGCCGCTGGTCAGGATGACCTGCGGGCTCATGGTCGCCGTTTGGACCTGGTTGATGACGTCGATGATCTGGGCGTCGACTGTGGCGGGCATGGCGGCTCTCGATCTGGCGTCGTCGGCCGCATGCCTGCCCCTGTCAAGTCAGGTGGCATGGACGCGGCGGGCGGGGACGGGTCAGCCCGGCGGCTAGTTCTGCGGCGGTTGCTGGGCGGGGGGCTGGACCGACGATGGCGGATTTCCCGGGGCACCGCCGCCAGCCCCACTGTCGGGGGGCGGCGAGGAAGGCGTGGTGCTGGGCGCCGCCGATGGGGCTGCCGGCGGGGCAGTGGGCGCGGCAGTGGGCGCGGCAGTGGGCGTGGTCGGGGTGGGAGGCGTGCCGCCGGCGGCGGTGATCAGGTTGTTCAGGTCCGTCTGCGCCGCCTGCGCCGCAGTGCTGGCGGCGGCGGCCTGGGCCTTCAGCGTGGCGATGGCGGTGTCCGCGCTCGCGGTCGCCGCCGCCATGGTGGCCGCCGCCGTGGTGTCCGGCGGCGGACTGGCCAAACTGCCCACGGCCGGCGGCGGCGCCGTGGGCGGCGGCGGGGGTGGGGGAATGTCCATTGGCACGGCCAGCATCTTGGCGCAGGCGGCGGTCACCGCCGCGGCGCTGATCATGCCGGCGCCCTGCTGGCGAGTGACGGCGTTGTGCATGGCCATGCCCATGGTTTCCACCATGACCGCGTCCAGCATGCCGAATGCCTGGGACGGGGCTTGGCCCGTCATCAGGGTGACCAGGCCCGTGACGTTGTCGATCACCTGGCTGTTGGTCGTGCCGACTTCGTTCATTCTGACAACGCTCCTGTTTGACTTCAGCCGCCTGCCGGAGGCTTTGATCCTTCGGCGAGGATCATGGCCAGGACCTGGGCCAGGGCGGCAGCGGCCAACACTTGACCGCGCTGCTGGTTGGCGCTGGCATTGGCCATGACCAGGCCGATGCTGTCGGCCATCATCATGTGGGTCATGCCCATGGCCATGACCGGGGCGAGACCGACGTTGAGGATGCTGGCCGCCGCGGATGTGTCCGCCATGATCGACGGGCCTCCTGGCGTCGGCGTAGCCGGGGGGCCGGTGTGATGTCGTCATGCGCGGTGGCGCAGGACATACCCTACCGGCCGATCGGGCTGTCAGGCCCTGCCTGTGGCCCGGCCCTTAACCGAGGCCGAGGATCTTGGCCGTGGCGACGCCGTCGCTGGCGGTTTCGATACTCAGCAGCGTGGACACGCCTTGGGTGGTCGAGGTCTGCATGGTCACATAGGACTGTTGCTGGTTGTTGGTCGCGTTGTGGGCCGCGTTGGACAGCGCCTGGCTTGTGGCGACGAACAGGTTGCCCATGGCCACGGCCGGGGCGTCACCCAGGACGGCGGTGTTCACCTGGCTGACGCTGTCGGTGATTTGGCTGTTCACGGCGGTGGGGAAAGCCATTCGGAATCTCCTTTATCAAAGTGAGGGAAGTGGAAAGGGACGTGCGCTTACTTCAGGATCTTCATGGTCGCGGCGCTGGTGGACGCGGTATCCAGCGAGTACAACAGGGCCACGCCCGCCGTGGTCGCCGCCTGGGCGGCCACGTACATCTGTTGTTGGGCCAGGGTGGCATTGTGCGCCGCGTTCGCCAGCGCTTGGGCCGTCGCCTGATACAGGTTGCCCATGGCGATGGCCGGGGATGAGCCCAGGACCTGCAGATTGCTCTGGGTCACGGAATCGGTGATCTGGTCGTTGACTGCGGTGGGGAATGCCATCTGGCCAGCTTCCTCGATTGGCTAATGGGGGCCTGGCCCCGGCGCCGATCACAAGGCCGGCGCCGGAGCCGGGGCGTCAGCTGGACAGGATGTCCTTGGTCGCGACGCCGGTGGTGGCCGTATCGATGGAATAGAGGGTGGCCACACCCATGGTGGTGGTGGTCTGGGCCGTCACATAGGACTGCTGCTGGGCGTTGGTGGCGTTGTGGGCGGCGTTGGCCAGGGCCTGGGCTGTGGCTTGGTACAGGTTGCCCAGCGCGATGGCCGGGGCGTCGCCCAGCACCTTGGTGTTGGCCTGGGTGACGCTGTCGGTGATCTGGTTGTTCACTGAGGTGGGGAAAGCCATGGGATTCTTCCTTTCGGTTTAAGGGTTAAGGGTATGGGCGGGCGCGTCCCGCCGGCCGGTGGAAAACGGATCGCAGCTGAGCGGGGGGATCGCCGGATCAGAGACCCTTGACCTTGGTGCTCAGGATTTCTTTGGTCGCGACGCCGGTGGACGCGGTGTCGAGTGAGTAGAGCGTGGCCACGCCCATTGTGGTGGCCGTCTGCGCCGTCACGTAGGACTGCTGCTGAGCGTAAGTGGCATTGTGGGCCGCGTTGGCCAGGGCCTGGGCGGTGGCCTGGTACAGGTTGCCCATGGCCACGGCCGGGGCGTCGCCCAAGACCTTGGTGTTAGCTTGGGTGACGCTGTCGGTGATCTGATCGTTTACCGCGGTTGGAAAAGCCATCTTCCCCTCTCTATCTGCGCCGGCTTTCCCCGACTGGCGGCGGATGCCAGGCTTGGGGTTCATCCAGCGGCGGTTGATAGGTGGACTGTAGGGGGAGCTTTCGAAGAGAAATAGTTTAGATGGATGAAAATCCAGGTGCGCAATATTCGTCAATATGCCAGCCGACGAAAGAATATTGGCGCCAAATCGTAAGATCACCCGTATCAGATGGCGGCAATTGGGAAGGGCCCGCCCATGCCTCTCAGAGTCCGGCCCGGAATCGGATAGGTAGTTTTAAGTCCTTGCCAATCTCCTGGTGAGGAGCTTGACGCTGGCGGCGAAGATCCAAGCCGTTGCGGTATCGGTTCCCCGTTCGAAGTCCTTGGCGAGGCGCCGATTGCGGCCCAGCCAAGCGAAAGTCCGTTCCACCACCTAACGCCTGGGCAGGACGACGAAGCCCTGGGCGGTGTCGGATCGCTTGATGATCTCCAGGGTCCAATTGCCCATGGTGGCCAGGGCGATCTCCAACTTGTCGCCCGCGTAGCCACCATCGGCGAAGACATGCCGCAGCCAGGGGAACGCGGTGCGGATCGAAGCCAGTACCGAAGGAGCGCCATCCCGGTCCTGGATATCGGCACCATGAACGACGGCACCGACCAGTAACCCGCTGGTATCCGTTATGATATGGCGTTTACGGCCCTTCACCTTCTTGCCCGCGTCATACCCACGCCCGCCACCCGCCTCCGTGGTCTTGGCCGACTGGCTGTCGATCACCCCGGCACTGGGGCTGGCCTCGCGACCCATTCCTTCCCGTGTCCGCATCACCAGCAGATGGTTCAGCCGCTTCCATGTCCCGTCGTTCCGCCAGGCGTAGAAGTAACGCTACACCGTTGTCCGCGGCGGAAAGCTGTCCGGCAGCATCCGCCATGCGCACCCCCCCTCCAGCACGTAGAAAATCGCCGCCACCACCGACCGTAGCTCCACCTCACGCGGGCGGCCCCGCCGGTACGCGCCAGGAAGCGCCGGGCACAGGACATCCCATTCTTCGTTCGTCAGATCGCTTGCATACTTCAGATGATCCCGCTGATACTGGCGACGGGTGGTATCAGTCCACATAATCTTGGGATCCATTCCCGTCTTCGCAAACAGAATGAATCACAAGTGACTGATATCATTCAACTTATTTATGGACCAGGCTCTAAGAGAAGCGCGCATGGTTGTAGGCTACGGCCCGCGCCTCGTCCGTTGCCTCAATTTTGGACAAACCGTAAACGCGGGTGGTGTCGAGCAGTCGATAGCGGACGCCGTGTGGCGTTTCATGCAGCGCCACCAGCGACTTTGAAACCAGATTGGCCAGGATTCTCACCACCGAATAGCTGTCGGAATCACCAAAGCAAGCGACGGCGACCGCAGCGTCCAGGGTGAAGTAACCTACGAAAATGGAAATTCGCCGAAGCACGGCCCGTTCGGCTTCATTCAGCAGTTCGTAACTCCAATCGAGCGCTGCGCTCAAGGTCTGGAGCCGGGGCGGGGCGGTCCGTCGGCCTTCCCACAGCAGGTGGAAATGCCCATCCAAAAGTATCGCCGTTTGCTTGATGCCATAGGCTGGAACACGACCGGCCACCAACTCCAGGGCCAGGGGGATGCCATCGAGTTTGCGGCATATCTCGCCAACCAACGGCGTATCCTCGTCGGACAATTGAAAGCCCAATTGATTAGCCTGGACCTGATCAATGAAAAACTCTACCGCCGAGTAGCACAATGCGGCTTCGCTGGATGCTGGAAGGGTCGGGGGCGGGCATGCCAGCGGGAATAGTCGGAAGACATGTTCCCCCTCCGCTCTCAACGATTCCCGGCTTGTGGCCAAGATGCTCAGTTCGGGAAGGCTACTGAATAGCTTTTCAGCGAGATCGGCGACGAAATCTATGACGTGTTCGCAGCTATCAAGAATTAATAGCATTTTGCGATCGCGGAAAATCCCAAGAAGATGTTCCAGTCGGTGATCAGCCGGCAAGGAATGGCCTGCGGCCGCGGCGGTGGCGGCAGGAACCAAAGCGTTGCCGCTGAGAGCGCCGAGTTCAACAAAGGTGTAAATCGGCGCGGTCGAATGACCCCATCGACTTCAATGGAATCAAACGGATACCGCGCCGATCGGCATTCAAGCTGCATGCCGATTAACAGCCAAGCGGCCTCGACGTGCATCTCGTCATGGACAATTACGCGACACACAAGGCGCCGCTCATTCGGAACTGGCTGGCACGCCGGCCGCGCTGGCATGTACATCTGACGCCGACCAGGTCCTCATGGCTCAATCAGGTCGAACGTTTCTTCGCGATCCTCACCGAAAAGCAGATCCGGCGCGGCATCCATCGCAGCGTCGCGGCCCTCCACGACGCCATTATGGCGTTTATCGAGCGCCATAACGCAGACCCAAAGCCCTTTCGATGGACCAAATCGGCCGACGACATCCGCGCCTCAATCGAGCGGTTCTGCCTCTACAATGCTCAGCCCGATGAACAAACCTGATAAAACGAATTCTGGTCCAGGACACTTAGGTCACAGCGGGACGGTCTCCCGCGCCAGTGGGTAGTAAAGGGTCACGCGGTTCACGCCGTCCTCGTTGCGGAAGCGGGCATCGCTGAAACACTGGCGGACCAGGGAAAAGCCGCGGCCGGACAGTGCCATGACGTCGCTCATGTCGCCCGCCCGCTCGAACACCGACTGGGTGTCGGACGGCATGGGCAGGCCGTTGTCCTCGACCTCCACCACCAGCAGGCCGTCCCGGATGTCCGCCTTCAGGGTGAGGTGCCCGTCGGGCAGGCCGCCGACGGCGTATTTGATGGCGTTGTTCACCACCTCCGCGAGGCCGATTTCCAGCAGGATCCAGTCCGCCTGGATGACCTGGCCGGCCGCGTCGATCAGCAATTGGGTGAGGAAGCCAACGTCCTCCAGGCGACTCCGGATCGAGACGTGCAGGATCGATCCGGCATTCATGTAGGCTGGCTCACTGGGCAGGGGTGGCGAGAGCGGTGGCGACATCGGGGTATATGGCGAAGACGCGATCCATACGAGTCAGCGAGAACATGGTCTTGACCGACGGCTGCAGGCCGCAGATGCCTGGGCGGCCCGGCAGTTTCAGGTGTTTGACGATGGAAATGAGGGCGCCCAGGCCGCTGGAGTCGATGAACGACACGCCCGTCATGTCGATCAGCACCGGCCCCGGCGACAGTTCCTGCGCCAGGAAGGTATCCTTGAACCGAACGGCGATTGCGGCGTCCAGGCGGCCGACGTCGATGCTCAGGACGTTCGTACCGTTTGCGTGCGTGATGGTAAGCATGCTGCTCCGATCTCAACTATGAATTTCAAATGCCAGTACGCTTACATCATCGTCGAAACCAGTACCGCCACGCCAGGCGTAAAGAGCCTCACGCACCGCGTCGCTGACCTGGTCGATGGGCAGCTCCCGTACTTCATCCAGCAATTTATGCAGGCGCGCCTCGCCGTAGAATTCCCCGTCCGGGGAGGCGCATTCCGTCACGCCGTCGGAATGCAGCACCACCCGTGTGCCGGGTGCCAGCGACACGATGGTGTCATCGTAGTCCATGCCGTCCAGCAGCCCCACAGGGAATCCGCCGGAGCCCACGGCGTAGGGCACCCCATTCCGCGGCACCACCACCGGGTGGGGGTGGCCGGCCTGGCAGAAGCGCAACTGACCGGCGTCCTGGTCCAGCACGCCACAGATCATGGTGAAGTAGTCCACGATCTCGCTGTCGGGCACGAAGCGGCGGTTGAGTTCCGACACGACGGAGTGGGGCGCGTGCGGCCGGCCGTGGTGCTGGCGCCCGTCACCGTTGACGAAGGCGTCAGCGTTCAGCAGGCGGTTCAGTGTCACCGACATCAGAGCGGCGCGGGCGCCATGGCCCGCGACGTCCACCATGTAAAAGCCGATGGAGCCATCCGGCAGCTCGAAGAAATTGTACATGTCGCCGGAGATGTCGGCCGATGGCACCAGGCAGGAGGCGAAACGCGCCCGCCCCACGGTCTTCAGCGGCTCCGGCAGCAGGCGGCGCTGGGCGCGGGCGGCGGCGTCCATATCCTCCTGCAGCTTGGTGTAGGTTTCCGTCAGCCGCTCATTGGTCTGCGTCAGCAGCTCGTTGTTCTGCATCAGCCGGCTTTGCAGGGCCATCAGCCGCTTGGTCACCCCCAGCCGGGCCGATAGCATGGCCGGGTTGAAGGGTTTACTGAGGAAGTCGTCTGCCCCGGCCTCCATCGCCGCCAGGAAGTCCGCCTGCCGCTGACGCGCGGTCAGCAGCAGGACGTGGATGTATTTGGGCATATGCAGCGCCCGGATCTGGCGGCAGAACTCGACGCCGTCCATGAACGGCATCTCCCAGTCGCTGATCACCAGGTCGATGCGCGGGGCGTTGCGGATGATGGACAACCCTTTCGCCCCGTCGCTGGCCTGCAGAACCTCGAAGCCCTGGGCCATGGTGATGACGCTGACCAGGTCCCGCATGACCGGATCGTCGTCGACGATAAGCACGCGTGGTGTTTCTGGCATCTCTCAGTCCGATGTGGTCAGAACCCGGTGTGGATGGTCGTGTCGTGGTGGACGGTGGTGTCCACCGTCGATGACCCGCTGAAGGGATCGGCCACGGCGCTGTCCAGCCCCGAAGACGAGGTAGAGCTGTCAAAGGTGGTGTCCAGGCCCGTGCTCAAGGTTGTGCTGAGTGCCGTCAACGCATCCCCCACCGTGCCCACCGTGTGGCTGAGGTCGAAGTGACCCAACGCCATGTGCGCGCCACCTTGGTCGTACAGGTCGATGCTGATGGCCCGCGTGCCGTTGTCGGCGCCGGCGTTCAGGTTCAAGGCCTGAAGGACCGACTGGTAGGTGCTGGCATCGGCGTCGCCGGCAAGCGTCAGGCTATGGTGCACGTTGTCGAAGCCGCCGCCAACCACCTCGATATTGGTACTGGCGATCATGGTGCGGCCGTCCGCCGTCGTGTCCAGTTGCAGGCCGGCCAGCGATAGGCTGTCGCCCGTATGGAAGGCCAGCGGGTCCAGCGAGACGATGGCGTGCGACACCGTCTGGCCGCTGACCGCCGACAGGCTGAGGCCGGAGGCCAGCAGCCCGTCGGTCGCCAAGCTATGGCTGTCGGCTACCGCCACGTGCAGCAGGCTGGTGGTGCTGGCCGTGCTGCCGTTGGCCTCCTGCGCCGTGGCCGTCACGGTTAGGGCCAGCGTGCCCGTCTCGGTGCCCGAGGGCACCAGCGACACATGCGCCAGGTCGGACGACTGCAATGTCCAGGTGCCGTCATGGTTGTCCGTCCCCGCCGTCAGCATGGCGCCCACGGGCAGGCCGCCCACGGTGACATGCAGGTTTTCCGACCCGTCCGTATCCACCAGGGCAGACTGGATGTTCAGGGCGATGGCGCCGTTGTTGCTGCCGCTGGTGTCCGTCGTCTGCAGGGTGGGGGCGTCGGCCACCGCCGTGACGGCGATGTGGACGTCGCCGCTGGTGGT
>NZ_BACU01000145.1 GCF_000333275.1 Azospirillum sp. B4 | reverse complement strand
GCATCGTGCTGGTGACGGCCCGACGGGCAGCGGCAAGACCACCACCCTCTACGCCGGCCTGCGCGGCATGGATTCCGCCCGCCGCAAGATCCTGACCGTCGAGGATCCGGTGGAATACATGCTGGACGGCATCAACCAGACCCAGGTGAAGCCCGGCATCGGCCTGACCTTCGCCCATGCCCTGCGCAGCTTCCTGCGCCAGGACCCCGACGTGATCCTGGTGGGTGAGATGCGCGATGGGGAGACGACCAAGGTGGCGGTGCAGGCGGCCCTGACCGGCCACCTGGTGCTGTCGACCCTGCACACCAACGATGCCGCCGGGGCGGTGCCGCGCCTGATGGACATGGGGGTGGACCCCTATCTCCTGGCCTCCACCCTGAACGGGGTGCTGGCCCAGCGCCTGGTGCGCACGCTGTGCCCGCACTGCCGGCAGCCCTACGCACTGTCGGCGGACGCGGCGGCGGCCCTGGGCCTGCCCGCGCGCGTGACCACCGTCTATCGCGCCGTGGGCTGCCCGGCCTGCACCGGCACGGGCTATCGCGGCCGCCTGGCCATCGCCGAATGGCTGCCCGTCACCGACGCGGTGCGGACGCTGATCCGCCAGGGGGCGTCGTCGGCGGAGATCGAGGCGGCGGCGGTGGAGGGGGGCGGCATGGTGCCCCTCTACCAGGACGGTTTGCAGCGGGTCCTGGACGGCGTCACCACGCCGGAGGAAATCCTGCGCGTGACCAGGGCGGACTGATCCCGTGCCTCGATTCACGTATAGCGCCTTGTCCATGGAGGGCCGCCGCAGTCGCGGCGGTCTGGACGCCGATGATGAGACCGCCGCCATCGATCAATTGCTTCAGCGTGGTCTGCGGCCCACCTCCGTGAAGGCGGAAGGCGTTTCCCGCTGGGGCCATCGTTCACCCGGTCTGACGCGAGTTGAACGTTTGTCCTTCGTCCGTGACCTGGCCAACCTGATTTCCGCCGGTATCGCCCTGGAACCGGCCTTAGGATTGGTCGCGGATCAGATGGACAGGCCCGCTGCCAGCAGCCTGGTGAGCGATCTGCGGCAGCGTGTGCGCGCAGGCGAAAATCTCGGCCGCGCCCTGGAGCGGTATTCCAAGGTTTTCCCTCAGGAGTTCGTGGGGTTGGTGGGTGCCGGGGAGCAGAGCGGCTCCTTGCCGACCGCGCTGGAGCATCTAGCTGTGCTGGAGGCGGATCGGGCACAGTTCCGCCAGCGATTGATCGGCGCCTTGATTTACCCGGCGCTGATCGCGTTCCTGACCTTGGCCGCTCTGGCCTTGTTGACCGGCTATGTCCTGCCGCAGTTCCAGGACCTGTTCGCAGGCAGCAAGGCCAAGCTGCCCACCGCCACGCTAGCCGTGCTGGCCATCGGGGACCTCATGGGGCATTACGGTCCGGGTCTCATGGCCGGCATGGCTATCGATGTTGCTGGCGCTGTTGCAGTTTTATCGGCAGGCCGACGCCCGCCTCCGGATCGATCGCTTCCTTCTCACCGCGACGGGGCCGTTCGGTCGCCTGCTGCGCGATGCCCAACTGACCCTTTACACCCGCACGCTCGCCAGTTTGCTGGCCGGGGGCGTGCCGTTGGCGGCGGCGCTGGCGACCGCCGGCGGGTGTATGGCGAACCGGGCGCTGGCCGGTGCCGCTGATCGGGTGCGCCTCGCCGTGCGGGGTGGACAGGGACTCAGCCGAGCCTTTGGAAGCGAGCCGCTTTTTCCCGCGCGCTTGGTTCGGCTGATGGCGCTGGCGGAACAAACAGCCAGCTTGCCCCAGGCTTTGCTGGATCTCTCCAAGGCGCTGGAACGGGAAAGAGCGACTGCCCTAGATCGGGCGCTGGCCTTGCTCACCCCGGCCTTGACCCTTGTTTTGGGTGGCATGGTCGGTGCGATTTTCGCCGCACTTATTTCAGGAATTATGAGTCTCAATGACATTGCGATCTGAAAAAACGAAGAAGCGGTTGGCGGACCAGAGAGGCTTCACCTTGGTGGAGGTCCTGGTGGTGCTGGTCATCATCGGCCTCCTGGGCCTGCTGGTTGCGCCAAACCTGGTCGCCCGCCTGGGCAAGGCCAAAGGGGAGGCGGCCCAGGCGCAGATCAATACGCTGGTTTCGGCCGTCGACCTCTTCTACGTCGACATGGGGCGCTATCCTACCAGCGATGAGGGCTTGGAGGCCCTTGTCGCCGCGCCGGGGGGCGACGCCAACTGGCGCGGGCCTTACCTGCGCAAGCGCCAGGCACTAATCGACCCCTGGGGCAACCCTTACCGCTACAAGGCGCCCGGCCAGCATGGCGCCTATGATCTGTTCTCCTGGGGCAGCGACAACGCGGAGGGCGGTGAGGGCGACGCCCGCGATGTCACGAATTGGTAGACGTGCGCAACGCCGGTTTCACATTAGTGGAAATCCTGGTGGTCCTGGCGATCATCGGTATGACGGGTAGCGTGCTGGCCCTTGGACTACAGCGCCGCCTTCCGGGTTTGCGCCTGGAGGCGGCGGTATCAGCCTTGGAAGAGGAACTGCGCAGCCGGCAGGCCGATGCCGTGATATTGCGTCAGGAAACGACATTCTCCCTCGGCGACATGCAAGGGGGGAAGGGAGTAGCTCATGGTGGCCGTCTGCGCCGCATCGCGGCCGTGGATTTGCAAATCGTCGGTGCTGATCCGAGCTTTCCCAACACCATCCGGTTTCTGCCCGGAGGCTGGTCACAGGGCGGCCGGCTATTCCTGCGTGAGGCGGGACAGGAGAAGGTTATCCTGGTCGATTGGCCTCTGGGCACGGTGCATACGGAGAGCCGGCCATGAGGGCGTCGCGGGGGTTCACGCTGTTGGAAATGCTCATTGCCCTGACCATCTTCAGCCTGGTCACGGCGCTGCTGATGCAGAACGCCTGGTCAGGCGCCTGGGCGGCGCGCCAAGCTTGGACCGAAGCGGCGGCTCTTCGTCTTGCTCAGTCCTTGGCGGTGGCAGGCCCAGCGGTGCCGGTTGTCGGCGATCGGCCCGACCCCATCGTTGGCAGCCTGCCCTTTCGGATAAAAGGCGAGCCTGTTCAGGACGATGACGCGACCTATCGTGTGACTGTGTCCGAGCTCTCGGGGGGCCCGCTGGCGGTGGCGACGGCGCGGCCCCCGTGGGGGAGGTGGCCATGACAGCCCATCTTCCCTACCCGGCTGATCAGCGGGGCATGACTCTGGTGGAGGCCCTGGTCGTATTGGCCCTGCTGGGCTTGCTGGCCCTGGCCGGCGTGGAACTGCTGCCCATGATGAGCAGGATGTCGGATCGTAGCGGGGGGCTGCAGCGCGGGACCGCCGCATTGACCCGCGCGCATGACTTTATTCATGCGGCGGTACAAAGCGCCCTACCCGTGGCGGCCCTCGGTAGAGCTGCTACTGGCTTGGCACCGCTGGTAGCGGATGCTACCAACCTGGAATTGCTGACAGCCTTGCCGCCAGGCCTGGGCCGGGGTGGACTGTATCGCGTGACGATGAGGGTGCAAGGTCCGCCGGACCATCAGGAGCTTCATCTGCGCGTGGCTGGGCTGCGGCCGGACGCGCTGGCGACGACGGACGGCGTCCTGGTGGCCGATGTCTCGCGGATAGCCTGGTCCTACTTTGATCGCCAACAAGGCAGCTGGTCTGACCGCTGGACGCGCGCCGACGTCCTTCCCGATCTGGTACGCCTGGACGTGAAGGCGACCAGTGGCGATTGGTGGCCGCCGATGATCGCCGCTCCGATACGGGGGGGCGGGATATTCTGCGAATTCGATACCATCGCTAACGTTTGCCGCGGGGGTGGGCAATGAATCCCGGCGCGTGCTGGCTTTGGCGGCTGCTCTGATCGATGGCCTTGCCGAGGGGATCGCGGCGGCGCTCCCGAAAAAATTAGCGCGTTATTTCGGGCTGCTGCCCCAGCGCTTGCATCTGCCGCCGGGGGCGATGGGGCCTATGGGCTTGCCGGCGCGGGAGCCTGTCACCCTGATCCTGAACGACATCGACGTCTACACGGTGGACCTGCCGTTACCCCGCGGGATCGGTGTCGACCCGTGGAGACAGGCGGCGATGCTGGCTCATCGCTATATGCCTTTAAGACCCGAGCTGCTGGCCTGGGATTTAGTGACGGTACGTGAGGCCGGCCAGTCGGTCGCCCGTGTTTTCATGGTGCGGCGCAGTGTCCTGGCGACGGCACTGTCGACCGGTGGCCGTGTCGTTGCCATTACCGCAGATGGCAGTGGCGTCCGGCCGCAGTTCCTTCGCCTCGATGGACGGCGCATACGGCGGCGGCTAGGGCGAATGGTAGCTCTTTCGCTCGTCGTCATTCTCACGGTGCCGGCGGTGCCCTTGTTCGCCAGCTGGATCCTCGATCAGCAAACCGCGCACATGGAGCGGAAGCTCAAAGCCCTGACTGACGATGTCAAAGCGGTCAACCACCTACGGGACCGGCTGGGCATGCTGAGCGCTGTGCTCAATCGCGATGGCGACACATTGGCACAGCCGTCGCGGCGCTCACTGCTGGATGAGGTCGCGCGGCTTCTGCCCGACGATGCCTGGTTGCAGGATTTGACGCTGCGGGCGGACGGTCTTGTCTTGCAGGTCAACAGCCCTGATGCCGATGCCGTGCTAGCGCGCTTCCGGGAAAGTCCCGTCTTTAGCGCGGTGCGGTTTGTGGCTCCGCCAGATCCAGGCGCCTCCCGCTTTGGCCTTTCGCTCACGGTCGCGACCGGGGTGGATCGGCTGCCGGCAGCGGAACAACCCGCAATCGACGGTGGAGGAGCACGATGATGGTGCGTCCGTCATCGCAGTCAATGTCATTGCGGCCAGGTTTTGTCCTGGCCTTTGTCCTTGGTGCGATCTGCGCAGGCGCCTACGGGTTAGCTCCGCCCCTCTTGGAAAAGGTGTCCGAAGCGATGGAGCGGCGACAGGCCCGGGCGGCTCAGCTGGCCACGGCGAAAGGTGTGGTGGCTCAGCGCGGGGAACTCGCGCGCCGGGTTGGGGTGCTGGAGCAGGCGGTGGATGAAGGGGCGCTGTTCCAGAAGGGGCTAAACGCCGACGCCATGCAAGCGACCTTGCGCTCGGCCGCTTCAATTGGTGGTGTAACCATTCGGGCGCTGAATGCCAGCGTCGAGCCGATTGGCGAAAATCGGCAGCGGCTGACCTGCCGGCTGAGTCTGGAGGGCACAGCCGAAGCGGTCAACGCCGCGCTGACGCAAATTGAAGCGGTACAGCCCCGACTGCTGCTACGGGAAGTTCATGTTCAACCCGCCATCACCGATGGGTTGCCGACCCTGATCCTGGACTTGGAGATCGACGCCTATGCCGACCTTGCCAATCCTTGATCGCGGGGTGGTGGTGCTGGCTGGCATTGGCATGGCCGCCGGTGCCGCCATGGCGCTGGCCGGTATCTTGTCCGTCCCCAAGCCGGTGGCCGCCATTATCCCGCCGTTGCCGCCAGCGGCAGCCGTTCACGGCCAGCCGGCCACTCAACCTCTGGCCGAGCCGGGAGAGGCCGTGCGACGTCCGCCGTTCTCCCAAAGCCGTCGCCCGCCGCCGCCCAAGCCCGTCGTCCCGCCACCCCCGGTCCTGATCCCGGCACCGGACCTGCAGGTGACAGGCATCATCGCCGGCGTCAGCAATGGCATCGCCACCGGCATGGACAAGCGTGTTCAGAAGCCATTCCGGCTGAGGACGGGGGACGCGCTGGGGGAGTGGCGGGTCGAGGCCATCACCAGAACCAGCTTGCGCCTTCGCCATGAAGGCCAAGTCCAGGACTTCCCACTCGTCATCCCGCCGCCCATCACCCCGGCACCGCCCCCTAGGTAAAGCACCACCATGATCCGTTCATTCCTCACAGTCTCACTGTTGACCACGGTGGCGCTTGCCGGCTGCTCCGGGGCGCCCGAGCGGGCCGCTACCAGTGTCCCTTTGCCGTCGGCACCCGCGTCCACGCAAAAAGCTGGGCCGGACACGTCGCTTTTTACGTCCGCGACACCGGCTCCCTCCCGGCAACCGCCACAGACCATCAGCGGCACGGGGGAGTTCGTCCGTCCGGCGGGTGCCATGCGCGGCCTGGCCGGAAGCGAGGGGGAGCCGATCGATGTCAACTTTGTCAACGCCGACGTTCGCTCAGTGCTGGATGCCGTCCTTGGCGGCATGCTGAACCTCAATTACACGGTCGATCCCAAGGTCCAGGGCCAAGTCACCATCCGCACGACCCGCCCGCTGCCCCGGGCGCAGGCGTTGGCGGCGATCGACGCCGTGTTGCGGGCCCAAGGGTACGCCATCATCCCGGGCGATGGATTCTACCAGGTGGTCCCGGTTTCGGATGCCGCCGCCCAGGCGCCATTTCAGCGCCTGTCGGCCGCTGAGCAGGCGGCAGGCTTCAGTACCGCGATCGTGCCGGTGCGGTTCATCTCGACCGCCGATCTCGACAAGATCGTCCGCCCTCTGACCCGGCCCGGCCTCATCCAGCTGGCGGATGCGGGTCGCAACATCTTCATCGTCAGCGGCACCGCCCGGGAAATCGAATCCTTCACGCAACTGGTCTCGAGTTTCGACGTGGATTGGCTGGCGGGCCTATCCTTCTCGCTCTTCACACTGCAATCGGTCGAACCGGCCAAGCTTGAGGCTGAGCTGCGCCAGGTCCTGCAGCTGAACAGCAGCCCCCTGCAGGGCATGGTGGAGTTCGTGCCGCTGCCGCGGCTGAACGCCCTGCTGGTGGCTGCCAAGCGGCCGGAATTCCTGGCCACCATCGGCCCATGGGTCGAGCGACTGGACCATACCTCCACCGAGGGAGGGCGCATGGTCCATTATTACGAGGTGCAGAACGGGTCCGCGACGGAACTGGCCGCGTCCTTGAACCGCCTGATGGGACGGGGAGGCGGATCGTCCAGCGGAAGGGACGAGGGTGGCCGTTCAGGCGGCCGCGGTTCCATGGCATCGTCCACGCCATCCGAGTCCTCTTCTGGAACCGGCTTCGGCTCCTCCTCGCGTGGCACGTCGTCCTTTGGCGGATCCTCCTCCAACGGCTTTGGCTCCAACGGCTTTGGCTCCAACGGCTTTGGCTCCAGCGGCGCCTTGAGCACCAGCCCCACCAGCCCGCTGTCGGTTGCGCCCGCCTCCGCTTCCGCCGGGGACATGGGCGGGGACGGGGAGGGCATCCCGGAGCTCAAGGGTGCCAAGGTGGTGGCGGATGAGCGCCGCAACGCCCTGCTGATATATGGCACCGCCAGCCAATACGCGATGCTGGAACAGGCCCTGACGCGGCTGGACGCCCAACGTGAGCAGGTGCTGATCGAAGCGACGATCGCTGAGGTCACGCTGAATGATGACCTGAATTTCGGCGTCCAGTGGTTCCTGGACCGGGGCAGCAGCACCGCCGGCTATGGCACCGCCGCCGCCATTGGCGCCAGCTATCCCAACTTCAACTACACCTTCCTGACGCCCAACACGCGGGTGGTGCTGAACGCGCTGTCCAGCGTGACGAACGTGCGGGTGCTGTCGGCCCCGCGTCTGATGGTGCTGAACAATGAGACGGCGCGTCTGCAGGTGGGTGACGAGGTGCCGGTGGTGGTGCAGCAGGCCACCAGCACGCTGACCAGCGACAGCGCCGTGGTGAATTCCATCCAGTACCAGAATACCGGCGTGATCCTGGAGGTGACGCCCCGCATCAACCATAGCGGGGCCGTGGTGCTGGACGTGAACCAGGAGGTCAGCAGCGTCGCCACCACCACCACGTCCGGCATCGACAGCCCGACCATCCAGCAGCGCAAGATCAGCAGCATCGTCAACATCCAGGACGGGGAGACGGTGGCCTTGGGCGGTCTGATCAGCGACACCTCCAGCAAATCTGGCAGTGGCATTCCCTATCTCAGCGACATTCCGGTGGTGGGCAAGTTGTTTGGCAGCACCAAGAACAACCATGGCCGGACCGAACTGCTGGTCTTCCTGCGCCCGGTCATCGTCCGGAATGTGATGCAGGCGCGGGAGGTGACCGACGCCCTGAAGGCCCGCATGAACCAGTTGGAGGCGCTGTCGGGGGCGAATACGCCGGTTCGTTGATGAGAATCACGGTGCTGGCGGCATTGGTCATGTGGACTTCGGAAAGGAATGGCCTACCCATGGCATTGCTATGGAGGCTGAGAACGGCGCGCGAGGGCTGGTTCAATGCGCGCCAATGGCCGAGGGTTTGGGGACTATTCAAATAAACTTGGGGGAACATCGATATGTCGGTTTGGGTGGTATATAATCTTGGCGATATTTGTCTTGGCCGGGCCTTGGGCGGAGTCCCGCGGCCCCCTTCTTCTGGGGCCAGGAGGCGCCTCTGGGTTGCCGGTATGATGGTGGCGGGGGCCAGCCTGATGGCGGGTACCGCATTGGCGGATTGCCCGACATGGCATGTGCTGCAGAACGGGCAGACGGCCAGCGCCACGGATGTGATGGATAATTTCAACCGCACCCTGGGCTGCCCCAATTTCACGGGCAATGTGGGGGTCGGGGTAGCCGCGCCCTTGGCGCCGGTTGAAATCGCGCGAAACACCGGCACGGGCATAGAGGCGCCGCTCTTGCGTCTGAATGCCGTGGACACTCAGCCCAACAACGGCGCCAGCATCCTCTGGACCAACGTTGGTGATGCCAATGCCCTCGCCAAGATCGCGGGCCAGGATGCTGGTGGCTATGGTGGTATGCTCACCTTCTCCACCAAAGCTCCCGCCGGTGGAACCGCCGGCAATCCGGTGGAACGGATGCGCATCGACAGCTATGGGCGCGTCGGGATCGGTACGGCAGGGCCGAACGCGCCCTTGGAGATCAGCAGTGACACTGGAAGTGCAACCGAGGCGCCTCTGCTACGATTGAATTCAGTCAGCGGCAATACGGGGAACGGTGGCAGCATACTCTGGGTCAATAATGGTGATGCGAATCAGCTTGCCAGGATCTATGGCGCCGATAGCGGTTCATGGGGCGGTGACCTGATTTTGGCTACCAAGGCAAACAGTACCGGGCCCAGTGGCAATACTGTCGAGCGAATGCGCATCAATAATGCGGGAAGTGTCGGTATAGGCGTGTCGGCCCCTTGGAACATGCTGCATGTTCGTGGAGGTGCGCCCCAAATAGCGGTTGATGGCGAAAACCAGTCATCCATCATGTTCAGGGTGCAAGGCGGGGAAGCCTGGGACATCGGCACTGACTGGTCTGGCCAGAGTATAAGGAATTTCTTTATTTTCGATGCGGCCACTAGATCGGTGCGCCTGATAGTAAACCCCAATGGCAATGTCGGTATTGGCACGACCGCGCCGGCCACTCGGCTGGATGTGGCCGGTGTCGTCAACGCGTCTGGCGGCGTTACGCAATCTTCAGACGTGCGCTTGAAGACCGATATCCAAAGCCTGCCCGACGGCGCCATCGGTCAGGTGATGCACCTTCGCCCGGTCACCTTCCGGTGGAAGGCGCCGAAGGATGACGCCATGCAAGGGCGCCAGACCGGCTTGATCGCCCAGGAAACCGAAGCGGTCCTGCCGGACGCCGTGCTGACCGCGAAAGATGAGGCCGGGACCAAGTCCATCAAATACAATGAAGTGATGGTCACCATGCTCAAGGCCGTGCAGGAGCAGCAGAAGGAGATCGCGGCGCTGAAGGCGCGTGTGCAGCAACTGGAGGCGCAGACGGGGGCGAATGGGTCCGCCCACTGATATGGATCGCGATGCCGGCGGCGTACTCGCCAGGAGGGGCAGCGGGGCTATGCCCTGCTGCTGACCTTGTTCCTGCTGGCCGTCGCCACGGCGGTGGGGCTGACGGTCGTGGGCAATGGCGTGGCGGCGCGCAAACAGGCGCGGGCGGGCTCCGTCGCCTTGGGCGCGGAGCAGCGCGCGGCCTTGGCGATATGGCGAGTGCTCGACAGCGTCGCCGCTTCCGGCAAGGCGCCCGTTTCGTCCAATACGGGGCAGATCGCGGTTGAGGGTCGGATGGTTGGCTTCACCGTGATGTCGGAGGCGGGGCGCATCGATCTCAACGGCTTGTCCCGGCGCGCGCTGGCGGAGGCGATACGGTCCCTTGGCTTCGCGGAGCGCGAGGCGATGGCGGCGGCCGACGCCATCGCCCAGTGGCGGGGCATGGATCCTCCGGGTGCCGATGGCACGAACCTGGCGATGGACGGGCGGACTGCCCTCTGGTCGCTGGAAGATCTGGATGCCATTCCCGCCCTGGGCCAGGATGTGCGATCTTGCCTGCGCTTATGGGGAACGGTTCATGCGCGCGGGCCCTTCCTGGGCAAGGCCGCCCTTGAGGGGCGCGATTTCGCGACGACGGGCTTCGGCACCGGCGGGGGCCTGGTGGTCGGCTCCATGATCCGGGTGGTCAGCACGGACCCCGTGACCGGAGGAGAGTTCCGGAGCGTCGCGCTGTTTCGCGGCAACCAGACCCAGCCGCTAGCCGATGGCGTCACGCGAAGCCCATGGCTTATCCTGGAATGGATGACGCCAACCGGCGGGGCAGGCTGGCGCTGCCCATCGTAATGCCGTGTCGCTACCAGCCGGGCCGGTTTATCTCACCGCTCCTTACATACAGATTTGTTCCGCCCCGTGCAGGGTTGCTATTGTCGCACATGCCATGGCAAATTGGTTGTGTTCAAAAAAGCGTAAGTTCGGCCTGCGTGTAACCCGAAACTTGCGCTATCGCCTTTTGCCATGCTTGGGGCCCCGTAAACGGGAATTGCATGCGGGAGGCTGTCACCTTGGCGGGGATCCGCCCGCCCTCGGGGTTGTGGGCGCCTGGGAATGGCATTGGGGGCATGGGAAGATGAAGCGTTCAGGGTTTATGCCGCGATGGTCGCGTCCGGTCCTATTCGCCGTAGCGATGGCGCTGATGGGGTCCGTTCCGGTGAACGCGTCTAGCGTGAGCTATCAATACGACGCGCTCGGTCGTCTCATTTCCGTGAACTACGGCTCCGGCAAGGTGGTCACGTACACCTATGACGCGGCTGGGAACCGGATCTCAACAGTCGTCACCTCGCCCGCAAATGTGTGGGGCTCATTCACCTGGGGTGCCGTCACCTGGTAGAGCTCTCGATTTCTAATTAGAATATAGAAATCTATAAATAAGAAATGGTCATAAATGCTTAAAGTATCTTCGGCTTTGGCCAAATTTTCGGTTTCTTTATTTATCTCTATTTCATTGTGGACCCTACCCACGAGGGCTGACACCCTCCCATCGGTAAAGATCGGCACCGCCGCCCTGATGGATCCATCGGTGGCGGAGGGCTATTACAATGGTTTGCCCGATACGGCCTCCAATGGCTTGGGCGCCTCCGCGCGGCCCAATGAGATCATCGAACTGGCGACCGCGCTGCGCAGCGACCCGGACCTGATTTACGACTACGTCCGCAACAACATCGACACCACCTTCCTGTACGGTCTGCAAAAGGGGGCGATGGGCGCTCTGGTGGACAGGGCGGGCACGCCATTCGATCAAGCCATGCTGATGGTGGAACTGCTGCGGCAGTCCAACATCACCGCCAGTTATCAGGCTGGAACCATCACCCTGTCCGGCCAGCAGTTCAAGGATTGGACGGGCATCGACAACGCCAATGCCGCCTGCCAGCTGCTGGCCAGCGGTGGTATCCCCGCCAGGATCAACGGCGGCGTCAACGCCGACTGCAACTACGGCGGCGCGGCGGTGAGCCAGGTGCAGATGGCTCATGTCTGGGTCTCGGCCAACGTGGGCGGTGGCACCTATCTGTTCGATCCCAGCTATAAGGGGCACACCTGGTACGACGGGATCGATATCCCGGGCAACGCCGGCCTGGGGTCCGGCCAGCCGCTGAACCAGGCGTCATCGGGCATGGAATCGTCCAGCGCCAACGGCGTGCCCTATGTGCGCAGCCTGAACACGGGTTCCCTGAACGCCAACCTGGGCGCTTATGCCCAGAACCTGCTGAACGCCATCAACGCCAACGTGTCCGGTGCCCACTTCCAGTACATCATCGGCGGCGGCGTCATCGCGCGCCAGGAAGGACCCGTCAGGCAGACCTCGCTCCCCTATGGCGCCAGCGCCAGCCATACTTGGGGTGGGAGCATTCCGGACAAGTACCGGACCAAGCTACAAGTCACCCTGGTGAAGCCCATCACCAATTACGCGGCCGCCACGGTCACGGATACGCTCATGTTCGATCGGACACTGTTCGTGGACGAGATTTATGGGCGAAAGCTGACAATCGATAGTAATTTTTCCGTCGGTGGCACCAATCTTTCGGGCCTGAATACATTTTCTGTTCAGTTAAATTTGACCGACGAATTTGGCAATACCCAACAGTTGGCCAATAATAATACGAACGAGCTGCTCTGGTATGGTCGGGTCGGGACGCTGACGCTCAAAGCCACCCACCCTTACGCCATGGCGGCGGATGGTAGTGCCAGCCCAACGGGTGGTTACATGACCGCCACCATGTCCCGCACCATCACGATGCTGACTCCGCTGACCATCGTTCATGCTTGGGGTGATGTCAGCAGCAAGGGGCTGATTGATAAGTGGGGATCACGCATAGATAAGCCGTTGCCGACGACGCCCCGGTTCGGGTGCGAGGACTGCGGCAACGATTTCCAGAGCAGCGCCGGTGACGGCACCCGCGAACAAATGGCCGCGACTTGGATAGTGCAATCGTCCAAGGCGGCCCTGTTGCATGCGGCCATCGCGAAGTCGGTCTACAGCCATCACCATTCCATCGGCGTGGTCACCGCCGACAGCCAGATCGCTGTCATCGATAATGACAAGCAGTCGACGACGAACCAGCTTTATTATTACATCAACGATAATTTTGACCGAGTTGACATCGAGTCGGGGATCAGCCTGACCAGCAAGACAGCGGACGCGCCCCGACGGCGTGCGGGCCTGCACGCCATTGCCGCCACGCTGGAGGCGCTGGAGGGGGCGGCGGCCGCACAGATTGCAGATCTACCGGACACGAATTCGACGGCCACGCGCTTCGCGTGGGGGAATGCGCCGCCATCCGGTGAGGACCCCTCGAATGCGGGTGCCCGCCGCTTCTATGACTTCAACAACGCTAGCGCGGCGAACCAGGCCAACGGCCTGGCCAAAGTTGAAGGGCGGCTCTGGACCGCTTACACGGGTGCCGATAACGGGGTCCATTACCGCGCCAACGTCAACATCGGACAGATCGAGGCGCAGGGACGGGCCGGCGCGCTTTCGGGCGCCATAAGTAAGTACGCTGGGGCTGGTTTCGATGTCGTGGCGTCCGAGGACGCGTTCCTGGGGCCGGGCGGACGTGCAGGCGCAATGATCTATCACGACATGACGCCCGTAGGTGGAGGACAAGGGGGGACCGTTATCGGAAATTCGCCAGACGAAGGCCCTCCGGATCCGAACGATATACCATCCACCAATAGTTACTATTACACCCACCGTGCCAGCGAGCAGCGCGGCGGCGCCTTGGTGGCGACCCGCTATAATGGCGCGGATCCCGTGGAGATCGCCCACATCGTGGTCGGCGCCACGATCAATGCCAAGGGTGGAGGCGGCGGCGTCCAGGCGGAGCATCTGGCGCAGTATGATCCGTCGCAGGCGGCCGATCTGCTGAAGGCCCGCTTCGTCGACCGGTCCAAGATGTTGGGCGTGGATCTGAAGTCCGGCAGCTTGTCGCACATCAGCCCCGCCAGCCTGACGGTGGGAAGCGGCAAGTTTCCTTACCAATTGAGTGGGCAGCTGATCTGGCGGGGCGGCGAACCGGCGCCCAGCCGTTTCGGTCCGATCATCCACACCCAGCCCCAGGCGCCGTGGACGACCAATTGGAACAGCATGGCCACCATTTCCTCCAGCGCGCTGGAGATGATGCAGGATGGCGACATTCGTGCGATGGCGACGACCGTTGCCGCCTTCGCCGCCATGCAGGACGTGTATTTGGCCAGTCCCAGCACCCAACGTGAGGTGACCGGCGTCCTGATCGGTTCGTGGTGGTTGTCCCAGATAACGGGTAACGTCATCACCACTAACGTCGGTGTCGATACCAGGCAGTTCGTGCGTCTGATCGATGGCAGCTGGATCAGTCCCGGCGCCGGGCCGGCCGCCAGCCTGACGGTGACGGGCGCCCGAGTCCCCTATATCAACACGGATTGCATGCAGGCGACCAGCCCGATGCCGCAGACGCGGGGGTGGAACACCAATGGCATGTCTATCAAGGTGCGCAACCCCAATGGGGATGTGCAGACCTTCAACCAGTGGAGTTTCGGTTACCGGGGATCAGAGGCGACCTGCGCCAGCCTAAAGGGCTTCCGGCTGGAGAACTGGACCTTCCCACAGGGCGTGACCATCACCCTGACTTACGACAGCGGGACGGGCAGCCGGGGTGTGCCCGAGCTCTTGTCGGTGTCCAACAACCTGGGCCGCCAGATCAACTTCATCAAGAGCGGCGACGGCGGCTTCACCAACAACCTGACGGGTGCTGATTTCCGCCAGGTGACCGTCACTAGGGACGATTTGGATCGCTCCGGCACGGTGACCATCACCGGCACCAACTGGGACGTTTACCAGTATAAGGCGCGGGTGGCGTACGATCGCTATCTGCTGGACCAGATTTACTACCCGACACGGTCGGACAAGCCCTTCCTGCAATACAACTACGACCTGTTGCAGCGGGTGGTTTGGGCCTTCGACGCCCAGGCGCTGCAGGTGGGGGACCGTGGCGCCTGGGAATTCCGCATCGCCAATGGCATCCGCGGCTGGCGGGGGGGGCCGAACGGCAGCGGCCGGTACGAGGTGATGTACGACACCTACGGCATGCCGTTCCGCTATATCGATGAGCTCGGCCGGACGACGACGGCGCTGTATGACGGTCGCGGGCGGGTGACGGAGTATGACTACCCCGCCGGGGGGAAGCAGCTCTTCGGCTATGACGCGCGTAACAACACCACGGACATGTGGCGCATCTCCCGCCCAGGGTCGGGCCAGGGGCAGACCTATGCGCATGTGGATTGGCACGGCAGCTTCGCCAAGCCGACGCACGTGGTGGACGCCCGGGGCAATGTCACGGACTTGGCCTATGACGGCACGACCGGCCTGCTGACCAGTCTCACGGGGGCGGGGATCGCGGATTCGACCTGGAGCATCACGACGGCGCTGACGCGCCCGGTGACCACCTTCCAGTATGATTCCAAGGGTCGCATGACGCGAACCCAGAACCCCACGGGCATGCTGACGGACTTCGAATACGACGGCGTCAACGGCAGCCCGACGAAGGAGATCGTGGATTCCGGCGCGGCGCGGATCACGTCGACCTTCGGCTATGACGCGCTGGGCCAGGCGACGACGGTGACGGACCCGCGTGGCCAGGTGGCGACGACCACCTATGACTATGGTGGCCACCCGACCTCGGTGGACCTGCCGGAGTGGGCGCGGACGGAGTGGACGTACAACGCCAACGGCTGGGTCCTGACGGAGCGCCAGGCCAAGAACACCGGCCATACCGACTGGTCGACGGTGACGACGACGTACACGGCGACGGGCCAGAAGGCGACGGTGACGGACCCTGCTGGCCAGGTGACGACCTACGCCTATGATCCGGTGGATCGCCTGGTGCGGACGACGGACCCGCTGAACCGGGTGAGCGTGACGGATTACGACGCGGCGGGGCAGAAGCTGCGGGAGCGCCGGGCGGTGGGCACGGCGTTGGAGCAGGTGTCGGCGGCCTACACCTATGATCCCGACGGTCTGGTGCAGACCATCACCGACCCGCGCAACAACGTGCTGACCTATGTCTATGACGGGTTCGGCCGCGTGGCGTCGCTGCGCTATCCGGACGGCGCGTCGGACAGCTATGGCTACGACGCGAACGACAACCAGACCAGCTTCACGCAGCGGGACGGGACGACGTCGACGTCGACCTATGACGCGGCGAACCGGCTGCTGACGGTGTCGCGCCCGGGCCTTCCGGTGGTGACCTATGGCTATGACCTGATCGGGCGGCTGCGCATGCAGACATCTGGCTCCTCATGGATACGCCAGATGATCTACGATGGCGCGAACCACCTGACGCAGGCGACGTCCTGGATCCCGCGCCCCGGCACCGGGGAACTGGGGATGAGCATGCAGTTCGGCTACGACGCTGCGGGGAACCGGACGTCGGTCAAGTGGCCGGACGGGGCTGTGGTGAGCTGGGCCTACGACGGCCTGGCGCGGGTGACGGACGTGACGGAAGGGTCGTTCACCTGGGCGCACTACACCTATGACACGCTGAGCCGCAAGACGAACACGGTGCGGGGCCCAACAGCGGGGCCGGCGGTGAGCTCCAGCGCCTACACCTATGACGGGGCGGGCCGGCTGGCCACCCTGGGGAACGGGTGGAACGGCGGCGTGGTCAACTACACCTACGGCTACGACCTGGCGGG
>NZ_BACU01000146.1 GCF_000333275.1 Azospirillum sp. B4 | reverse complement strand
ACCCCCGGGGCAAGGACCCGCTGTTCAGCACCGCCCTGATCGAGGCGGCGGGCATTCCGACCAACCTGGAAAACGAGTTCGTGACGCCGCGCTTCGCCCTGTCCTACCAGATCGAGCCCAGCCTCATGGTCTACGCTTCCGCCACGCGGGGCGAGAAGTCCGGCGGCTGGAACGGCCGCGCCCTGGCCAACAACCTGTTCCTGGCCTTCAAGCCGGAAAAGGTGTGGTCCGAGGAAGTGGGCATGCGCGGCGATTTCTTCGACCATACGCTGCGCCTGAACGCCACCGCCTTCTACAGCGAGGCGGAGGACGTGCAGATTTCCGCCGCCTATACCGTCAACGGCCAGCGCATCTTCACCACCACCAATCCGGCCGGCCTGCGCAACTACGGCGGTGAGCTGGAGGCGGAGTGGGTGCCCATCCGGGGCCTGACCTTCAGCGGCTCCATCGGTGTGCAGCACGCCCGCTACATCGACATCTCCAGCGACGTCCAGGCGCAGATGGCGGCCTGCCAGGCGGCCTTGGCGTCCAACAACACCTCGGGCATCTCGAACAACTGCAACCGGGGCTTCGTCGACTTCAAGGGCCGGATCGCCCGCCCGGTGCGCGCGCCGGACTTCACCGGCCTGGTGACGGCGACCTACCAGATCGACACCGAGGCCGGCATCTTCCGGCCCACCGTCGGCTTCGACTACAACAACGGTTACGCCATCGGCAACGCGGGCAACACCGACAGCACGGACGGCGCCTGGACCGATCCGCAGGTGTTGTGGAACCTGAACCTGGCCTACGAGCCGGCGAAGGTGCCGAACCTCACCCTGTCCGTCGGCTGCAAGAACTGCACGGACCGGACCTACAAGGTCTCCTTCCTGTCGGCGACCTCCATCTACCTGAACCCGCCCATGACCTGGGACGTGCGGGCGCACTACAAGTTCTGATGTTCTGATACCGGCGGCATTTGAACGGGGACGTTCAAATGCCGCCTCGCTTGCCCTCAGGCGCCGGGCGCGACCATCCGGTCGCTTGGCTTCCTCGCTTTCCGGTCCGCCTTCGGCTCCCCGGAAATCTCCGGCGGATGCAGTCGCATCCTACAGCAGCATGAGCCGTTGCCTCATGCTGCTGAAATGCCAAAAGAAAACCCCGCGCGGGATCATCTCCCGCGCGGGGCTTTTCGCATTGAAAAGGGTCAGCGCGGAACGGCGCCGACCACTTCCGATCCGGTGGCGAACCAGCTGTTGTCCTGGTCCTTCAGCCAGCGCAGCAGGCCGTCGAAGGCGTCGATACGGTAGGGCAGGCCCAGGATGTACGGCGTCACCTGCAGCGGCAGCAGGCGCCCGCCGTGGGTGCGGGATTCCTGGTCCAGCCAGGTATAGGCGTCCTGGATCTGCCGGACGTAGCTGTCGGCCGACTGCTGCAGCACGTTCACGATCTGCCGGTCGGACAGTTCATGGCTCAGCGGCAGGTTCATGATGTCGCCGGCCGGGGTTTGCATGGCATAGGGCAGGTCGTCGTTCACCCAGTCACACATGTAGCGCACGCCGGCCTCGGCCAGCAGGCGGGGGGTGTTCCAGGACTGGGAGCGGGCGATGGACAGCCAGCCGGCCGGCCGCGTGCCCGTGGCCTGTTCCAGCACGTCCAGCGACGTGCCGATCAGGGCGCGCTCCGCCTCTTCGTCCAGCCCGGTGGCGATGGTGCCGTTCATGTCGGTGGAATGGGCGATGATCTCATGGCCCGCCGCGATGATCTCACTGATGACGGCGGGATAGCGCTGGGCGATGGCGGCGTTGACGGCGACCGACACCTTGGCCCCCACCGCCGCGAAACTGTCTAGCAGCCGGTAGAAGCCGACGCGGGTGCCGTAGTCGCGGGAGGTGTAGTGGCGATAGTCGGGGAAGGGGGTCTGCATATGCCCCGGCGCGCGGAAGGGCTTGTCCGCCGGTGTCAGGGGGAACCATTCCAGGCTGACCACGATGCTGACGGCCACACCCTTGCCCCCCGGCCAGCGGACGGCCGGGCGGTCGAACAGGTTGGACCAGGGGTAGAGGTCATGGTCCATGCCCCGGCGGCGGCGGGGATACTCAAGATATGAAGGGTCCAGGGACATGGGCGCTCACTCCGCTGCCGGGCGGGCGGTTTCGGCCGCCACCGCGTCGTAATCATGGGCCAGGAAATGCTGGGCGATGTCGCCGGCCCGGGTGATCCAGGCGCGGCCGTCGGCGGCGATGTGGCGCAGCACCTCCTCGAACGGGCCGATGCGGTGCGGCTGACCGATCAGGTAGCTGTGCAACGGAATGCACATCACCGTGCCCGACGCCTCCCCCTCCCGCGCCAGGCGCTCGTACTGGCGGATCAGGGTGTCGGCGTATTCCCGGGGGCTCATGTTGTAGACGGCGAAGCCATAGTGGTCGTTGACCTCCAGGCTGTAGGGCATGGAGACCAGCCGCCCCTCAGACACATGCACCGGCCCCGGCTGGTCGTCGTGGTACAGGTCGCAGGTGTAGGTGAAGCCCATCTCCGCCAGCAGGTCCATGGTGCGGGTGGTGTGGGTCAGGGCGGGGGCCAGCCAGCCCCGGATGCGCTGGCCCGTGGCCTCCCGCACCGTGCGGATGCTGTCTTCCATGATGGCCCGTTCCTGGGCCTCATCCATGCCGTAGGTGTAGCGGGTATTGTAGATGCCATGGCTGAAGAATTCCCAGCCCAGGGCGTTGGCGTTCTCCACCACCTCGGGGTGGTGCTGGCACAGCGCCACCGACAGCGACACCGTGCCCTTGAAGCCGTGGCGCTCCATCACCTCCGCCATGCGCCAGTGGCCGACGCGGTTGGCATAGTCGCGATGGCTGTAGCCGACCACGTCGGGGTGGGGCTTGGTCCAGCTTTTGCGGAAGGGGTTGGCCGGCGGATCGATCTCGTAGAATTCCAGGTTGGGCGAGATCCAGACGGCGATGGGCTTGTCCCCCGGCCAGCGGATGGGGTGGCGGTCGCGATAGGGGCGAAAGTCGTACAGCCCGGGATCGTTGACCACTGGGTTTTGGGGTGTCGTGCCCATCACCGCGCCTCCAGCCAATCGACCACCGTCTGCACCGGCTCCACATCCGCGTATTTCAGCTGCAGGTCGGTCAGGTTGGCGAAGTGGTAGCTCTCATGCTTGTCGGCACAGGTCTCGATGGGGACGATGGTGCGATAGCCGCGGCTGAGGGAATCCACCGCCGTCGCCCGCACGCAGCCGGAGGTGGAACCGCCGGTGACGATGACCGTGTCCACCTTGTGCCAGACCAGATAGCTGGCCAGCGGCGTTTCGAAAAAGGCCGACGGCATGCGCTTGGTGTAAATCGCGTCAACGGTCGTGTCGATATCGCAACGGTCGTCGAAGGCGTGGCGGCGGCTGCCGTACTTGATGTTCTGCAGGCTGTCCGGCGTGTTGGTGCGGGTGCCCCAGACGCCGGCGTCGCCGGCATCCTCGGCATAGGCCACGTGGGTCCAGATGACCGGCATGCCCTTGGCCCGCGCTAGCGAGGAAATGCGGTTCACATGCTCGATCTGGCGGGGATCGGTCTCATAGGCCGTCTTGAACTCGTCGATGCGGGTGTAGGCATTCTGGAAATCCACGTTGACGATGGCCAGCTTTTCGCCAAAGCCGAACTTGGCCCGGGCCGGATTGGCCATCACGTCTTCGAAAATCTGGCGGGCCGTCCGGTCGTCCCGGATCATGCGCGTGCCGACGATGGTCATGCGACGTCTCCCCTTAGTGATGAACGGTGGGCGTGAAGCCCAGCGGCAGGCCGGCGGCGGTAACGAAACCGTACAGCGGTTCGCCCGGCAACGCCTCCGCCAGGATGGTCCGCACGGCGAACAGGGCGTCCAGGTCGATGCCCGTGCGCACGCCCATGGCCTCCAGCATGAAGGCCAAATCCTCGGTGACGATGTTGCCGGAGGCGCCAGGCGCGAAGGGGCAGCCGCCCAGGCCGCCCAGCGAGCTGTCCAGCGTGGTCAGCCCGGCGTCCAGCGCCGCCAGGGCGTTGGCCAGGCCCAGGCCGCGCGTGTTGTGCAGGTGGATGCCGGTCAGCGCGCTGGTTCCCACCGCGTCCCACACCAGCTTGATCAGGCGGCGCACGGCGGCGGGGTCGGCATAGCCCGTGGTGTCGGACAGCCCGACCTCGTCACAGCCGGCGGCCATCAGTTCTTCCGCCAGGCGGGCGATCTGGCTGTCGGGGATGGGCCCCTCCAGGGTGCAGCCGAAGGCGGTGGACAGGCTGCCCTCGAAATGCGGGCGCCGGTCCGGGGGCAGGGCGGCGATCATGGCGGCGATGGCCTTCGCCTCCTCGATCACCTGAGCATGGGTGCGGCGCAGGTTGCGCAGGCTGTGCGTCTCCGACACCGACAGGGGCAGGGTCAGCTTGTCGGCGCCGGCCTGGATGGCAGCCTCCGCCCCGCGCGCGTTGGGCACCAGCACCGCCACGGCCAGGCCGGGGATGGTCTTGGCGTGGGCCACCACCTCCGCCGTGTCCGCCAGCTGCGGCAGCAGCTTGGCCGGCACGAAGCTGCCCACCTCGATCTCCCGCACGCCGGCCGCGGCTTCCGCCGTGATCCAGGCCTTCTTGGCCGCCAGCGGCATGATGGCGGTGATGCTTTGCAGGCCGTCGCGCGGCCCCACCTCGCTGATCAGAACGTCCCCAGCTGCCATGCTCTCATTCTCCCGGCCTCATCAGCCCGCTTGTTTTATTGTTATAACTCTATAACAATTAAGACGGGCCTGTCGAGCCCGAAGCGGATGTCGCGGGAGACAAGAATGGATATGGACAGGGACGCGCTGCCGTTGGCCGGCGTCACGGTGGTTGAGTTCACGCACATGGTCATGGGGCCATCCGTGGGGGTGATCCTGGGCGACCTGGGCGCCACGGTGATCAAGGTGGAACCCATGGGCGGGGACCAGACGCGCCGGCTGCTGGGGTCTGGTGCCGGCTATTTCCCGATGTTCAACCGCAACAAGCGCAGCCTGTGCCTGGATTTGAAGAGCCCCGAGGGCCTGGCCATCGCCCGGCGCCTGGCGGACGGCGCCGATGTGCTGGTGGAGAATTTCCGCCCCGGCACGCTGGAGCGGCTGGGCCTGGGGGCGGACGCCCTGGCGCAAAGCAACCCGGGACTGGTCTACTGCTCGGCCAAGGGCTTCCTGGCCGGCCCCTATGAGCACCGCACCGCGCTGGATGAGGTGACGCAGATGATGGGCGGCCTGGCCTACATGACTGGCCCGCCAGGCCGGCCGCTGCGCGCGGGCTCTTCGGTGGTGGACATCACCGGCGGCATGTTCGGTGTCATCGGCATCCTGGCCGCGCTGTTGCGCCGGCAGCAGACCGGGCGGGGCGGGGCCGTCAAATGCTCCCTCTACGAGACCACGGCCTTCCTGGTTGGCCAGCACATGGCCCAGCAGGCGGTGACGGGGAAGGCGGCGCAGCCCATGCCCGTGCGCCTCTCCGCCTGGGCCGTCTACGACGTCTTCGAAACCAGGCGGGACGAAGAATTGCTGTTCGTCGGCGTGGTCAGCGACGCCCAATGGCAGGCCTTCTGCGCCGCCTTCGGGCTGCAGGACCTGGGCGACAATCCCGCCTATGCCCGCAATAACGACCGGGTGCTGGCGCGCGACATCATCCTGCCCCGGGTGCGGGCCCTGTTCGCCGATCAGGACCGGGCCACCCTGGTGGAGCGGTTGGAAGGCGTGGGCCTGCCCTTCGCCCCCATCACCCGGCCGGACGAATTGTTCGACGACGCGCACCTGAACGCCGAGGGTGGCCTGCTGGACGTCACCATCCCCGGCGGCACCGCCACCAAGCTGCCGGCCCTGCCGCTGGAATTCGACGGACGCCGGCCGGGCCTGCACCATGACATTCCCGAGGTGGGCGCGGACGCCGACGACATTCTGGCCGGCCTGGGCTACGGGGCGGAGGAGATCGGCGCTTGGCGCGCGCGCGGCGTGGTGGGGTAAGCCGAAACTAACCCTGGGTGCCAACGGCGGCACCCAGGGCGCCGCCTTCCCCCGCGCCGCTGGTGCCCAGGTCCAGGGTGATCTGGTAGCGGTCGGCGCGGTAGTGGGCGATGGTCAGCAGGATGGGGTGCCCGGCGCTGTCGCTGACCAGCCGCTCGATGCGCAGCAGGGGCGCGCGGGGCTCCACCTCCAGCGCGGCGGTGAGGGCGGCATCGGCGGAGACGGCGGCGATGGTCTGCCGTGGCAGGAAGGCCACCATGATCTCGAAACCGACCAGGGCCACGTTGATGGCCACCGGAACGGCGCCGGCCAGCCAACCCACGGCGCCCAGGGCGCCGATCATGGTGATGGTGAAGCCGGCGAAGACCTTCAGCATGGTGTGGCCCGCCATCATGTTGGCGAACAGTCGGATGGACAGGCTGACCGGCCGCATCAGATACGAAATGATCTCGATGGGGATCAGGATGGGCGCCAGCACGATGGGCGCGCCGGAGGGGAAGAAGAAGCTGAAGAAGTGCATGCCGTGACGGATCAGCGCCAGCACGGTCACGAACACGAACACCGTCGCCGCCAGCGCGAAAGTCACGATGATGTGGCTGGTGAAGGTGAAGGTGCCGGGGATCATGCCGATCATGTTGCCGAACAGCA
>NZ_BACU01000147.1 GCF_000333275.1 Azospirillum sp. B4 | reverse complement strand
GCCCCGGCGGCNGCTGCGCTTCCTGGATTTCAGCGCACCGGCGATGGCCTGCGCGACCTGGCCATGGTGGAACACGGCGCGCGCAATAATGAGCCCTTCCTGCCACCCATGATCGCCGCCGACCTGCCGGCCATGGCCGCCGCCGCCGGCTTGGTGAACGCCCGCTGGGTGGCCTTCGACGAGCGCGGGGGTGGCCGCTTGCCCGACCTGTCCTGGCCCAGCCGCGCCGAATGGCATTTCCCCTGGGCCGTCCTGGAAGCGGAGAAGCCGCAATGACCGACCGCAGTTATCCCCCCCTGCCGCCCATGGCGCCCGATGTGGAGCGCCTGACCGGCCTGGTGTTCGAACTGGCGTCCCAGCTGCACATCGAGCGCACGCGGCGCCTGGCCCTGGAAACGGCGCTGGCCCGGGTGGGCGTCATCGCCCCGGGCCAGGCGGACGCCCTGGCCGAGGATGCCGCCGTGCTGGCCCGGTCGCGGGCCGAGCTGGAGACGTCCATGCGCAAGCTGATGCGGGTCCTGAGCGAAAGCGACGACCCGAAAGCGCCCTTGCGGGGCGAAGTCCCGGCCCCCCGTTGATTCATTAAAGTTAGGAGCCTGTATCTTGGCGCGTTCCTGGATCGAATTCATTCAAGCGCAATACATTCCCTGGCAGCCCCACACCCTGTGGGGCCTGCGCGACGGCGTCGAGGCCAAGGTCCTGAGCCATGACGACGCCACGGGTGCGGTCAGCATGGTGGTCCGCTATCCCGCTGGCTTCACCGCGCCTGCGGCCCGCCTGGTGGTGGACGAGGAGTTCCTGGTTCTGGACGGCACGCTGACCATGGCGGGCCAGGAATACGGCCATCTCGCCTACGCCCACCTGCCGGCGGGATATGAGCGGGGCGCGTTGGCCAGCCCCGGCGGCGCCGTGGTCCTGACCTTCCTGTCGGCGGCGCCCGACCAGGCGGCCCCCGTCACCGACTACGACCCGGCCCGCCTGGTGGTGCGGCTGGACGGCTACCAGGTGCCCTACACCGGCAATTTCCATCCGGAATTCCCGCCGGGCGCCGGGCGCAAGATGCTTTACAAGGATCCGGTCACGGGCGACGTCTCCTGGATGCTGGGCACCCTGCCGGTGCGCTGGGCCGAACGGTCGGAGGTTCATCCCACCGTCGAGGAGATGTACCTGCTGAGCGGCGAGGTGCACGGCAATCGCGGCGTCATGCGGCCCGGCGCCTATTTCTGGCGTCCGCCGGAGGCGCCGCACGGCCCCTACGGCACCCTGACAGGCAACCTTTACTTCTTCCGCACCAAGGGTGGCCCGCTGACGACGAACTACGTCCAGGCGGAACGGCCCTTCCAATGGTGGCCGGCCTACGACCCGGTGTTGCCCCCGGACATGGAGGCCTACCGCGGTGAAATGCCGGCCAACCCAACAGCCTGGTGAGAGCGAGGGCGGACACGCCCCTCACCTTCAATCAAAAGAACGGGAGCATTCATCATGACGGGTAAAATTCGGGGAATTTCCATCCTTGCCTTGCTGAGCGCGCTGGCGGCCCCGCCGGCCCTGGCGCAATCGGCGGCGCCTTCCACGGCCCAGCCGGCGGCGCCGCAGGCGGCCGATGCCAGCCAGCTTGAGGAAATCATCGTGACGGCCCAGCGCCGTCAGCAGAACCTGCAGGACGTGCCGCTGGCCGTGTCGTCGCTGGGGGCGTCCGATCTGCAGGACCGCCAGATCCGCGATACCATCGACCTGATCCAGCACATCCCCAACCTGATCGGCAACAACAACGTCGGCCTGGGCAGTTCCAACACCTATTACATCCGCGGCATCGGCAATACGGAATCCATCGCCACGCAGGACGTGCCGGTGGGCACCTACGTCGACGACGTCTACATCTCGCGCCAGAACGCCAACAACTTCGGCCTGTTCGACGTGGAGCGCATCGAGGTGCTGCGCGGTCCCCAGGGGACGCTGTTCGGCCGCAACACCACCGGCGGCGCCATCAACGTCATCATGAAGAAGCCCTCCGCGACCGCCGGCGGCTATCTGGAGGCCGGTGCCGGCCGCTTCGGCGAGACCGACATCCGGGCCAGCATGGACGCGCCCCTGTCGGACAAGGTGCTGACCAAGGTCAGCATGTACCGGAACCGCAGCGACGGCTATGTCCGCCAGGTCAACACCGGCGACAAGCTGAACGGTTCGGACAACTACGGCGTGCGGGGGGCCGTCCGCCTGCTGCCGACGGACCGGGTGACCATCGACCTGGCCGGCGATTATGTCGATGAGAACGAGGCCAACCTGATCAACCGCGTCGATCCGGCGACGGGCGACCGCATCGCGACCATCGGCATCACCCAGGGCGCGCTGGCCAAGTACTTCACCGGCACCAAGGCCAACAACGAGGTCGGCAACTCCACCAAGAGCTGGTCGCTGAGCTCCAACGCCGCCTGGGAACTGGACGACCTGACGCTGAATTCCATCACCGGCTACCGCCAGACCACCCAGCGCTACTTCATCGACTCCAACCCGGCGGCGCCCAATCCCATCGCCACCGGCGTGTCCCCCATCCTGAACTACAGCCTGCACCAGCAGTGGTCGCAGGAGTTCAAGGCCAATGGCCAGGCACTGGACAACCGCCTGAACTACACCGTCGGCTTCTATTACCTGCATGAGAACAACTGGACCGACCTGGGCACGGGTGTCGGCACCGCCTCCGGCTTCACGGTCAGCGGCGACCGCACCATCAAGAACACGCTGGACTCCTACGCCCACTACGCCCAAGGCGACTACAAG
>NZ_BACU01000148.1 GCF_000333275.1 Azospirillum sp. B4 | reverse complement strand
CGCTGCCGATGTATCTGTGGCATCCGTGCGGTTCACCACCGTTACCAGGCGTGGTGGCCAAAACGGTCAGCAACCCGGCCGACCACCGCCAGCCCTGGCTGCGCACCCTGCTGGCGGCGCTGTCGCTGTGGCTGCTGGTGGCGGTGGCCTTCGACACGGTGGACGTCCTGCTGGCCCCGCTCAGCTATTATGACCGCTTTCCGCAATATCTGGCGTTCGCCGCCATCATCCTGGGCCTGGGGCTGGAAGGCTGGCGCCACGCCGCCACCGCGTCCCCCGTGATGGCCGCCAGCCCACCGCCGCAGGCATCCGCCCCGGCGCGCGACCGCGACTGGACCACCCAGGGGGAGCGCTGGCGCGCCGCCATCCGCCAGGAGGGCTGGTGGCGGGAACCGGGCCTGACCCTGGCCCAGGTGGCCCAGCGCCTAGGCACCAACGAGACCTATCTGTCGCGCGCCATCAACCAGGGCCTGGGCTCCACCTTCAGCACCCTGATCAACGGCCTGCGGGTGGAGGCGGTGCAGGCCCGCCTTCCCACCACCGAGCCGGGGGAACTGCTGGCCCTGGCGCTGGACTGCGGCTTCGCCTCCAAGGCCAGCTTCAACCGCGTGTTTCGGGAACGCACCGGCCAGAGCCCCAGCGCCTGGCGCGCGGCTCAAAAGCCGGAAAATCACACATTTATGGGGAATGAGGCGACGACTGTCGGCGATGCCGAGTAGCTGGGAGGTCCCGGCCGTACCACCCAGAGGCGTCAATGCGCGTTCCCATCGCTTTCGTGATCCTATCCCTGGCCAGCGCGCTACCACTCCCCGCCGGGGCCGACACCCCCAGCTACACCCCGCTGGCTCTGACCCCGGCGCAGGCGCAAGCCGACGTGGCCCTGCTGCGCCAAGGGTTGGAAACCATCCACCCCGGCCTTTACCGCTACGCCAGCCCGGCGGACATCGGCAAAGCCTTCGACCGGCTGGAGCGGACGGCGGCCCAGCCGGTGACCGACCTGGCCCTGTGGCGGGCGGTGGCGGAGATGTTGGCCACCATCCACTGTGATCACACCAAGCCGGAAGCCCCACCCGCCGTCGAGGCGTGGCGCACGGCCAACGCCACCCACCTGCCCTTCCGCTTCACCGTGGTGGAGGGGCGGATGATGGTGCTGTCCAATGACGGCCAGCCCGGGTCGCCGCCGGCCGGCGCCGAAGTCACCGCCCTGAACGGCATGCCGGTGCCGCAGGTCCTGGGCACGCTGGCGGCGGCGGTCGCCTATGACGGCGCCACGACGCCCAGCATCGCCGCCAAGCTGGCGGATGACAGCGACCTCATGGGCGACGATGTGGATGAATACTGGCCCGCCTATTACGGCTTTCCCGATCGCTGGCGCGTCGATTGGAAGCGGCCGGGCGACACCAGGCTGTCGCACGCGGACCTGGCCCCCCCTGACTTTGCCCGCTGGCGCGCCCTGGCGGGCCCGNCGTCCCCTA
>NZ_BACU01000149.1 GCF_000333275.1 Azospirillum sp. B4 | reverse complement strand
CTCATCTGCGATATCAAAATCATTTTTTGGTGAAATAGAGAAGTCGCAAATCGGTATCGCCAAAGAAGCGAAAAGAGTGGTCGAGTCTCGCGTTGGCAGCTACTCTGAGTTCAAGAAATACCTTCAGGATCCAAACGGCGCGCCTGACTCAAAAACTTTGCTTCGCGCGAGGAATATGGCTGCCGTTAGCTTCACTATTCAAGATGTACGAGGCGACGTAACGAACGCAGAAAGATCATTTCTCAAGATAAATCAAAGTGCAACTCCAATACACCCCACAGAATTAACGATGATCCAGGCGCGCAAAAAGCCGAACGCCTTGGCAGCAAGAGCTCTTCTTCGGGCTGGCAGTGGACACGAGTACTGGTGGGAATTTGACGATAATACAAAGAAAAATATCGTCTCATTGGCTCGTGATATTTACGAGAACCTATTCAAGCCATTACTCGAGTCCCCCATCAGGACATTAGAACTTCCCGCCGCAGGTCAAGCACTTACACCTGATAGTCTCGACTTGGTTTTTACACTTGTAAATCACATAAATGGGGCTGTGGATACGTCAACGAAAAAGAAGCCAGGAAATTGGAAACATAAAACAAAATCTGGAACAGAAGAACCTCTGGAGGACGATAAAGATGGTTCAATGACTTTACAATTCTTACAATCGGTTAAAGATGCAACCCGACGGGTATTTGGGTCCGACAGTGGCTCGCTTGCACTTCACACAAGCGTATACTGCTATGGTGCGACTGGCCGTTTCCAACCAACCGCATTCTTCGCAGCCATTGACTTTGTCGACCATCTAGAAACCCACCGTGCATTTGATAAATTTACGGCCATTCGAGCCAATTTCGAGAACTTCCTCATCGAATATCGACACTTTATCAACCAGATTGTTGGAAGCTATGGCAGCCAACTCAAAGGACTTCCAGCCCTTACAAAGATGTACAAGATAATATATAATAATATTGGGACCGCCCCCAATTCAACACTGGTCAATATAATTAAATCAGATCCAGAGTTATCTTTTATCACTGAAATATCCGAAGATGACCGCAAGTATGGCCGCAATTTTTCTCGGGAAACCAGCAATGCCATATTCCTGAAACAGGCCATTCAGAAAGCTTTGACTTGCGGAATCTGTGGTGCTCGCATACATACAGGGACAATTACACTCGATCACAAAGATCGAAAAGAAGATGGCGGATTAGGCTCTCTCAAAAATGGCCAGATTGCCCACCCTTATTGCAATCATGGATATAAAGAAAAAATGACCCACGCCGCAAAGTCGAACTCTTAATGCCTAAATCTACAAAGGCTCTGGCCCATGAAGGCCAGAGCCTTTGTAGAGTAACTAATTCACGATCTTCCACTGGCCGTCGGGCTGGCGGCAGGCGGTGCCGGTCACGTTCTGACGGCGGCCGCCCACCACGGCAACGCTCTGGTATTCGCGGCAATAGGTGTCGGATGATTCCTGCCAGGTCTTGACCGGGGTCATCTGATAGCGGGCGCCGTTGTCGGGGTTGTTCCAGACGATCTGCTGGCCGTCGGGCGCCTTTTCCATGGCCTGGGCGAAGCAGCCCTCGTCACTCTGGTCCATGCTGTTGAAGGCGGCGTTGCCGGCCAGGGCGCCCAACAGGACACCGGCGCCGGTCATGGCCGCCTTGCCGCCACCATGGCCGAACTGCGACCCGGCCAGGCCGCCCAGCAGGGCGCCCACCACCGTGCCCACGTTCAGGCCCACGGCGCCCCGGTCGCAGCGGCCGTCGTCGATGCCCACGTCCGCGCCATAGAACTCACGATAGTGGGGGGAGCGGTGGTCGACATAGCGGGGCGGCGGGCCGCGATGGTCGTCACGCCAATCCTCCCGGTGGTCATCGCGCCAACGATCATCGTCGCGCCGGCCATCCCCGCGATGATCGTCCCCGTGATGATCGTCATGCCAATCCCGATCCCGGTAATGATAGCCCGACGCCTCCGCCCAGGGGGGCGGGTCGGCCCAGGCCGGCAAGGTGGCGCCCATGGCCACGACGGCGGTCGCGGCGGCGGCAATGAGACGGGAAGAGCGCTTCATGATGGCCCTCGTTTCTTCCGATGCTTGGGTGACGCCCCGTAAGGGGGTCACCGGGGTGGTCCTGTCAGCGACAGTATGACGCCGATGATGGCGACCATGGGGCAGCCGCGCCCGGCCGTCATCGTGGCCTTCCGGGATAGCCGGAAAAGGCGGGCCCTTCCGGCCGTTACGGGGACCGCGCTAGACTGTCCGGAGGAGGCGCCATGATCCGCTTCGGTCCCTGGAGTACCATGTTGGGCATGGCGGCCGGCTTCGGCGCGCTGGTGGCCATTCTGTTGCTGACGGCCCGTGGCAACCGCACCGCCAACCGCCTGCTGGCGGCCCTGCTGGGCGTGGCCGTGCTGCGGCTGATGCCCTACGTCCTGGGCTTCGCCGGATTCTATGACACCTATCCCTGGCTGTCCTTCGCCCCGTTCAACCTGGGACTGGCCACCGGCCCGCTGCTCTACCTTTACGTCCAGCGCCTGGCGGCACCCCGGCTGCCGCGCGGCTGGGCCTGGCATTCGCGCCCGCGGCCCG
>NZ_BACU01000150.1 GCF_000333275.1 Azospirillum sp. B4 | reverse complement strand
CATCTGATTCGGTCTATCATGTGCGTGGTGGCGCTGGGCCTGCTCCCGGCTGGTGGAGCGCTGGCCCAGACGACACCGTCGCCGGGGACCCCCGCCGCGACCACCGCCACGGACGCGGCCCCCACGGCAGCGGCACCGGAGGCCGCGCCAGGAACCGGTACTGGGACCGCCACTGGGACCAAGGAATCCGACGCCGCCGATCAGCCAACGCCTAAACCCGCCAAGAAGAAGTGCCCCACCACCGGCAGCCGCCTGGGTGGTGATTGCCAAGCCGGGCATCAGGCCGACCCGCGCGACGTGCTGGAGAATCGCACCAACCCGTCCGGCATGCCGCCCCATTAAGCGCCTTTCCGGCGTTATGGTGCGGTGCAATGCGCCGCGCGCGGGACTGGGGAGAAACCGGTATCAATTTCGCAACCCTTCGTTCACAAGGCGGTTGCACACCCAACGATAGTGCGCATTAATCCCATTATTGCTCTGTTGCAACCGTATGGGGTTTTAATGCGCAATCATCTGATATTGGCGGCGGCTTTCGGTCTGGTGCTGGCCACGACCGGCTGTCAAACCACGCCCGACAATGGCCAGACGGCCACCAAGGCTGCCGCCGCCCAACCTGATAACAAGGCCGCGCAAAAGAATTGCGTGACCACTGGCAGCCGCCTGGGCGGCACCTGCTACGCCGGCGGTCAGGCCGACAAGCGGGACCTGCTGAACCATCCGCAGGATCTCAGGAGTCCCCATTAAGCACGCCTGTGGTCCCAGCCCGCGCCGGGACCCAAGCCAGACGCCACCGGCTCCGGGGGGAAGCCGGCTGGCGTCATCGGTTCCGGTTGGGGTTCCGGTTGATCCGGCGAAGCGGCGAATCAAGAGAAGCGAAAGGCGGCCCCATCGGAACGAGGACGCCCCCGCGACCACCGGCTTCAGCCGGCGCCGGCCTTAATAGGCATATTCGGCATAGACGCGGTCGATGTCGCCACCCCAGTCGCCGTTGAACTTGTTCAGCAGTTCCGTGGCGGGGGAGATTCCGCTGTCCACGATTTCCTGCAGCGCCTCCAGGAAATGGCTTTCGTTGTCGCCCATGCCGGCCATGCGGGCGCGGCCGTCCAGGCCGATGCGGGAGATGGCGACCGTGTGGCGCGCCAGGTCCAACACCGTGCCGTTGCGGAAGGGTGTATCCAGGCCCAGGCGCGGAACGTTGTTGCGCAGCTGCGCCCGCTCCTCCTCCGTCCAATCCTTGATCATGTCCCAGGCGGCGTCCAGCGCTGTGGTGTCGTAGAGCAGGCCCACCCACAGGGCCGGCAAGGCGCACAGGCGGCGCCACGGGCCGCCGTCGGCGCCGCGCATCTCCAGGAAGCGCTTCAGCCGCACCTCCGGGAACAGGGTGGTCAGATGGTCCACCCAGTCGGTGATCAGCGGCCGCTCACCCGGCAGGGCCGGCAGCTCCCCCTTCAGGAAGGCGCGGAAATCCTGGCCCGAGGCGTCGATGTACTGACCGTCGCGGTAAACGAAGTACATGGGCACACCCAGCGCGTGGTCGGCATAGCGCTCGAAGCCGAAACCATCCTCGAACACGAAGGGCAGATCGCCGCAGCGGTCGGGATCGGTGTCCGTCCACACGTGGCTGCGCAGGCTCTGGAAGCCGTTGGGCTTGCCTTCCTTGAACGGGCTGTTGGCGAACAGGGCCGTGGCGATGGGTTGCAGGGCCAGGCTAACGCGGAACTTCTTCACCATGTCGGCTTCGGAGCTGAAGTCCAGGTTGACCTGCACGGTCGACGTGCGGGTCATCATATCCAGTCCCATGGTGCCCTTCTTGGGCATGTAGTCGCGCATAATGCGATAGCGGCCCTTGGGCATCCACGGGATGTCCTCCCGCTTCCACTTGGGATTGAAGCCCAGGCCGATCATGCCGATGCCCAGGTCGGCGCCGATGGCCCGCACCTGGGCCAGGTGTTCCGACACCTCGCCGCAGGTCTGGTGGATGGTGCTCAGCGGCGCGCCCGACAGCTCGAACTGGCCGCCCGGTTCCAGGGTGATGCTGGCCTGGCCCTTGGTCAGGGCGATGATGTTCTCGCCCTCCTTCACCGGGGTCCAGTCGAAGCGGGACGCCATCTCGGTCAGAATGCGACCGATGCCCTGTTCCCCCTCATAAGGCAGTGGCCGGTTGTCGCCCAGACGGAAGGCGAACTTCTCATGCTCCGTGCCGATGCGCCAGGCATCCGCCGGCTTGTTGCCCTGTTCCAGGTATTCGATCAGCTCGCGACGGTCGGTGATCGGAGCACCCGGGCTCTTCGGCGGCGCAGACATCAGGGTCGGTCCTTCTTCACAGGGCTTGGGTCACAAGACGCGGGCGTGGGGCGGGGTTATTTATTCAACGGAACGGCGGACGCGCGTCCTGCCCCGGGGCGGCGGTCCAGTCGCCCGCCAGCGCCTGCCACAAGGCAAGCGCGACGAAGGCAGCCGTATCCGCCCGCAGGATGCGAGGCCCCAGTCCCACAGGTACAACAAAAGGTGTTTTTGCAAGCCGGTCAAGCTCGCCGGAGTGGAATCCCCCCTCCGGTCCAACAAGGAATGCCGCTTTGCCCCCGTCCGCAGTAGCCGCCATCACAGCCGCGGCCAGGGGCTGGGCTGGCCCGGCCTCCGCCGCGACGAACAGGCGGCGGTCCCGGGTCAGGGGATCAATGGGCCAGCGGTCCAGCACGGCCCCCAGGTCGGCCAGCGGCTCCACCACCGGCACGGACAGCCGCTCGCACTGCTCGGCCGCCTCCACCGCGTTGGCGCGCAACCGCTCCAGGTTCACGCGCGGCACGTCGCCCCGCCGTGTCAATACGGGACACAGCCGGGACGCGCCCAGTTCCGTCGCCTTCTCCACCACGTATTCGGTGCGCCCGCCCTTCAGTGGGGCGAACAGCAGCCAGACATCCGATCCGGCCGCCACCGGCGCCCGCGTCCGTTCCAGCAGGGTGATGGTCCCACCCGACTTGGTCAGCGCCGATATCTCCCCCAGCCATTCGCCGCCGGCCTCGTTGAAGGCGAGCAGCCGGTCACCCGGCGCCTGACGCAGTACGCTGCGCAGGTAATGCGCCTGGTCGCCCGACAGCGCGGCCGACTGGCCGGCCGCGAGCGGCGCGTCGATGTGCAGGCGGGTACGGGGGCGGTCGGCCATGGATGGTCCGGTGTGGGGAAACGGGACGGAACGGGAAAGGTCTAGATGGAGAACATTAATCCTTTTGTCCATGCTACCATTGAACACTCCAGCATTTTCAAGGGTCAACCCACCCCGCTGGAGGGTGACCGCGCTGCGGCCTGCCGCTAAGGTCCCGTCCAGACGCCCCGATCAAGGCCCACAGCATGCCCAGCGAAACCATAGGCACCGGCCATACCGACATCCGCCCGGGTGACTGGATCGACCGCCACCTGCCGCCGCCGGCCCGGCCGTACGCCCGCTTGGCGCGGCTGGACCGGCCCATCGGCACCTGGCTGCTGCTGCTGCCCGGCCTGTGGTCCATCGCGCTGGCGGCGCGGCCGGGGCGGTTGCCGGACCTGGGACTGATGGCGCTGTTCACCGTCGGCTCCATCGTCATGCGCGGCGCCGGCTGCACCATCAACGACATCATCGACCGGAAGTTCGACGCGCTGGTGGAGCGCACCCGCGTGCGCCCCATCCCCAGCGGCGCCGTCAGCGTGCCCCAGGCCATCGCCTTCCTGATCGCCCAGTGTCTGGTGGGCCTGGCCGTGCTGGTGCAGATGAACGCGGCCACCATCGTCCTGGGCGCCGCCTCGCTGATCCTGGTCGCCGCATACCCGCTGATGAAGCGCATCACCTGGTGGCCCCAGGCCTTCCTGGGCCTGACCTTCAACTGGGGGGCCCTGCTGGGATGGGTGGCGGTGACGGGCGCCCTCGCCTGGCCGCCGGTGCTGCTGTATGCCGGCGGCATCCTGTGGACCCTGGGCTATGACACCATCTATGCCCACCAGGACCGCGAGGATGATGTGAAGGTGGGTGTGAAATCCACCGCCCTGCGCCTGGGCGCCGCGTCCAAGCGATGGATCCTGGGCTTCTACGCCAGCGCCACGGCGCTATGGGCGGTGGCCCTGGTCATGGCCGGCGTGCACCCGCTGGCCTATGCCGGCGTGGGCGTCACCGGCGTCCTGCTGCTGCGCCAGGCCCGGCAATGGCGGCCGGAGGATCCGGCCGACAGCCTGGCGGCCTTCCGCGCCGCCCGCGTCGCCGGCTGGGTGCTGCTGGGCACCATCATCCTGGGCGTGGCGGGTGCCGCTTGACCGCCCGGGAGGACCACGCCGCCTTCATCCGCGCCAACACCGCGCCCGAGGCGCCGGCCCTGGTGCCGGAATTGACCCTGCTGACCGCCAGCGAGATCACGCCCTTATGGCTGGCGACGGAGGAGACGCTGGCGGCCAAGGACCTGCCTCCCCCCTTCTGGGCCTTCCCCTGGGCGGGCGGCCAGGCGGTGGCCCGCCACGTGCTGGATCATCCGGAGCTGGTGCGCGGCCGCCGCGTGCTGGACTTCGCTTCCGGCGGCGGCCTGATCGCCATCGCCGCCGCCAAGGCGGGGGCGGTGTCCGTTCTGGCGGTGGAGATCGACGCCTACGCCATCGCCGCCATCGCCCTGAACGCCACGCTGAATGGCGTGGCCGTGACGGCGGTGGAGCGGGACGTGGTGGGCCAGCCGCTGCCCGACATCGACGTCGTGCTGGTGGGGGACGTCTGCTATGAGCGCCCGATGGCGGAGCGGGTCATGGCCTGGCTGCGTGCCCTGGCCGGCGATGGCCTGGTGATCCTGATGGGGGATCCCGGCCGTACATATCTGCCGAAGGATGGTCTGACGCCGCTCGCCACCTACCGCGTGCCCACCACGCTGGAGCTGGAGGATCGCACCCACCGCGACAGCGTCGTCTGGCGGGTGCAGGCTTGACCTCGCGGGGTCGCATCCGCTCCTTTACCGCCTGACTTTCCTTCCTGGACGTTCATCCCATGCCCTACGCCTCCCTGCGTGAATTCATCGACCGGCTGGAACAGGCCGGCCGCCTGGTGCGGGTCAAGACCCCGGTCTCCACCGTGCTGGAGATGACGGAGATCCAGACCCGCCTGCTGGCCGAGGGCGGCCCGGCGGTGATCTTCGAGAACGTGACCAAGGCCGACGGCACCCGGTCGGAGATGCCGGTGCTGGTCAACCTGTTCGGCACGGTGGAGCGGGTGGCCTGGGGCATGGACCGTGAGCCGCATGAACTGCGTGAGGTGGGGGAGACCCTGGCCTTCCTGAAGCAGCCGGAGCCGCCGCGCGGCCTGCGCGACGCCTGGGACATGCTGCCGCTGATGAAGACCGTGCTGTCCATGCGGCCGCGCACCGTCGGTTCGGCGCCCTGCCAGGAGGTGGTGCTGACGGGCGACCAGGTGGATCTCTCCCGCCTGCCCATCCAGAGCTGCTGGCCGGGGGAGCCGGCGCCGCTGATCACTTGGCCGCTGGTGGTGACGCAGGGCCCCACCGCCAACGACAAGGACGGCAAGGCGGAGGACCGCTTCAACCTGGGCATCTACCGCATGCAGGTGCTGGGCCGGAACAAGACCATCATGCGCTGGCTGAAGCACCGCGGCGGGGCGCAGCACCACCACCGCTGGAAGGCGGCCGGCAAGCGCGAGCCCCTGCCCGCCGCCGTGGTGCTCGGCGCCGACCCCGGCACCATCCTGGCCGCCGTGACCCCGGTGCCGGAGACGCTGTCGGAATACCAGTTCGCAGGACTGCTGCGCGGTAAGAAGGTCGACCTGGTCGACTGCAAGACCGTGCCGCTGAAGGTGCCGGCCCAGGCCGAGATCGTTCTGGAGGGCCATGTCTCGCTGGATGATTACGCCGACGAGGGGCCGTACGGCGACCACACCGGCTATTACAATTCGGTGGAGAAGTTCCCTGTCTTCCATGTCACGGCCATCACCATGCGCCGCGATCCGATATATCTTTCCACCTTCACCGGCCGGCCGCCGGACGAACCCTCCGTCCTGGGCGAAGCGCTGAACGAGGTGTTCATACCCCTGCTGCGCCAGCAGTTCCCGGAAATCATCGATTTCTGGCTGCCGCCGGAGGGCTGTTCCTACCGCATCGCCGTCGTGTCCATGCGCAAGGCCTATCCCGGCCACGCCAAGCGGGTGATGATGGGCGTGTGGTCCTTCCTGCGGCAGTTCATGTACACCAAATGGGTGATCGTCGTGGACGACGACATCAACGCCCGCGACTGGAAGGACGTGATGTGGGCCGTGTCCACCCGCATGGACCCGGCGCGCGACATCACCGTCATCGAAGGCACGCCCATCGACTATCTGGACTTCGCCAGCCCCGAGTCCGGATTGGGCGGCAAGGTCGGCCTGGACGCCACCAACAAGCTGCCCCCCGAAACCCATCGCGAGTGGGGCGAGAAGATCGCCATGGACCAGGGCGTGGTGGACGAGGTCAGCCGCAAATGGGCCAGCTACGGCCTGCCGGGCAGTGGCAAGCCGATCTGGCGGAAGTGATCCGGAGGCCTAAATTCAGCCGCCGCCGGAACCGCTGTCGCCTTCCGGTTGGCGGCTGATGCGCAGGGTGGCGCCATCCGGCCGTGCGATCTCGACAATGGTTTCCAGCCGGGTCAGGCGGCGCTCATGATCGGCCAGCGCCTTGGTCGTTTCGCGGCGCAGATCGGAAACGGTGCCATCCAGCCGCTGCACCCGTTCCTCAATCAGCACAACAGTGCGAAGGCCGCTCAGGATCTTTTCGCCGAAACTCATGAGGAGCGACGCTCCCGCACTTCATCGATCGCCGCCTCGGCTTCGGCGATGGATCGATCCAGGCTGGCCAGGATGCGTGGAGCGGCGTCCGCCAGTGTGGCCAGCAGCGCTTCGATTTCCTCGCGGCTTTCCGCCAAGTCGTCTTCGGCAACCCGGCGCCGGACGAATTCGGAGGTGGAGACACCCAGGCGCTTAGCCTGAGCGGTGAGTCGCCGCTTTTCCGTTGGCGTCATCTGAACCACCAGTCGGGCCGTCGCGGCCATCACCATCCCCCTGATGTCCATGGACAAGGCATGGACATGATCGCACCAGGCGCCGAGGACGGCAAGACGCCGTCAGTAGATATCCCTGATCGCCGCCGCCAGCCACATGACCGTCGCGGCATCCGTCTCGCGCGCGCCGGGCTGGACGAAGCCGAAGTGCAGCAGGTGCGGATCCACCACCGCCGGGGCCATGCCGCAGGAGGCGTGGACCTCGCTCACGCCGGTCTGCCGGATGAGGTCCACGGCGTTGTCGGCGTTCACGCCGCTGCCGGCCATGATGCTGATGCGGCCCTGGGCGTGCTCCACCAGGTCGGCGATGGTCTCGGCCCCCTCCACCGCCGAGCGGGCGCCGCCGGAGGTCAGCACCCGCTCGAAGCCCAGCTCGATGGCGATGTCCAGCGCCTCGATGGGGTCGGGGGTCAGGTCGATGGCGCGGTGCAGGGTCAGGCCCAGGCCGCCGGCCCGGTCCACCAGGATGGACAGGGCCGCCGCGTCCAGCTCGCCATTGGGCAGGCTGGCGCCCAACACCACGCCGGGCAAGCCCAGGGCCCGCGCCGTGTCGATGTCGTCGCCCATGACGTCCAGGTCGGACGGGCCATAGACGAAGTCGCCCGGCCGGGGGCGGATCATGGCGTAGGCGGGCTTGCCGCTGGCCGCCGCCAGGGCCATCAGCCCGCGGGACGGGGTGAGGCCGCCCACCACCAGCGCGGCGCACAGTTCCAGCCGGTCGGCGCCGCCCTTGACGGCGGCGGCCACCCCGGCCGGGCTGTCCACGCATACCTCCAGCCGCACGCGATTCGTATCCACCCGCGTCATCCCCGCGTTCCCCTTCTTCAAGCCCTGTTCGAGTCCACCATTGGGCACCCAGGATGGCGGCGCCCAGCATGCCGGCGGCCCCCCCAAGGGCCGTGGGCACCAGCAGCGGGCCGTTCGTGCGCCGCAGGATACGGGCCCGGACGGCCCGGTCCAACGCCGAAACCAGGGCAACGTCCGACGATAGCCCGCCCCCCACCGGCACCAGGCCAGGACCAGTGGCGTTCACCACCACGGCCAGGGGATCCGCCACCAGGTCGACATAGATCTCCAACGTCCGCGTCGCCGCCGGCTCACCCGCCGCCCAGGCCGCCGTCAGCGCCTGGCTGTCCCGCCACACGCCATGCAGGGAATGGTGCAGGCGCTCCAGCCCCCGGGCACCGCCGATGGTGTCGACGCAGCCGGCATGGCCGCAACCGCAGGGCAGGCGCGGCAGGGTGACGGGCGGATCGCCCGTGATGTGCTTGACCACCGGGCCATGCCCCCACTCCCCCGCCCCCGGCACCAGCCGGCCATCCACCACCAGGCCGCCGCCCACGCCCGTGCCCAGGATGATGCCGAAGACGACACCATGGCCGCGCCCGGCGCCCGCCATCGCCTCCGCCAGGACGAAGCAGGCGGCATCATTGCCCACCACCACCGGCCGTCCCAGCGCCGCCGCCAGGTCGGCCACCAGGGAGGTCCCGGTCAGGCAGGGAATGTTGGCGCAGGTGGCCAAGCCGGTGTCCGGGTCGATGCCGCCGGCCAACGCCAGGGCCACCGGCGCATCCGCCGATTCCGGACCGGGTGCCCGGGCGATCAGGCCGGCCAGGGCGGCGACGAACGCCCCGTGGTCGCGGGCTGGCGTCGGCACCCGGCCGACACGGGTCAGACGGCCTGTCACCGTCACATCTGTACTAGCTGTCCCCAGGGAAATGTATGACCCGCCAATGTCGAAACAGTATATCAAGATTGAAATCTTCTTTCGCAAACGTGGTCAGTTTTGGTGGAAACGGGTCGCGGAGTGGCGGTGGTGGGAAACATAGGGAAGGGTGAGGTCTGGGATGGACGGGAACGGGACCGTTAAGAATTGTACACCCCCGCTTGCCAACCCCACCATCAGCGATGTGGCCGAACGGGCCGGCGTATCGCGGGCGGTGGCGTCCCGGGCGCTGTCCGATGAACAGCGGCCGGTGTCGGCGGAGAAGAAGGCGCGCGTGCTGCAGGCGGCGCAGGAACTGGGCTTCCGTCCTAACCTGCTGGCCCGCAGCCTGACCACCAAAAGCGTCAACTTGGTGGCCGTCGTCGTCAACCATATCCATGACCTGAGCGACCTGGACCTGTTCGATCCCCTGTTGGCGGCCGTGCAGAACACGGGCAAGCAGGTGATCTTCATCCGTGTCGGCTCCAGCGACCGGGTGGACTCCTTCCTGCGCACGGGCGTCGCCTATCACGTGGACGCGGCCATCGTCTTTTCCGACTTCGCCGACGCCGCCACCGCCCGCACCCTGTTCCGCAGCGACCAGGTGCTGATGCTGAACGGCCGGCACGACCATGAGTCGCCCGCTGTCATCCCGGATGAGCGGGTGGGCATCGCCGAGGCGGTGGCCCACGCCGCGTCCAGCGGCGTGAGGACCGCCGCCCTGGTCACCGGCCGCCCGACCTCGGTCCTGGAGCAGGCGCGCATCCGCTTGTACCACGCGGCGCTCGCGACCCAGGGCATCCGCCTGACCGCCACCCTGCAGGGCGACTACTCCTACGCCAGCGGGCACAAAGCGGGGGAAGAACTGGCGGAGACGACCCGGCCGGACGCCATCTTCTGCACCTCCGATGCCATGGCCATGGGCGTGTTGGACCGCCTGCGGGCGGATTTCCCCGGCGGGCGCCCCACCACCACGCGCCTGTACGGCTTCGATAATCTGTCGCTGACGGATTTCGACGCCTATCCCATCTCCTCCATCGGCTACGACCGCCGGGCCTATGTCGACGCCGTCATCGCCGTGCTGACCGGGGCCGCGACCGGCCCCTGGCCCCTGACCCTGCCCACGCGTTTTCATCCCCGGCTGACCGGCTGACCGGCTATCGGGCGGGGTCAAGCGCGGGCACGGCCGCGTCCTTGCCCCACCATTTGCGGTAGTTGGCCTCATACGCGCCGGACGTGATGTAGTCCGCCACGAAGCCGTTCAGCCAGCGCAGGAAATCGGCATCGCCCTGGGCCAGGCCGATGGCGATGGGCGCGTTGGAATAGAGGTCCGGCAAGGTCTTCAGGGCCGGGTTGGTGCTGGCCAGGTAATCCATCATCGATGAATCCTCGATACCGGCGTCCACCCGCCGCTGCAGCAGCAACAGCACGCCATCGGGCGCGAAGGTGTCGGTATAGACCAGTTTCGCGCCCGGCACCGCCTGGCGCAGGAAGGCCTCCCCCGTCGTGCCACGGCCCACCACCACCTTCTTGCCCGCCAGGTCGGACAGCTGGTTCACCCCAGCGCTCTTCTGCACCAGGACGCGCAGGCCCACACGGTTGTAGGGGATGGTGAAGGCGATGGTCCTGGCCCGTTCCGGCGTGGCCGTCAGGTTGGCCACCGCCACGTCGATCTGGCCGGACACCAGCATGCTGACCCGCGCGTCGCCGGAGACGTCGGTATATTCCACCGCCACCCCCAGCTTGTCCGCCAGGCGCTTGGCCACATCGACGTCATAACCGACGGGCACGTTGCGGTCGTCGCGGAAGCCGATGGGCTCCCCGCCCAAGGACACGCCCACGCGCAGAACACCGCGCTGGCGAATGTCCTCCAGCTTGCCGGCCCAGGCCGGAACGGCGGTCAGGATGAGCGCGAGCGCCAGCAACAGCTTGCGTACCATGGATCATCTCCTCAAACGGTGCGGGCGGTGCGTTCTTCCGGGGCGGGCAGCGAGGGATCCCAATACCAGTAGCGGATCGCGGGACCGCAGCGGAAGCTGACCACCTCATGACGCCCATGGGCGTCCAGGGCATGAATGACCACGCCGGCCAGGAAACCCTCCGCCAGGGTCGCCAAATCCGCCACCGCCATGTCCACCGCCTCGCGCAGGGGCCGGCCCAGTTGCAGGGCCAGCACGATGGCGCGGGCCGTGCCGCAGCGCACCGTCATCTCGCCCGTGTGGGTGCAGGCGGCGGCGCCGAACCGGCTGTCGGCGTAGAAGCCGGCGCCGGCGATGGGCGAGTCGCCCAGGCGGCCCGGGTACTTCCACGCCCAGCCGGAGGTGCTGGTGGCGGCATGCAGTCCGCCCTGGGCGTCCCGCCCCAGGAACACGGTGGTGTCGCGCACCCGTTCCGGATCGGTGATGGCGCGGCTGAGCGGCGCCAGCGGGATGCCGGGGAAGGCCGCCAGGTCGGCCGGCGACAGCTCCGTCTCCAGCCGCTCCCACCATACCCGGCGGGAGTCCTCCAGCAGGGTGGGTTCCGGCTCGAACCCGCATTCCAGTGCGAAGCGGCGGGCGCCGTCGCCGGTCAGCAGGGTGTGCGGCAGGCGGCGCATGACCTGCAGGGCCACGGCGGCGGCGGGCACCACGTCACGCAGCGCGCCCACGGCCCCCACCTGGCGCGTGGTGCCGTCCATGACGCCGGCGTCAAACTCCATCACCCCTAGCATGTTGGGCCAGCCCCCGTAGCCGACGCTGCGCACCGTCGCCTCACGTTCCACCAGCCCGATGCCGGCCACCAGGGGATCGAGTCCCCCTTCCCCCGCCCTCAGGCGGTCCACGGTGGTCTGGAACCCCGGCCAGGCCTCGGAATTGGCGATCAGGATCATGACTGGCCCCCAACAGGCGTCATCTTGGACAGGAACTGCTTGATGCGCGGATGGGCCATGCCCCCGGCATCGGCGAAGAACTGGTCGGTGGGCAGGTCGACGATCAGCCGCCCGTGGTCCAGGAAGACGATGCGGGTGGAGATGCGGCGCGCGAACTCCACCTCATGCGTCACGAACACCATGGTGGTGCCGGCGGATACCAGGCGGCCCAGGATGGCCAGCACCTCCGCCGTCATTTCCGGGTCCAGGGCGCTGGTCACCTCATCCAGCAGCAGGTAGCGCGGATTCATGGCCAGCGCCCGGCAGATGCCCACCCGCTGGCGCTGGCCACCCGACAGCTGGGCCGGATAGGCGTCCGCCCTGTCGGCCAGGCCCACGCTGGCCAACAAGGCGCGGGCCTCCGCCTCCACCTCCGCCCCGGGGCGCTTCAGCACCACCTCCGGCGCCAGGGTCACGTTCCGCAGCACGGTCATATGGGGGTAGAGGTTGAACAGCTGGAACACCGTGGCCGACAGGCGTCTCGCCTGCGCCAGCTGGCGCGGGTTGGCCACGTCCAGCCCGTCCACGGTGATGCGACCGCCGTCCAGCCTCTCCAGCCCGTTGATGCAGCGGATCAGCGTGCTCTTGCCCGATCCGCTGGAACCCAGGATGGTCACCACCTCGCCCGGCGCCACCGTCAGGCTGACGCCGTTCAGCACCGCCTGCGCCCCGAAGCGCTTGACCACGCCCTCAACCGCTATCATCGCCCCGCCATCCCCATCTGCCCCATCCTCACAGGCCCCCATTCCCTCACAGGCCTGACGGCGCGGCGTGCGCACGCAGCCGCCGTTCCCACCGGTGCCCCAGCAGCGTCAGCCCCTTGGCCACCGCGAAGTACAGCACGCCCACCATGGTCCACACGGCGAAGGGGCGCAGCGTGCGCAGGTTCAGGATGTCGCCGGCCTTGGTCAGGTCGACGACGCCGATGACAGACACCAGGGACGTGACCTGCAACTGGTTGACCGCCAGCCCGACCAGCGGCCCCATCGCGAAGGCCGCCGCCTGGGGCGCCAGGATGTGGCGCACCAGTTGCGCGCGGCTGAGGCCGAAGGCCCGCGCCGCCTCCACCTGCTCGCGCCCCACGGCGTCCAGGCCGGCCACGACGATGAAGTAGACGAAGGCCGCCGTGTTGGCCGACAGGGTCAGGCCGGCGGCGACCAGGGGCGTCAGCGGCTGGTGGATCAGGGCGGGGATCCCGAAGAAGACCAGGAACAGCTGGACCAGGACCGGGGAGTTGCGCAGCAGTTCCAGGCCGGTGTCGAGGGCAACGCCCAGCACCGGCGGGCGGAAATGACGCACCACGGCCGCCAGGGCGCCCAGCGCCAGACCGATGGCGAAGGTGGCCAGGAACAAGGCCAGGCTGACACCCAGGCCCTGGGCCAGCACTATGCCGTCATGGGCGGTGAAGCCGGTGTTGCGCATCAGGCCCGCCCCCCGCCACCGGCCACCATGTGCCGGTTCAGATGCCGGTGCAGCGCGCCGATACCCAGCGACACGGCGTAGGTCAGGCCGGCGTAGGCCACCAGCAGGAAAGCGTAGACCTCGAACGGGCGATAGGTCTGCGCCGCCACGCCCTTGGCCATGCCCGTCACCTCATCCAGCGTGATCATGGAAAGAATGGAGGAGCTGAGCACCATGTTGACGAAGATGGAGCCCAAGGGCTGGATGGCGGTACGCAACGCGATGGGCAGGACGATGCGGCGGAAGACGTCCAGACGCGTCAGGCCGCTGACCCGGGCCGCCTCCACCACCCCGGGCTCGACCGCCAGGACGCCGCTGCGCACCACGTCGCTGGCATAGGCGCCCCCCACCAGGGTCAGGGCCAACGCGCCGGTCCAGAAGGCGTCGATGTATACCCCCACCTCCGGCAGGCCGTAGTAGAGGAAGAAGACCTGGACCACGAAGGGCACGTTGCGGAACACGTCGACATACAGGCGGGCCAGCCGTCCAGGCCAGCCACCGGCCGTCGCCGCCGTTCCCAGCCCGGTGCCCAGGGCGAAGGCGCCCAGGATGCCCAGGGCGCAAACCTCCGCCGTCAGGAGGGCCCCCGCCAACAGCGCGTCCAGATGGGGCAGCAGTACCGTGAGGTCGAAGGGCAACGGGTTCCCTGCCAAAGTGAAATCGGTTTCAATGTGCCGTGCAGTTCTGGATTCCGATAACCGTCCCCTGCCCGTCCCCCATCTTTACCACGCGCGGCCGCCAGGCCAAGGGCCGGAACTGGCCAAAGCCGGAAAAAGAAACAGGGCCACGGGGTTGGCGCCCGGGCCCTGCAAGGTAGATGGACATACTTCCGGGAAGAAGAAACCCGAAAGGTGACCGAACGAAACCGGGGCGGCAGATCCCCGTAGTGGCCCGTTCGACCGGCCACGTGCGTCAGGCGGGGCAGCCCTTGCGCACTGGCAGGACTGACCCTAGCCGTGGCCGGTAACAAACGGATGTCAGTCGTTGATAGGCCAAGAAACAAATCGTTGCAATTGTGCTTTCAGTTACGATCCAGAAACATTCCGCCTGTCCCACCCCCTCCCCACCGCAAGGTCAGGCTTCCCCCCCGCCCTCGCAAGCTGGCAAGCTGCCCCTTCGACCCCGCCTTCCTCTCGCCCTTTCGAGCCGGAGCCTAGCGCCCATGCCTTCCCCACCCCCCGACGCCACCGCCGCCGGCATCCTGGACGACCTGCTGACCCTGGCGCGCCAGGCCGGCGCCGATGCCGCCGACGCCCTATTGGTGGACAGCGCCTCCCTGTCCATGAGCCAGCGCCTGGGCAAGCCGGAGGAGGTGCAGCGCGCCGAATCGGGCGACCTGGGCCTGCGCGTCTTCGTGGGCAAGCGCCAGGCCATCGTATCGTCCACCGACCGCAGCCCGGCCCTGCTGAAGGAACTGGCGGAACGGGCGGTTGCCATGGCCCGCCTGGTGCCGGAGGACGACTATTGCGGTCTGGCCGACCCGGACAGCCTGGCCCGCGACTGGCCCGACCTGGACCTGTGCGACCCGGCCGAACCGGTGGCAGAGGAGCTGCTGGCCCAGATCGCGGAGCTGGAGGAGACTGCGCTGGCCGTGCCCGGTGTCAGCAATTCCGAAGGGGCGGACGCGGGCTGGTCGCGTTCCACCGTCACGCTGGCGGCCAGCAACGGCTTTTCCGGCGGCTACAGCGTCAGCCGGCGCAGCCTGTCCGTCTCCGTCCTGGCCGGCAGCGGCCAGGGCATGGAGCGGGACTACGACTACCACTCCGCCATTTATGCCGGTGACCTGGAATCGCCCGTCACCATCGGCCGCCGCGCCGGGGAACGGGTGGTGGCACGCCTGAACCCGCGCAAGGTGGCGACCCAGGCCGTGCCCGTGGTGTTCGACCCGCGTGTGTCGGGCGGCCTGGTGGGCCACCTGACGGGCGCCATCTCCGGCGCCGCCATCGCGCGCGGCACCAGCTTCCTGAAGGACAGGATGGGCCAGGCCGCCTTCGCGCCCGGTATCACCATCGTCGACGATCCGCACATCCGCCGGGGTCTGCGCTCCAAGCCCTTCGACGCGGAAGGGCAGGCCAACACGCGCCGCAACCTGATCGAGGACGGCGTGCTGACCACTTGGCTGATGGACCTGCGCTCCGCCCGCCAGCTGGGCCTTGCCTCCACCGGCCATGCCTCGCGCGGCACCGGCGGCCCGCCGGGCCCCAGCGCCACCAACGTCTACCTGGCACCGGGGACCGAAACGCCGGCGCAACTGATATCCGACATCCGCCAGGGCTTCTACGTCACCTCGCTGATGGGCAGCGGCGTCAACGGCATCACCGGCGATTACAGCCGCGGCGCCTCCGGCTTCTGGATCGAGGACGGCAAGATCGCCTACCCGGTCGCGGAGATCACCATCGCCGGCAACCTGAAGGATATGTTCCTGAGCCTGCGGCCCGCCAGCGACCTGGAGTTCCGCCACGGGGTGGACAGCCCCACCGTGCGGGTCGAGGGCATGACGGTGGCCGGTACCTGAGGCGGGCTGGTTATCCCGTCCGCCCTCGGCTAAGTTACCGGTAACAGGAACGAACCCGCCTTGAGGGAGGCAGCCCCCATGACCTTCACCCTGAACCGCCGGGGCCTGGCCCTGGCCGCCGTGGCCGGCGCCGTCCTGGCACGGGCCGCGAAGGCCGATGGCTCGCCCGCCACCGACCTGGTGCAGCTTTCGCGCCAGCACCGCGACCCGGACGTGCTGCTGCCCCTGTGGCCCGGCACCCCGCCGGGAGGTGAAGGGGTGACGGTGAAAGACGTGGTCACTGATCACGGCCCGGTGGGCGGCCCCCACGACCGTTCTGCGGATGGCGTGTCCACCCCCACCCTGGCGTTCTTCCGCAGCGCCAGCCCCGGCCCCCGCGCCACCATCCTGGTCATCCCCGGCGGTGGCTACTCCAGCGTGTGGTTCGACAAGGAGGGCTATGAGATCGCCCGCTGGCTGAACGCCACCGGCCTGCACGCCGCCGTCCTGACCTATCGTCTGCCGGCGGAAGGCTGGAAGAACGGGGCGGACGTGCCGCTGCAGGATGCACAGCGCGCCATGCGCCTGCTGCGCGCCAAGGCCAAGGCCTGGGCGGTGGATGGCGGCCGCATCGGCATCATCGGCTTTTCCGCCGGCGGCCACCTCGCCGCCAGCCTGCTCACCCGGCACGACGCCGCCGTGTACACGCCGGTGGACGAGGCCGACAAGCTGCCGGCCGGCCCCCAGCTGGCCTGCCTGGCCTATCCCGTCATTTCCATGGACGAGTCGCTGACCCATCCGGGGTCGCGCCAGCATCTGCTGGGCAACAGCCCGTCGGCCGAGCAGGTGAGGGCCTATTCGCCGGACCAGATCGTACGGACGGGCGCCTGCCCCACCTTCCTGTTCCACGCCGCCGATGACGACGCCGTCCCCGTAGGCAACAGCCTGGCCATGTTCCAGGCCCTGCGCCGCCAGAACGTGGCGACGGAAATGCACATCTTCGAATCCGGCGGCCACGGCTTCGCCATCCGCGAAACACCGGGCCGTCCCGCCGAGCCCTGGCCGGATCTGTACCACCGATGGCTTGGACGGCATGGGTTTGTATAAATTTCTATCAGCGGCTATCGAATGACTTATAAGGGATAATGGCTAAATAGAAGCTTTAAGGGGAATGGGAATGGCCAAACTCGTCAACCTCGACGCAATGATTAAGCGCGAAGATCTAGACGTAGCTGACAAAGACCCCGCATTAATTGCGGTGACTGTTAGCATAAAAGCCTCTGATCTGGAGCAGACGAGTGCGACATTCAACACTTTACGCAAGCCCGACTTTCAGCGTGAAACAGCAAACTGGACAGCAGAAAAAATTGCGGACTTGATTGAGAATTTTCTTGATGGGGACCTTATTCCGTCTGTTGTTATATGGAGGTCAAATAAAAGTGGTAAGTTATTTGTTATAGATGGAGCACATAGGCTAAGCGCTTTAATAGCTTGGGTTAACGATGACTATGGCTCATCTGCGATATCAAAATCATTTTTTGGTGAAATAGAGAAGTCGCAAATCGGTATCGCCAAAGAAGCGAAAAGAGTGGTCGAGTCTCGCGTTGGCAGCTACTCTGAGTTCAAGAAATACCTTCAGGATCCAAACGGCGCGCCTGACTCAAAAACTTTGCTTCGCGCGAGGAATATGGCTGCCGTTAGCTTCACTATTCAAGATGTACGAGGCGACGTAACGAACGCAGAAAGATCATTTCTCAAGATAAATCAAAGTGCAACTCCAATACACCCCACAGAATTAACGATGATCCAGGCGCGCAAAAAGCCGAACGCCTTGGCAGCAAGAGCTCTTCTTCGGGCTGGCAGTGGACACGAGTACTGGTGGGAATTTGACGATAATACAAAGAAAAATATCGTCTCATTGGCTCGTGATATTTACGAGAACCTATTCAAGCCATTACTCGAGTCCCCCATCAGGACATTAGAACTTCCCGCCGCAGGTCAAGCACTTACACCTGATAGTCTCGACTTGGTTTTTACACTTGTAAATCACATAAATGGGGCTGTGGATACGTCAACGGTACCGTTCCGCTGGCGGTACAATTGGGCCAGCCGGTCGGCGTCGATCAAAGGGAAGGTGAAGTCGTAGATGCCGGCCAGCGGCGCCGTCAGGGTGCCGGCGCGCAGCCCCACCGACGCCAGTCCG
>NZ_BACU01000151.1 GCF_000333275.1 Azospirillum sp. B4 | reverse complement strand
TCGGCATCAACAACCACATGGGCAGCCGCTTCACGGCGCATGAGGGCAAGCTGGCCGTCGTCTTGGCCGAACTGTCGCGTCGCGGCCTGATGTTCCTGGACAGCCGGACCACCCCGGCCACCAAGGGCCCGGAACTGGCCACCCGCTACCACCTGCCGCTGGTCAGCCGCGATGTCTTCCTGGACGACGACCAGTCCCCCAGGGCGGTGCAGGCCATGCTGGCGAAGGTGGAGGAGGTGGCGCGCCACCACGGCACCGCCGTCGCCATCGGCCATCCGCACGACGTCACCCTGACGGCGCTGGAACGTTGGCTGCCCACCCTGGCGGCCAAGGGTTTTACCCTGGTGCCATTGACGTCCGTCATAGCGCCCCCGCCGGGCGGGAGCTAAAAGCCTCTTTGACAGTGCCCACCTTGATATTCGTCGTTAACCAAGCAAGATGCTTGAGACATTCGGCAGGGGCCCCGCGGCAGTTTGGAGAATGAGATGAGCGCTTCATATCGGATCGACGGCATGACCTGCCAGGGCTGTGCCCGCTCAGTGACCAAGGCCATCCAGGCCGTCAGCCCCACGACTGAGGTGGCCGTGGACCTTGAGGCCGGCGTGGTGGCCATCGCCGGCCCCGCCGATGGCGATCAGGTGAAACGCGCTGTTGAGGACGCGGGCTTCGACTTCGTCGGACCAGTCTGATCCGAGTGTCGCGCCTGTCATAAAAATGAAATAATGAAGTGTATTCTCGCCTTTAAGGGCCTGAAACCGACCGATCACACCATCTGGACTTAAAATCCGCCTACGCCCACAACGCCACATAGAGTATATCCCGAAGAAACGGGTATTGGCTTTGGTGGTGGGCGGAATCGATGGGGCATCTCGTCATAGGTCTTGGCGGAACGGGCGGCAAAGTCATCCGGGCGCTGCGTAAGCAAATCTATGCGGAGATGCGGGCGGAAAATCCCGGGGACGTGAAGATCGCCTATCTTTACGTCGATTCCAGCGGCGAGATGATGGCGCAGGACGATCCCAGCTGGAAGGTGCTGGGCTATTCCGTTCAGCTTCCCTTGGGCAGCCAGCTGCGCATCACGGGGGAGGATCTGTCGGCCCGCTTGGCCAATATCGACACCTACGCCGGAATCAAACCCTGGATCGGGGATCGCGCCACTTGGGGCGATGTGCTGGGCAGCGTCGTCGGGGCCGCCCTGGGCGGCCAGAAACGGCGCCTGGGCCGCTTCCTGTTCGCCTGCAAGATCGACCAGTTCCGCAAGCAGGTGCAGTCCGCGGTGAAGGAGTTGCAGTCCACCGGCGTGGGGGAGGTCACTTTCCACGTCGTGGCCGGCCTGGCGGGCGGCACGGGCAGCGGCGCCATCATCGATGCGCTGGCCCAGCTCCGCGACCTCTATGACGATTCCCTGCGCTATCGCATCATTCCATATCTCTTGTTGCCGGAACGCCATCCCAACCCCAACTGGGACACTGGCAACTATCATTCCAACGGCTACGCGGCCCTGCTGGAACTGAACGCCCTGTCCACGACCGCCTACAAGCCGTGGGATGTCACCGGCGTGCGGGGGCGGCTGACCCTGAAGGATCCGTTCAACGGGGCCTATCTGTTCGGCAACGAGAATGAGAATGGCTACCAGGCGGATGTGGACCGGGAGCTGCCGGGCATTCTGGCCGATTTCCTGTACCAGAAGATCGTCGTCGCCTCGCAGGTCGGCTGGCGGTCGCTGGAGCGCATGGAAAACGCCGAGAATGGCGATGGCGCCCCGGAAACGGCGCCGGGCCAGAAGGTGGGGGAGCGTTCGAAGCGGTTCCTCAGCTTCGGAATAAAGCGGGTCGCCATCCCGGAAGAGGAGATCAAGGAATACCTGACGCTGGGCTTCGCGCGGCAGGCCATCCAGCAACTGCGCTTCAATAACTGGCAGGAGGCGGTGGGCTTCGTTGATGAGGCGCGCAACGCCGATTACGGCGCCTTCGTCCGCCAGGCCGACGTGCTGGCCCGCTGGTTGCTGACCGAGGAGCATGTGACGCTGTCCGTGGCGCTGTTGTCGCAAGATGACGCCGGACGCAAGTGGAAGCCCATCACCCAGGAGTGGGAGGCGGTGCTTCCCACCTTCAAGTCGCTGGTGCGGGAGCGGGAACGCAGCACCTGGCTGGATGAGCTGGCCAAGCTCTGCCAGAAGCGCTTCGATGAGGATTACCGCAATCTGGGCGTCCCCACCTTCTATCGCACCAAGTTGAAGGCCAAGAAGGACATGGCGCGCGAAATCCGCGTGCAGGTCGAACGCGAATTGTTCGGGGATTGGCGGACGGGTGTGCGTTCCGCCGCCGAGGTGGGCAGGGTGGTCGAGGCCCTGATCGACCTTCTGCGTGAACGGCAGGCCGGCGTCGATGAGGCGCTGGGCAAGCTGGGCGGCGCCATCGCCGATTGCGAGGCGCGGCTGGCGGAGAACCTGCACGCCTGGGCACAGATGGGCTTCCTGTCCAAATCGGTGTTCGGCAAGCCGGACAGCCTGCTGGACAGCCACGCCATCTATCTTCAGGAACTGTATGTCCGCCGCACGCGGGCGGAAGCCTGGGGCTTCGCCCGGCAACTGATCGCGGAGGTCGTCACCGAGATCACGGAGCTGAAGGGCATCATCGACGGCATCGCCTCCACCATGCGTGACGCGCTGAAGAAGGTTGAAGCGGGGATAGACCAGCGCCTGGGCGGGGCGGCGGCCGACGATTTGCGCGGCCATCTCATCCGCTTCTACGATCCAGCCCTGGTTAAGTCGGTGGGCCGCGCCCTGATGACCGATTCCGCCGAACAGCGCACCCAGACCAATACCGTGCGGGCGGCCTTGATCGCGCGTCTGGGGGACAACCAGACCTTCACCGCCTTCAAGGAGCGGGTCGATTTCTCCGCGTTGACCGATACCATCGAGACGGTGTGCGCCCGCAACGCCCAGGTGGCCCACGCCAACCTGGTGACCAATGCGCGCGACCGCATCCTGGGCGTTTCCATCATCGAGAGGCTGAAGGAGCGTTTCGGCACCGACCCGCAGGAACTCAAGGCCTTCGTCTCCAAGCTGGTGACCCAGGCGGGGTGCTTCCTGACCATGAACCCGCTGGAGGTCAACAAGTCCGCGCCCGGCATCCCCGTGGGCGTGCAGACCCTGACCGCCAAGTACATCGTCATCCTGCCCAAGGCGCCGGACCATGCCCCGTTCGTGGACGCGCTGAAGCAGGCGTTCCGCATGGCCCAGCCCGGTGATTTGGAGTTCATCGAGTCCGAGGGGCGCGAGAACGAGATCACCATGATCGCCATCAAGAACCTGTTCCCCGTGCGCTACGTGCACGTCCTGCCCGTGCTGCAGGAGAAGTACGAGTACCGCATCGCCGGCAATCCCGTGCGCGCCAGGCTGGAACTGCACACCGAGGGTGACGGGAAAGATTTCCCCCCGCTGTTCGTGAAGTCAGGGAACGAGGTGCGCAAGGAGGCTGTGCCCTATCTGCTGCTGGCGGATGCGACGGGCCTGATCCATGACGGACGGACGGCGACGGGGGCCGCGCAGCTGCTGCTGGTCACCAAGGATGCCGATGGCTTCGACAACGACCCCATCGTGCTGGGCGCCAGCCTGCCGGAAGCGCCGGACCATGTCGACCTGATGGCGCTGGCGTCGTTGCGTGACGGCGTCACTGCCGCGTTGGCGGAGCCGGCGTGCAGCGGGGCCGACGCGCGCGCCGCGCTGCAGCGGCGCATCCTCGGCCGTATCGATGAGATGAAGGCGGCGACCGGCGGGGATCCGCAAAATCCGCAATACCGGGCATTCGTGGAAGGCGGCAAGGCGGCCGTCCGTCTGCTGAAGGGGGAAGCGATCTGATGACGGGCCAGATGGGGCATTGCACGAATTTCGGGAACTGTTCCCTTGCCGATAGCCGAAAGCTTTTGGCCCGCCAGCCGGGCCAGGATTTCGTGTGTCCCGAATGCGGCAAAGGGCTGTTGGTGGCCCAGGCGCGGTCGGGAACCTCGGGGAAGGGCATTCTGGCGGCGATCGCCGGGCTTGTCGTCGTCGCCATCGTCGGTGGCGGTGTCGTGCTGTGGGGCAAGGGGTGGTCGAACAACGCGTCGCCCGCCGCCCAGCAGCCCGCGGCGCCGATGGCCGCTGCGGCCAAACGAGACCCCCAGCCGGCACCGCCGGCGGCAACGGTGATTCTGCGCCTTGCCGGTTCCAACACCGTTGGCGCTGGCCTGGCCCCGGCCTTGGCCGAGGCCTATCTGAGCGGCCAGGGATATCAGAACATCCGCCGCGTACCCGGTTCCACGCCGACCGACATGATGGTGGCGGGGGAGCGCGCCGGCCAGACCGACGCCATCAGCATCGTGGCGCGCGGCACCAAGACGGGCTTCAGCGGCCTGCTGTCGAACGACGCGGACATCGCCATGGCGTCACGCCGCGTCTCGGCGGAGGAGACCAGCGGCCTCGCGTCCCAGGGTGACATGACGGGGCCCGCCAACGAGCATGTGTTGGCCCTGGACGGCGTCGCGGTGGTGGTCAACCGCTCCAATCCGGTGTCCACCCTGTCCAAGGACAAGGTGGCCGCCATTTTCAACGGCCTGATCAAGGATTGGTCGCAGGTTGGCGGGACGCCGGGCCCCATCCATGTCCACGCGCGAGATGATAATTCCGGCACCTTCGACACCTTCCAGAGCCTGGTCCTGGGCAAGTCCCAATTGGTGGCGGGCGCCAAGCGGTTCGAGGACAGCGGTGAACTTGCCGGCGCTGTGGCGACGGACCCCGCGGGCATCGGCTTTGTCGGCCTGGCCTATGTCGGTCCCACCAAGGCCGTCGCCATCGCGGAACCTGACGCCACGCCGCTGGTGCCCAACCGTTTCACGGTGGGGACTGAGGATTACCCGCTCGCCCGCCGTCTATACCTCTATACGGCGGCCGCGCCGGCCAATCCGAACGTCTTCAAGTATGTCGAGTTCGCCTTGTCCGCCGCCGGCCAGACAGTGGTGGAGAAAAGCGGCTTCGTGCCGCTGACCATCCGGTCCGAGGCAGTGGCCGCTTCCTCCGTCTCGCGGCAATTCGCGGACCTGACCCAGGGGGCGCAGCGGCTGTCCACCAACTTCCGCTTCGTCACGGTTCATCCGCTCTGGACAATCGTGCCATGCGCGATCTGGCACGGGTGGTGGACTTCGTTTCCATCGCCGGCGTGCGGCCCGACAAGCTGTTGCTGATCGGCTTCGCTGACAGCCGGGGACGGCCCGAAATGAACGACACCCTGTCCAAGCAGCGCGCCCGCGCCGTGGCGGATGCGCTTGGCCAGCAGGGCGTTCGGGTGGGCCTGACCACATGGCTGGGGGCCGACATGCCCGTGGCGGACAACGGCACGGAAGAGGGGCGGGAAAAGAACCGTCGGGTGGAGATCTACGTCCGTCCTTAAGGTGGCCTGCGGTAGGGGATTTTATGATGCATGGTCTTCTTGGGGGCGCTTTGATGGCGGCGCTGATTGGCTCGGCGCCGGTCGCCAGCGCGGCTTCGGCTTTGCACTATGAACCGGCGGTGGTGACACTGTCAGGCACCGTTGTGATGGAGGACCATTACGGTGCCCCCAATTTCGGCGAAACGCCGGAGCAGGACGCCAAGCTACGGGTGCCGATGCTGCGCCTCGACGTGCCGGTCGATGTGGCGGGCGATCCCCACAGCGACACCAATCTTTCCAGCTTCGAGGATGTCGATCAGATGCAGATCGTCCTGGTGCAGGGGCGATCAGTCGACGGTTTCATCGGCAAGCATGTGACGGTGACCGGCACCTTGGCGGAGCAGCTTGACGGCGGTGACTTCACCCAAGTGCTGATCACCATGAAGACCATCAAGCTGGCGCGCTGATTCGGCGGTGCGGAATCGACGATGCGNCCATGAAAAAAGCCGCCGGCAGGGGCTCCCGCCGGCGGCTTGTTTTTTCAGGCGGCCTTCAGATATTTCGCGTCGACCGCTTTTCCTGGGCGAAGCGCACGGCTTCCTCGGCGGCCTTGAACAGGGCCTTGGCCTTGTTCACGGTTTCCTGGTACTCGGCTTCCGGATCGCTGTCGGCCACCACGCCGCCACCCGCCTGCACGTGCATGACGCCATCCTTGATGACGGCGGTGCGCAGCGCGATGCAGGTGTCCATGGTCCCGTTGGCGGCGAAATAGCCGATGCAGCCGCCGTAGATACCGCGGCGGGTGCCCTCCAACTCCTCGATGATCTCCATGGCGCGCACCTTGGGTGCGCCTGAGACGGTGCCGGCGGGGAAGCCTCCCACCAGGGCGTCGATGGCGTTGAAGCGGGACTTGTCCAGCTTGCCCTCGACGTTGGACACGATGTGCATGACGTGGGAGTAGTGCTCGATCGTGAACCGTTCCGTCACCGTGACGGTGCCCACCTCCGCCACCCGGCCCACGTCGTTGCGGCCGAGGTCCAGCAGCATCAGGTGTTCCGACAGCTCCTTGGGGTCGGCCAGCAGGTCGGCCTCCAGCTCCTTGTCCTCCGCCGGGGTCTTACCGCGGCGCCGGGTGCCGGCGATGGGGCGGATGGTGACGGTGTCGTCCCGCAAACGCACCAGGATCTCCGGGCTGGAGCCCACGACGGCCAGCTCGCCGAAATCCAGGAAGAACAGGAAGGGCGAGGGGTTGATGCGCCGCAGCGCGCGGTACAGCGCGAAGGGCGGCAGGGCGAAGGGAACGGAGAAACGCTGGCTGGGCACCACCTGGAAGATATCGCCGGCGCGGATGTACTCCTTCGCCTTCTCCACCATGGCGTGATAGTCGGCGCGGCTGATGTTGGAGGACGGGTCGGGCAGGGCCGCGATCTCACCGGCGGCGTCATGGCCCACCGGCAATGGCCGGTCCAGGTCCGCCACGGCATCGGCCAGGCGGCCCGAAGCGGCCAGGTAGGCCGCGTCCGCCGGCACGCCGGCCTGGGGCCGCACCGGCGTCACCAGGGTGACCACGTTCTCGATGCTGTCGAAGATGGCCATGATGGTGGGGCGGATCAGGACGGCGTCCTCCACCCCCAGCGCGTCCTGGTTCTTGTTCGGCAGCTTTTCCATCTGCCGGACCATGTCATAGCCGAGATAGCCGAACAGGCCGGCCGACATGGGCGGCAGGCCGGCAGGCAGGTCGATACTGCTCTCCTCCAGCACCTCGGCCAGGGCGGTCAGGGGCGGGGCGGCCACGGGCTCGAACGCCGCCGGGTCGGTGGCGGCGTGGCGGTTGATCCAGACCCGGTCGCCCTTGGTCTTCCAGATCAGGTCGGGCTTCAGGCCGATCAGGGAATAGCGGCCGCGGACGGAACCGCCGGTCACTGATTCCAGGAGAAAGGAAAACGGGCGCCCTTGCGCCAGCTTCAGCATGGCGGCGACGGGCGTCTCCAGGTCGCTGACCAGCCGCGTCCAGACGACCTGCGCCTGGCCCGCGGCATACGCCGTGCCGAAGGCCGTCTCATCGGGAAAGGGGGTCACGAAACCTTACTCCTGGTGTTCAAGGCGCTGCAGCAGCGTCCGGTTCTCGGTGATGCGGTAGCGGGCGCGCAGCGCGTCCAGGAACTGGACGTACAGGTCGCCGGCCACCCCTTCGCGCAGTTGCTTGGCGGCGATGGTCGCCCGCTCGGCCAGCAGTGGCTCCGGCATGGGCACAATGGCCGCCAAGCGCACCACCATCTGGCCTTCTGGCACGGCGCCGCTGGTCACTTCGCCCGGCTTCAGGGTGAAGAGGGCGTCCACGATGTCGGCCGGCAGGGGGCTGTCCTTGGTGGCGGTGCGGCCGACGGGCGGTTGGCGCTTGTAGACGGCGCCAGTCTCCTTGGCCAGCTGTTCAGGTGCCGCGCCGGCCTTCAGCTTGTCCTCGATCTCCTTGGCCTTGGCCTTGGCGGCCTCGGCGCGCTTGGCGGATTTCCAGTCGGCCGCCACCTGGTCCTTCACCTGGTCCAGCGGCTTCAGGGCCGGGGCCTGCACGCTGTCGACGCGCACGGCGAAATAGCTCTTGTTGCGCTCGCCCTCGGTGGTGCTGCTGGTATCGCCGGACGCCAGGCCGAAGGCGGTCTGCACCACCTTGTCCAGGGCCGGCACCCCGGCCACCGGCTTGCCGGCCGGGTCCTTGCCCTGGCGGTCCACGGCCGCGATCTTGACCACCGTCGCGTCCACCTTCTTGGCCGCCTCCTCCAGCGAGGCGCCGCCGGAGATGGCGTCGTCCAGCTTGTTGGACAGGTCGTACAACTGGTCGGTGGCGCGCTCGGCCTTCACCTGTTCCACCAGCTTGGGCTTCACTTCATCCAGGGTCTGGGTGCTGCCGGGAACGATCTTGGTGACGGCGATGACGTGCCAGCCGAAGCCGCTGTGCACCGGGTCCGACACCTTGCCCTGCGGCAGGGAGAAGGCGATGTCCTGAAGTTCGGCGGGCAGATCGGCCTTGGTGGTGCCCTCCAGGGGCAGCATGGTCACCTTGGCGGCCTTGGCGGCGTCGGCCAGCGACTTGCCGCCGGCGGCGGCCTGCACCACCTTCTTCGCCTCGTCCTCGGTGTCGACCAGCACCTGGTCCAGGTCGCGGCGCTCCGGCTTCACGAATTCCTTGGCGCGGGCGTCATAGGCCTTTTTCAGATCCTCGTCGCTGACCTCCACCGTCTTGGCGATGGCGTCGGTGGACAGGGTGACGACGGTCAGGGCCCGGTATTCCGGGGCGGTGTAGCGGGCCGCCTGCTCCTTATGGAAGGCTTCCAGCGCCGCCTGGTCGGGCGTGCCCGGATCCGGCATGGCGTTGTCGGCCACCAGCAGGGTCTCCGCCCCGCGCTGCTCGCCACGATAGCGCACGACCTCGCGGGCCAGCGTCTGGGGCACGCGCACGCCGGCGGCCAGGGCCTCCGTCACCTCGGTGCGGGCCATGTCCTCGCGCACCTCACCGACGATCTCCTCCTCGGTCAGCTGGTTCTGCCGCAGCAGGGCCCGCATCAGCAGAGGGTCGAACTGGCCGGACTTGTCCTTGAACACCGGCATGTCGGCGATCTTGGCCGCCGCCGCCTGTTCTGAGACGCGCAAGCCGAAGTCGTGGGTGGCCTGCTTGATCAGGGCGCGCTGGATCTCATCCTGCAGCGCCGCGCGCATCAGGCCCATCTGGCGGGCCTGCTCGGCGGTGAATTCCGGCCCCATGGTCTGGCGCAGCCGGTTCACCTGCTGGCGGAAGGCCCGATCCACGTCCTGGGGCGTGATCTCGATGCTGCCGACCCGTGCCACAGCCTGGTCGCTGACCGAGGTGCCCACCCGGCCCACGCCCCAGATCCCGAAGCTGATGATCAGGAACACGAACAGGATCTTGGAGAACCATGAGCCCGAGAATTTGCGGATGAACTGAAGCATGTGCCTGCTGCGTCTTGCGAATTGGCTTGTCAGTGGGGTTGGGGCCCGAAGACCCGCGCACCCACCCTCCCATCAGGGCGCGGCATCATAGAAGCAGGGGGCAGGGCCGGCAATAGATGGTTGGGCGGGCCTGTCGTCCCGGCCGCAGGGGCACGACACACCGTCTTGTCACGGCCTGAATCATGGAAAAGCCGCCCTTGTACTGTTACAGCATGACGACAGGGACAACCGTGACAAGGTGGGCCACCCAACCATAAAGGCCCCCGCGCGGCTGATTCCCTTTTGAGTGCGTTAAACTCGGGGAGAACAGACGAATGCGCCGCAAATTCATTGTCGGTAATTGGAAAATGCACGGCCTGCGGGAAGGGGGGGCGGCATTGGCCTCCGACCTCGCCGGCCGCATGCTGGGGGCCGGGCAGGTGGCCTTCGACATGCTGTTGTGTCCGCCCGCCACCCTGCTGCACACCGTGGCCCAGGCCGTGGCCGACGCGCCCGTCGGCGTGGGCGGCCAGGACTGCCACGGCAAGGACAGCGGGGCCCACACCGGGGACATCGGGGCCCCCATGCTGGCCGATGTCGGCTGCAGCCACGTCATCGTTGGCCATTCCGAGCGCCGCCAGGGGCACGGCGAGTTGAGCGCCGAGGTCAAGGCCAAGGCCGCCGCCGCCCATCGCGCCGGCCTGGTCGCCATCGTTTGCGTCGGTGAGACGGAGGCGGAGCGTGACGCCGGCCGCGCCCTGGACGTCATCGCTCGTATGGTCGACGACTCCGTGCCCGATGGGGCCACCGCCGCCAATACGGTGGTGGCCTATGAGCCCGTCTGGGCCATCGGCACGGGCCGCACGCCCACCCCGGCGGATGTGGGAGCCATGCATTCCATGATCAGGCGCCGTCTCGCAACGCTGGTTGATCAGCCGGACGCGGTGCGCATCTTATATGGCGGTTCCGTCAAGCCGGAGAACGCGGCCAGCCTGCTCCACATCGACGATGTGGATGGGGCCTTGGTCGGGGGCGCCAGCTTGAAGGCGGACGAATTCTGGGCCATCGCGGAAACTTGCCGCTAGCGCCCCGGGTTCGGACTGGGTAAAGAGATGCGCGTGAAGGCCGGTCGCCCCAGGGGCGGCCGGTCAACCCGTGTTTTGTTTCTGCCGCGATTTGATTCGGCGTAGATAGGATTGCTGCTTCGATGTCCACCGTCGTCCTGGTTTTGCACATTCTGATCGGCATCGCGCTGGTCGGTGTCGTCCTGGTCCAGCGTTCCGAAGGCGGCGGCTTGGGCATGGGCGGCGGCACCATGGGCGGCTTCATGACGGCCCGGGGCAGCGCCAACCTGCTGACCCGCACCACCTCCATCCTTTTCGGCGCCTTCCTGCTGACCAGCCTGGTGCTGGCCCTGCTGAACCGCGCTGCCACGCATCACGATTCGGTGTTCGACAAGCTGCCGGCCGCCGCCGCTCCGGCCACGCCGGCGCCTGACGCGGCGCCCGGCACCGTACCCACCGGTGACCAGCCGGCGGCGCCTGGCGCCCCAGCCGCGCAGCAACCGGCGCCGGCCACCACCCCGGCTCCCACCTCTGGCGAGCCCAAAGTTCCGACCGGCCAGTAAAGGCGGGCGACACCAACGGAGGCGGCGAAAGCCGCCTCTTTCAATTCGGGGGGCCGGCGCATTCGCGTTGGCCCGACATGCGGCCTTTAGCTAAACTAGGCTTCCATGACGCGCTTCATTTTCATCACCGGCGGCGTGGTCTCTTCCTTGGGTAAGGGACTGGCGTCGGCCGCTCTGGGTGCTTTGCTGCAGACCCGCGGCTATAAGGTCCGCCTGCGCAAGCTGGACCCCTATCTCAACGTCGATCCCGGCACCATGAGCCCCTACCAGCATGGTGAGGTGTTCGTGACCGACGACGGGGCGGAGACCGACCTGGATCTGGGCCATTACGAGCGGTTCACCGGCGTCTCGGCCCGGCAGACGGACAACATCACCACCGGCCGCATCTATTCCAACGTGATCGCCAAGGAACGCCGCGGCGATTACCTGGGCGCCACCGTGCAGGTGATCCCCCACGTCACCGACGCCATCAAGGAATTCATCCTGGGCGACGTGAAGGATGAGGACTTCATCCTGTGCGAGATCGGCGGCACCGTCGGCGATATCGAGAGCACGCCCTTTCTGGAGGCCATCCGCCAGCTGGGCAATGACCTGGGGCCGGAGCGGGCGCTGTTCATCCACCTGACCCTGCTGCCCTACATCCCGTCGGCGGGTGAGCTGAAGACCAAGCCCACCCAGCACTCGGTGAAGGAACTGCTGTCGGTCGGCATCCAGCCGTCCATCCTGCTGTGCCGGTCCGATCGCCCGATTCCGGAGAACGAGCGCCGCAAGATCGCCCTGTTCTGCAACATCCGGCAGGAGCGGGTGATCGCCGCCCTGGACGTGGACACCATCTACCACGTGCCGGTCAGCTATCATGAGCAGGGCTTCGACGAGCAGGTGCTGCGCTACTTCGGCCTGCCGGCCGATGAGGCGCCGGATCTCTCCCGCTGGAAGGAGATCGCCGCCCGCGTCCGCCAGCCGGAGGGTGAG
>NZ_BACU01000152.1 GCF_000333275.1 Azospirillum sp. B4 | reverse complement strand
TGGCCCGGCCGCCAGGCGACTGGCGCCGAGGCTGTTCAACAACTCGGGTCCCGGTTCCAGGCCGCCGTCGCGCAGGGTGGCCAGGGCCCTTTCGTGCACGGGGAATGGCATCGGCGGCCTGTCCCCGGTCCCGCAGGCCGGTGGCGCGCGCTTCAAGGATGCGGGCAAGCGCCGCGCGGGCGGCGGCGACCTGGGGATGGCCGGCCTGGGGATGGCCGGCCGGCACCGTGTCCACCACCCGCTCCAGGGCCGTGGCCGCGTCATCGGGCCGGTGCAGGCGCTCCAGTGCCAGGCCCAATCCCGACCATGCCGGTACGAAGCCCGGGGCCAGGCGCAGCGTGGCCTCGTAGGCCGCCACGGCGTCGGCCGGCCTGTCCAGGGCATCCAGCGCCTGGGCGTGGTTGAAAGAATGCTCCGCCATCTGCGGGGCCACGGCCCTGGCCGTGGCCAGGGGAGCCAGCGCCTCCGCCGGCCGACCGGTGGCCAGCAGCAGGGCACCCAAGCCGCCGGCCGCTTGGGCGTGGCCCGGTTCCACCGCCAATGCCTGATGATACAGGGACTCGGCCGCGTCGGTCCGGCCCAAGGCCTGTTGCACCCCCGCCAGAAGCGTGGCGATGACCGCCGACTCTGGCGCCAGTTTGCGTGCCCGCTCCAGCCGCGTCGCCGCCGCCGGATTGTCGCCGCGCAGGTGGGCTGTCATGCCCCAAAGGTAAAGCGCCTGCACATGGGTGGGCGCCGCCGCCACCACCCGGCCGTACAGCACCTCGGCTTCCGCCAGGCGGCCGGCATCATGGTGTTCCAGCGCCAGTTTCAGCGCCTGTTCAACGGTTGCCATGATGATGCCCGGCCGATTGCTGATGCTGCGTACCCGCACCATCGCCGCAGCGGCCTGCCGGTTCAAAACAAATCGCGAGGGCGGACAGAGGCCGCTGGGCCCGCCGTTCGTATAGGCCCTCTCGACTTGGATACCCTGGGGGAAGGATCAAGCGACCACGTTGACCGACGCGGCGGCCGCACCCAGCGTCACGGCGGCCACGGTGGGGCTGATGACCGCGCTGCCGGACCCGCCGCTCGCCGCGCTCGCGGACGATCCGGTGGCACTGCCTGACGTTCCACCGGTGGTGGAGGCGCCCTGGCCGCCATCACTTTTGCCGGCGGTGCCGGTGGTGGCCGACTGGTCGTTGGACGGGGCACCCACCTCGGCGGGTAGCAGGGGATTGCCGCCTTGGTAGCGCGGGGCGCCCGCGGCACGCAGCCGATACTGCTCCACCACGTGGCGGGAGGGGATTTGGTAGTCCACCGCGCCGGTCACGCTGTCGCGGAACTGGGTGATGGCGATGGCCGCCTGGCTGTCATAGGTCACGACCGGGCTGATGTAGGCGGGCGCGGACAGGCGGCTGGTCGCCTCCTCCGGGGTCGCCGTGCCCGCGGAACCGCCTGACGTCGTCGCGGTGGTCGCACCGCCAGCCGAGGTGTCGACGGAGCCATAGGCCGAGGTCCCCTGAATCCCGCCAGGACCCTGGGAATATAAGCCGACAGTGCTCAACACGCCATCCAGCGCCATGGACTTGGGTCCTTGGTTAGGAGACAATCGAAAAGTATTCGCCACGCCTTCTACAGAAGGACATGGCAGGCCAGGAAGACATCGGTTCAGTTCCCCTTATTCCACCTTCGGTTCCGGTGGCGTCTTCCTTCACGACAAGGCGTCAAGGAAGGCCGGGAAGAAAGTGGCCGGGGGTGGCGGAGTCACGCCACAATAATTATTTCAACAACAACTTTAACAAAATTGACGAGGAGGCACAAATTTTTTTTGCAACTCTACCGTTAGGGTAGGACTCGGATGCGCTTGCCCCGCGACCCAGGGTTGTTGACTTGAGCCGCTGTCGATGCGCCCAAGAAAATTAACCAAGTATTATCAATTGGTTGGTTCCGAAACCAGATCATCAGCCACCTGCCGCACCGTGTGGGTCCAGTCGCCCCAGTGTCGCTGGCGATACAGGCGCATCGTGGGGTACCAGGGGCTGTCCGACCGGTCGCGCAGCCAGCGCCAGCAGCCATCCGTTCGGGACAACACCCAGACAGGCCGGCCCAGGGCACCGGCCAAATGGGCGACCGCCGTGTCCACCGTGATGACCAAATCCAGGCAGGCCACCAGGGCGGCGGTGTCGGCGAAGTCCTTCAACTCCGCCGTCCAGTCCAGCAGGGGGAGGGGGGCGGCGTGCGCCTGGGCCGCCGGCACGCCTTTCTGCAGGCTGATGAAACGAACATCCCGGGCGGCGGCCAGAGGGGCCAGCGCTGTCAGGGGCAGGCTGCGGCGCCGGTCGATCAGCGCGGACACGGGGTCGTCCGGTCGGGGGTCGCCGCCCCAGACCAGGCCCACCGTGCGCATGCCTGGGGGCACCGCCTGCGCCAGCCGCGTCCGCCATGCGTCCGTCGGCGGTGGCGTCAGATAAGGGCATGCGGCGGGGATGGTGTCCAGGGCGGTGCCCAGGCGGTAAGGCAGCCCCATGAGGGAGACGCGGGCGTCCCAATCCGCTGTGGTGGGCCGGGTGCCGGCGGGCAGGACCGTCAGGCCGGTGAAGCTCAAGGCCATCAGCCGCACCAGCGCCGGCTGCACCATCAATCCCACCCGTGCGCCCAGGGCGGCCAGCAGCGGGGCGTAGCGCACGAACTGCAGCGTGTCACCGTGTCCCTGCTCGGCGTGTAGCAGCAGGCGGAGCCCGGCGGGCTCCTGACGCTCCGGCCCCGGCCATTCCGGCACGGCGGCCACGGCCGGATCCAGCGGTGGCAGCTGGCCGGTCCGGTGGCGCCACTCATAATCCTGCCAACCCGTCGCCATGTCGCCCACCAACAGGCGCGCCAGCGACCGCTGCCAATGCACGGCCGCGTCGTCGGGCGCCAGCGCCAGCGCCCGGGCATAGTGGGTTTCGGTCGCCTCGTCGTCGCCCAGGTCGCGCAGCACGGTGCCTAGGTTGGTCAACGGCCGGTGGTCTTCGGGGGCGGCGGCGACGGCCCGGCCCAGGACGGCCGCGGCCTCCTCCAGCCGGCCCTGGGCGTGCAGCAGGATGCCCTGGTGGTTCAGGGCCTCCGCCCGGCCGGGCGCCAGGATCAAGGCCTGGTCCAGGGCGGCCTCCGCCTCGGCGAAGCGTCCCTGTCGGGTTTCCGCGAACCCCAGGTTGATCAGGATCTCAGCCGTCTCTTCCACCGGACCCGGCAGAGGCAGCGCCTGTCGCAGGGCGTCGGCCGCCGCTGACGGCTGGTTCAGGGCCGTCAGCGCCAGGCCCAGGCGGGCCCAGCCGTCGCGGCGGCCGGGGTCCAGCTCCACCGCCCGGCGGGCCAGGATGGCGGCTTCCGCCGGCTCCCGGGCCGCCAGCCGGGCGGCCGCGCGGTTCAGCCAGATGCTGGCCAGGTTGCGGACGGCGCTGGCATGGCCCGGCTGGCGGGCCAGGATGTCGGTGAGGCGGGCCTCCGCCTCGTCCACGGCGCCGGCGCGGGTCAGCAGGACGGCCAGGTCGTCCTGGGCATCGATGTCCTGGGGCGCCAGCGCCGTCGCCGCGCGCAGGGCCTGCAGGGCGGTGGTGATGTCCCCCGTCGCCGCCAGGGCCCGGCCGCGCCGGCGCTGCCAGGCCGCCGCCTGGGGCGCCGCCTGGGGCGACGGGGGGGTCAGGGCCAGCGCCTGGCCCAGGCTGTCGGCTTCCAACGCCGGCCGGCCCAGGGCCGCGGCCGCGTCGGCCCGGGTGGCGTGGAAGGAAGGGGCGCCAGGGGTGGCGCCGACGGCCCGGGTGGCCAGGGTCAGCGCCTCATCCGGCCGTCCGGTCTGCAGGCACAGCACCGCCAGCAGGTTCAGGGCGTCCCCCTCGTCCGGGGCGACCTCCAGGATGCGGCGGTAGATCACCTCCGCCGGGCCCAGGGCGTTATCCCGGTGGTGGCGTAGGGCCTCTTCCAGGGCCTGGGCGATGCTGGCCATGGGCGCCGGTTCCCAGGGTGACCGGTCAGCCCCGCGCCACGGCGCGGTCGGAGACGAAGGGATTGCCGCGCCGTTCCTGGCCGAAGGTCGACGGCTCGCCATGGCCAGGCAGGAAGGTGATGTCGTCGCCCAGCGGGAACAGCTTCTCCCGGATGGAGCGGATCAGGGCGGCATGATCGCCACGGGGGAAATCGGTGCGGCCGATGGATCCCTGGAAGATGACGTCGCCCACGATGGCCAGGCGCGAGGGGCCATGGATGAAGACCACATGGCCCGGCGTGTGTCCAGGGCAGTGCAGCACGTCCAGCGTCAGGTCACCTACGGTGATGGTGTCGCCATCATCCAGCCAACGGGTGGGGGTGAAGGGCTTGGCATACAGCATGCCGTACTTGGCCCCGTCCTCCGGCAGACGGTCGATCCAGAACTTGTCCTCTCGCTGCGGTCCGTCCACCGGCACGCCGGTCGCCGCCATCAGATCGGCGACGGCGGCGGCATGGTCGACATGCCCATGGGTGACCAGGATGCGGTCCAGCGTCAGGCCCTGGCGTGCCAGGAATTCCTGGATCTGGGTCACGCCGTCGCCAGGGTCCACCACGGCCGCCCGCTTGGTGGCCGTGCACCACAGGATGGAGCAGTTCTGCTGGAACGGCGTCACCGGCAGGATGGCCACCTTCAGCGGCGGTGTACCGGCGCCGGTGCCCTGAGGGCCTGATATGGGGGGGCCTGATGTGGGGGTGCCTGATGTGGGGGCGCCCGACGCGGGGGGAACGGTCTGGTCCGGCATGGCTGGCCTCGGGCGCTGGTGGTATTGACGCCTCCCGTCATACCGCGCCCGGCCATCCCAGGTCCAGGCCTGGGCTTAGGCGGCGGCCGGCGCTTCGGTGTCGACGGTGCCCGCGACCAGGGTCCGCCAGCGCCGCCACAGCACGAACTGTCGGCTCAGCACCATGCCCACCGCCATGGCCAGCAACACGTCGGACAGCAGGCTGAAGGCCGCGGCGGGGCCGGTGGCCTCCGGCTCCATGCCCAGGTGCCGCACGCCCTGGCGCACCACCAGCAGCGCCAGCAGCAGCAGGGCGCCCAGGACGGACATGCGCATGGTGACATGGCCGGTGGTGGGATCGTGCGCCAGATGGACCAGGCGCCCGATGATGCTTCCGCAGGCCGCCCCCGCTGCCAGGCCGCCGGCGATGGCCAGCCAGCCTTGCGTCGTGATGTGCGGTCCCAGGCGTTGCGCGCCCCAGGCGTAGAACGCGGCCAGCGCCAGGATCACCATCGGTACCAGAACCAGGAGCGGCGGCCGCACCCGGCGCCACACGCGGGTGCGCCGGGCCATCATCATCAACGCCAGGGCCATGAAAACATAGGGAATATAGGCTTGCATGATGTCCTTGCGGCCTTTCCGGAAATGAACCGGCTAGCCCCCTCATGGAACGGGGGCGGCGGTGTCCCACCTGATTTTATGCACAAGATGGTGAATCTTGGCACCATCCAGCCCTCTTTCAGGCAGGAGTCCAAGGGGCTACCACTGAAGCCCCTAGTCTACCGGCCTATGACTTTCGGTGCGATAGGGAATCCTTAAGCACTGTCCTCCCAGACTGCTTTGATGGGCGGAAGGAGCAGGGTGTATGGACATCGTTTTGATGCGGGCCGGGACCGCCTTGATGCTGGACGCGGCTATCCTGGTCGGCTATTGGCCCGCCCTGCTGACCGTCACCCTGGCTGCCGCCGTGGCGGTGCGCGCGGTGATGCGCCGCCGGTCCGAGGTCCTCCTGGTCAATGCCAGGGCGCAACTGGACGAGGCGCAGTCGCAGATGATCCGCCGCCTGCGTTCCGCCAGCGCCCTCCGCGACAATGAAACGGCGTCCCACACCGACCGTGTGGGGCAGATGGCCCGGCACTTGGCGCTGCTGGCCGGCTGTGAGACGGAATTCGCCGACCAGCTGGCGTTGGCGGCCCCCCTGCATGATGTGGGCAAGATCGGCATTCCCGACTCCATTCTGTTGAAACCCGGCCCTCTGACGTCGGCGGAGTGGGAGGTGATGAAGACGCACACCACCATCGGCGCCGGCATCCTCATGGGCAGCGGCCTGCCGTTGCTGGATTTGGCGGCCGAGGTGGCGCTGGGACACCATGAACGCTGGAACGGCCAGGGCTATCCCGGGGCGCTGAAGGGCCCGGCCATTCCCCTGTCCGCCCGCATCGTCGCCCTGGTGGACGTGTTCGATGCCCTGATGTCGGCCCGTCCCTATAAGGAACCATGGCCGCTGTCCCGGGCTCTGGCCCATGTCGCAGGCGAGGCCGGCGGCCATTTCGATCCCCAGCTGGTGCGCCTGTTCCTGGACCAAATCCAGGACTTCATCGTCATTCGCGAACGGGACCGCGACAATGGGCCGGCCGAGGGCGCCGATCAGACGCGCAATTGGGAAGAGACGCCTGCGGCGCAGGTCATCCCTCTGCGCTGACTTGGGGCGCATGGCGGCCCCGTCACATCGCTATGTTCGACGGCAAATGGGTTTTCTTGGCTGATCGATGGGCTTTTCCTATGCGGATTGGCCGGGTTGGCGCCCCGCTGCCGACGCCGCTACCTTAAGCAGGCTTCTCCAGATCGGGCCCCACATGGCCCGATCTGGAGAAGCCTGCAGACTCTATGGTTCAGCGGATTTCCGAGCCCGCCCATGTGGGGGCGGAGTTCGGAAAGTCTGCTTAGGGCTTCAGCCAAAAGCCCCCACGCAAGAGGGGGCCGCCTGTCAGGCAGTTGCAAGGCGCCGTCATCAAAGATGTCGCCAGAACCGGGCCGAGCGCGTGTCCGGCCCGTCGGCAGGGCTTTCAGGCGGCCTGACAAAATCAGCACATTAATCGTTCCTGCAAGCGACAGCTTTCTGTGAGCCAACCGTATAACGACAAAAGCGCACCTAATTCCCGCCGCCCTGCGGAAGAGATGGCTGAAGTGCCAAGGGGTGGCGCCGGTGTCGAAGCGAATTTCGACGCTGGCTTGGAATTTGTTGCGAAATTGCATCGGTGTGTTGGGTCCGAGCGATTGTGAGTGCCATTTTTGCAATGGCCTAGGTTGATTTCGCAACCATCCGCAAGGATGGGACGCCGGAAGCGGCCGGGGCTGGTGCCAAGGATGGCGATTTCGGGCGGTTCGGCCTGCCCTTCTGGAAGGGGCACTACCAGGAAGGGCTGTGCCAAAGAAGCGGATTTGCGGACATGAAGATCAAAAGCGTCATCGTCATTGAAGTCGAGGCTGAGGATTTCGTGGGGGCCGGCGATCATCAGGCGACCATTCGTCGCCTGTTCGAGCCGATCATGGCCACCTATCCTCAGGCCAATCTCACTTTCTCGCAGGTGAAGCAGCGCGCGGCTTCCCAGGTGCGGCCGTCCCTGCGCCTGGCCTCCAACACGGGGAACATGCACCAATATGACAGCTAACCTGAACGATAACCGCCACCGGCAGCGTAGCGCGCCTCTGGCGGCCCTGGAAGCGATGCGGGCGGTCGACGAGCAGTTCTCGCTGCTGGAAGCCTGCGGTTTCCTGTACATTTGCGAGAACGAAGGCATCAGCCTGCGCGAACTGGGCATGCTGCTGCGGGCGCAGCCGCACACAGTGTCGCGCATCGTGGCCCGCCTTTCCACCGGTTTCGGCAATCGCGCTTCCGATCTGGTGGAGGCGCGCACCCTGCATCACGACAATCGGGTCCGCACCCTGCATCTGACGGAACGGGGCCGCACGTTGTGCCGTACCCTGAACACCATCATCGTGCAGGCCGTGCCCTTGATCGACGATCGGGATGAGGCGCCGGCCAGTGGCCGGGCCAACGCCGGCACGTCCTGGGCCTCCGCCTCGGCGTGATCTTCCCCTAAAGTCGCGATCCCCGGCGGCGGTTGGGCCGCCGGGGCGCGTCTTGTCGATCAGTCAGCAACCTTCAGCGCCAGCTTGCCGAAGTTTTCGCCGCTGAACAGCTTCAGCAGCGTCTCCGGAAAGGCCGCCACGCCGCCGTCGACGATGTCCTCGCGCGATACCAGCCGGCCTTCCTTGATCCAGCCGGCGATCTCCGCCACCGCCTGCGGATAGCGGTCGGCGTAATCGAACACCACCATGCCCTCCATGCGGGCGCGGTTGACCAGCAGGGCCAGGTAGTTCGCCGGTCCCTTCACCGCCGTGGTGTTGTTGTATTGCGAGATGGCGCCGCAGACGACAATGCGGGCCTTGCGCGCCAGCTGCGCCAGCACCGCCTCCAGGATGTCGCCACCGACATTGTCGAAATAGACGTCCACGCCGTCGGGGCAATGGGTGCGCAGATCCTTGCGGATGTCGCCGGCCTTGTAATCGATGGCGGCGTCGTATCCCAGCGTCTCCACGGCGTAGCGGCACTTGTCCGGTCCGCCGGCGATGGCCACGGTGCGACAGCCCTTGATTTTGGCGATCTGGCCCACGACGGCGCCCACGGCACCGGTACCGGCCGACACCACCACCGTGTCGCCCGCCTTGGGCTGGCCCACGTCCAGCAGGCCGAAATAGGCCGTCATGCCGGGCATGCCCAGGGCGCTGAGGTGCACGGGCAAAGGCGACAGGCTGGGATCGACCTTGGTCAGGGCCTTGGCCGGCAACGTGGCGTATTCCTGAACCCCCAGCGCGCCGCTGACGTAATCGCCCACGGCCAGGCCTGGCGCGGCCGTGGCCACCACCCGGCCGATGCCGCCGGCGCGCATGACCTCACCCAGGCCCACGGGCGGGATGTAGGACTTGCCCTCGTTCATCCAGCCGCGCATGGCCGGATCCAGCGACAAGTACAGGGTCTGCACCAGGGCCTCGCCCTCGGCTGGTGCCCGCGCCGGTTCCTCCGTGCGCTGCCAGTCACCGTCCTTGGGCAGGCCGACGGGCCGGGCCGCCAGGCGGATCTGGTGGTTGGTGGGGGTGGTCATGGGCGTGATTCTCCCGTATCGGGGGCCGGTGTGCCCCGGCCTTGGCTGACGCGGGACGGAGCCTAGCGCCGATCGCCCGAAACCGGTATATCGAAAATCATCGATACGATTTGATTTCGCACAATGGAGTGCGCCAAAAGGAAAACGGCGGACCCGAAGGCCCGCCGCTTCCTCATGTTTTCCCGAGATACGGCCGATCAGAAATCGGCGGTGACCCCCAGGAAGAAGGTCCGGCCCAGGGTGTCGTAAATTCCCGGGAAGGTGTTCCCGTTGCCGTAGTTGCTGGTGCCCGACACACCGTAGACATTGCTGTCCAGGATGGGCGGATCCTTGTCGAACAGGTTGTTGACGCCGAAGCGGACCGTGTAATGGTCGTACACGGTGGCCGACATGGCGATGTCGAAGTAGCTGTAGGAGTTGATGCGGCCGTCGGCCTTGTCGTAGTCGCCGGACAGCAGGGCGTTGCTGGTGTTCTGGTCCAGCTTCACGCCGCTGATGTACCGCCAGTTGCCCGATAGGTCGAAGTTCCACGGTGTCTGCCAGGTGACGCGCATGGTGTGGCGCCACATGGGCATGGGCTGGCCACAGGTCACGCCGAACAGGCCCTTGCAGTTGTAGGCGCTTTCGCCCGGCTGCTGCTGCACCAGGTAGTTGGCCATCCAGGTGCCGTTGAAGTTGAACAGCACCGACCCGCGGTTCTCGACGTTCAGGTCTTCCAGGTCCAGCAGGTAATTCAGGCCGATGTCGACGCCCTGTTCGTTCAGGTAACCGGTGTTCAGCTCGGTATCAATGATGTAGCCGCCGGTCAGCGCCAGGCTGCCGTTGCTGGCGCGATGCACCAGGCCGCAGTAGTAGCTGTCGCCGGTGTTGAGGCACTGGTTCAGCACGGACGAGGCCGACAGCGTGCTGATCAGGTCGGTCACGCGGATGTCGAAGTAATCGATCGTGGCCGAGAAGTTGCGCAGGAAGGTCGGGGTGATGACGGTGCCGACCGTCCAGGTGTCGGCGGTTTCGGGCTTCAGCGCGGTGTTGCCGCCGGTCAGCACGTTGCATTGCGAGGACGTGCATTCCGCGATGGTGCCGTACTGGGCCGCGGTGACGCCGGTGCGGGCGCACTGGGCCAGCGAGGCCGATGGGCTGGAGCCGGCGCAGGGGTCGGAGGCCGAGGTCAGGCCCACGGTCTGGGTGGAGTACAGCTCCAGGATGCTGGGCGCGCGGACGGCGCGGTTGAAGCCGCCACGGAAGCTGACATCGGACACGGGGGCGTAGGTCAGGCTGGTCTTCCAGCTGTCGACCTTGCCGGACGAGCTGTAGTCCGACCAGCGGTAGCCAGCGTCCAGGACCAGGGACTTGGCCCATTCCCGGTCCTCGATCAGCGGCACGCGCAGTTCGCCGTACAGTTCCTTAACGTCATAGGAGCCGCTGGAGTTCTGGGTGGCGCCGCCGGATCCGGCCAGATCGCCCGAGGAATTCTCCTCATCCACCTTCAGGTTCAGGCCTTCCTTGCGGTATTCGGTACCGAAGGCGATGGCGACGGGGTTCTTGGCGAACGGGCTCTGCGCGCCGAACTGGCCGAAGTCGCCGGTGACGGAACCGCTGACCACGTCCTGGGTCAGGTTGCCTTCCTTGAAGGACGTGGTCTTGATGTAGTTCCAGGCGGCGTCGCTGATACCGTTCAGCGAGAAGATGTTCAGCGGCACGCAGTTGGGATCGGTGCCGTCAACCACCGACTGGCAGGTGGCGACGCCGTTCACATTCACCACCTGCAAGGCCTTCTGGACCTTGGAGATGGAGACGTCGTTCTCGTAATGCTCGGTATAGATGGTTTCCGAGTGCTGGGCCGAGACGTCGTAGCTCCAGCCGCCGCCCAGGTCGCCCTTGGTGCCGATGACGTAGCGGTAGTCGGTGTGGCGGATGTCGTCGTAGCGTTCCTTGCCCGATCCGCTGAAGCGCAGGCCGATGGTGCCCGACCAGTTGGTGCTGGTGCCGGCGTTGGTGCCGCACAGGGCCGTCGCTTCCGACGACGACATCAGCGGGTTGTCGCAGTTGATGTTGTACAGCGCGGAATTGAAGATGGCCGACGGGGCGATCTGCGCCCGGGTGTGGTCGGTCATGAACATGAAATCGGTGTAGACGTCGAACGCAGGGCTGATCTCATAGTGCGCGAAGGCGCCGCCGGTGTACCGCTCGTCCTGGCGCTGCAGGTAGTTGTAGGGCCCGTAGTTGTAGGACAGGGCGTTGGTGTAGGGCACGAAGGTGGACGACCCGTCCGGGTTCAGCGACAGGCCGGTGCCCGAGCCATTGGTGCGGAAGCGGCCGTAGGTGGTGTTGCTGGAGCCCTGGCACGCGTGACTGTCGTTATTGTCGCCCGACACGGAGAGGGAGCAGGCGGACCAGTCGCGGCTGGACTGCTTCACCGGCTCCGTCCAGCGGTAGGTGGCATAGGCGGTGACGTTGCCGCGGTTGTTGGGGGCGTTGGCGCCGATGATGAAAGAGGTGTCGCGGACGAAGCCGTCGAACTGGCTGCCCGGAACGGTCACGCCGAAGTTCTTCAGCGCCGTCTGCGCCTCCTTATTGTTGTTGTCGTGCTGGGCGGCGGACAGCTGATAGTCCACCTTCACGCCTTCGAAATCGCGCTTCATCTTGAAGTTCACGACGCCGGCCACGGCGTCGGAGCCGTAGACCGCCGAGGCGCCACCCGTCACCACATCCACACTATCCACCAGGGCGGCCGGGATGAAGTTCACGTCGGTGTAGGGATAGCTGGGGTCGCCGCCCACCATGCGACGGCCGTCGATCAGCACCAGCGTGCGTGAGGCGCCCAGGTTGCGCAGATTGATGGTGGCGGTGCCGCTGGCCCCGTTGGAAACACCCTGCGTCTGGTCGGCGGTGATGCCGGGCAGGCGGTTCAGCATGGTCTCGACGTTGGTCGTGCCCTGCAGCTTCATTTCCTTGTCGGTGACCGTGGTCAGCGGGCTGTCGCTGGTCAGGTTCGCGGCCTGCTTGATGCGCGAGCCCGTGACGACGATTTCCTGCAGGTCGTCATCCGCCGCCGCGGCTGAGCCGGCGATCAGCGCCGCCGCCATGGAGCCGACCAGCATGGTCGATGTGAGCAACCGTCCCCGGTTTGTGATTTTCTTCAATTCCCTGTCTCCAACCAACCGCCTGAACCGGCGTTTTGACCGTCACGCCGACAATTCCGCGCTGAAAAAGCCCTGCGGGTGTCGGATCGCTTGGAGCAGAGTTTTTGAGGAGTGAAAATCGAGCGTCAACTAAAGGCGATAAGTTCGCCGCATATGCCGAGTGTATGTCACGTTTCAGTGACACTTAATCTTAATAACGCATCATGATTTTGGTAACTGCTTGGTAACTGGATGAATATTTATTTGCGTCATGTAATGGTTATTAGATGCAGTGTGGCGTTGCGCAATCTGGAAGATTGCAAAACAGTGAGGCAAAGAAGCGTCTTTCCAAGAGCTTAGCGTTCACATCGCTGGCATTGCGGTCAAAGTTGTGCTGCCATGGCCCGCGTTAAAGCGCTTACAGCGGGGAGTCTCGATGCAGCCTGATGTCCAAGCCCAGCGGGCCAATGGGGCGGCCATGGCGGCAATGAAATCAGGCAATTACGCCGATGCGCAGGCTATTCTGGAGGACGCGCTGCGCCAGGCCCCCCGGGAACTGCCGCTGTGGCTGAACCTGGCCGCCGCGCGCCGGGCCATGGGCCGGCATGCCGACGCCCTGGCGGCGGTGGAGCATGTGCTGACCCTGGAACCGCGGCAGTTCATGGCCCTGCTGATGCGGGCGTCGCTGCTGCAGGCCCTGGGGCGCAAGCGCGAGGCGGGCGAGGCCTACGGCATCGCCGTCGCCATGGGCGACGCGCAGGAAGGGCTGGACCCGCCGACTCAGCGGGCGCTGGAACAGGCGCGCAAGGCGCATGCCGCCCACATCCAGGAAATGGCCGACTTCCTGCGCCCGACGGTGGACCAGGGGGCGGGGCGGGGCAACAGCGCCGCTGCCCGGCGCATGGCCTTCTTCACCGACCATTTGCTGGGTCGGCGCAAGGTCTACCTGCAGCAGCCGACACACTATCATTACCCCGACATGCCCTCGATCGAGTTCTATGACCGCGAGGAATGCCCCTGGCTGCCGACGCTGGAGGCCGCCACCGCCGACATCCAGCAGGAACTGGCGGGCGTATTGGCGGAGGAGGCGGCACTGGCTGACGCCTTCGTCCCCTACATCAACTACGCCGACGGGCTGCCGCTGGACCAGTGGGCGGAACTGAACCATTCCCCGCGGTGGACCGCCTTCCATCTGTTGCAGCATGGCCTGCCCGTGCCCGGCAACGCCGAGCGCTGTCCCAAGACACTGGCGGTGCTGCAACAGATGCCGCAGCCGCGCATGGTGCGCCGGTCGCCGGCGGGCATGTTCTCTCTCCTGAAGCCGCGCACCCGCATTCCGCCCCATACCGGCGTGGCCAACACCCGCCTGGTGGTGCACCTGCCGCTGGTGGTGCCGCCTGGCTGCGGCTTCCGTGTGGGCAATGTGACACGGGAATGGCAGGTCGGGGTGGGCTGGGCCTTCGACGACACCATTGAGCATGAGGCCTGGAACGACAGTGACCAGACGCGCGTGATCCTGATCTTCGACATCTGGAGCCCGCGCCTGTCCGTCGCCGAGCAGGATTTCCTCGCCCACGTCATGGCGGCCATGGACGAATTCCAGGCGCAACAACCGTCCGGCGGCTTCGGCGCGGCGCCGCTGACGCCCAAGACCTCCGGTGGCGGTTTCTCCAGCCTTTAGGGCACGACCGTCAAAAAATTCGATGCGCCTCAGTTCGGCGCGTAGCCGCGCAGGAACAGATCCACGGCGGCGTCGGCCGCGGCGTCGATGGCGGCCGCGTCCGGCTTCTCCGCCATGCCCAGCAGGAACAATTCCACGTATTCCGACTCCAGCAGGCCGCGCAGATGGGCGGCGGCGCGGTCGGGATCGGCTGGGCGCAGGCGCCCGCGTTCCATCAATGCCGTGAGATAGGTGGCGAATCGCGACCAGCCAACCTTGGGACCATTCTCATACAGCAGACGCCCCACCTCCGACCGGGCCGCCTCCGCCACGGCCACGCGGCGCATGGCGATGGCCCAGGGCGACAGAATGAAGCGCAGATAGATGCGGCCGAAGCGGGGCAGCGTCTCCTTCGGGTCCTGGTCCGGATCCAGTGCCTCGAACGACCCCTGCTTCATTTCCGCCGCGGCGTGCGCCATGACGGCCACGAACAACTCTTCCTTCGACCGGAAATAGCTGTACAGCGTCGCCTTCGAACCGCCCACGCGGGCCGCCAGTTCGGACATGGAGGCGGCGGCGAATCCCACCTCCTGGAACAGGGCGCTGGCCGCATCCAGGATGGCTTGGCGGCGGGCTTCGGTCTTCACCTTCATGGGCGGGGCGTTTCCTAAAGGACTGGGCCGGGCGGCGCCCTAGAGCGGAACGCGATCAGGTGGAATCACCTGATCGTGTAAATCCGCTCTATCATGAACAGCTTAAGAGCAAAGCGCGATCACAGGTGATCGCGCTTTGCTCTGGGCGTCCCGGGCGGCCGGCGGTGGTGGCGACCTTGCCTTGGCTTTTCGTTGGCGGCAAGCGGCGGGCGTTTAACTGTACCGTACAGTACGCTTATCGCTTGACGGCGGCTGGGCGCAAGTCTATAAAACCAAACCGTACGGTTCATTTATGCCGATAAGGTCCCCATGCCCGCGCCCGCTTCCCCTTCCGGCCGCCGCTCGCCGCCGGCGGTTCCGCTGTTTCTTTCCGCCGCCCTGCTGCTGCCGGCCGCCTGCGCCTGGGTGCCGGACGATGTGGGCCCCGCCCCGGCGCCCCGCCCGGCCACCGTCTATGCCGCCGATGCCAGTTTTTCACAAAAGCCCGTCGTCGATTGGCCGCAGGATCGCTGGTGGGCCGCCTATGGCGACAGCCAACTGGACTCCCTGATCGAAGAAGGGTTGGCCGGCGCGCCGGATCTCGCGGCGGCGGCGGCCCGCCTGCGCAAGGCGGATGCGCTGGCCGGCCAGGCGGACGCGGCCCTGCTGCCCAAGGTCACCGCCAACGCCCAGGTGACGGAGGACAAGCAGAGCTACCGGTATCTTTTCCCGCCCAGCTTCGTGCCCAAAGGCTATCACGAGGTGCCGCGCGCCACGCTGGACCTCAGCTACGACTTCGATTTCTGGGGGAAGAACCGCGCCAGTCTGGCGGCTGCCATGTCCGAGGCCGAGGAGTCGCGGGCGGAACTGGCGCAAGCCCGCCTGACGTTGTCGGCCAGTATCGCCGCCGCCTATGCCGACCTGGCGCAGCAGATCGCCGATCGCGAAGCGGCGGCCGACGCCGTGGACGTGCGGGCGCGCAGCACGGCGCTGGTGCGCCAGCGCCGGGAAAATGGCCTGGAAACCCTGGGCGCCTTCCGCCAGGCGGAGGCGCGCGAGGCCTCCCCCCGGGGAGATCTGGCCGCTGAGGATGAAGCCATCGCCCTGACTCGGAACCAGCTGGCCGCGTTGATCGGGGCGGGACCCGACCGGGGGTTGGCGATCCAGCCGCCCGCCCATGCCCGCCTCAAAGCCTTCGGTTTGCCGACCAGCCTGGCCGCCGACCTCCTGGGTCGCCGTCCCGACGTGGTGGCCGCCCGGCTCAAGGTGGAGGCGGAGGCCAAGCGGATCGACGTCGCCAAGGCGTCCTTCTATCCCAATGTGAACCTGTCCGCGTATTTTGGCCTGCAGACCCTGGGTCTGAACGCCTTGACCAAGTCCGGCGCCACCATCGGCAGCGTCGGCCCCGCCGTAAGCCTTCCCCTGTTCGATGGCGGTTCGCTGGCCGCTCAATACCGGGGCGCCCGGGCGGATTATGACGCCGCCGTCGCCGACTACGACAACACCGTCGCCAAGGCCTTGCAGGACGTGGCCGACGCCGCCGTCAGCACCCGTGCCCTGGAGACGCGTCTGGCCCACGCCCGGGATGCGCTGGCCGCCGCCGGTGATGCCCACCGCATCGCCACCGCCCGGTATGAGGGCAAGCTGTCGACCTACCTGGATGTGCTGACGGCGGAGGACACGCTGATCGCCGACCGTCGCGCCTTGGCGGACCTGGAGGCGCGCGCCTTCACCCTTGACATCGCCCTCATCCGCGCGCTGGGCGGCGGCTACTTGGCCGCCTCCCCCGTCACCCCCACCACCGTCGCCGCCCGTTAAGCAGTCCGTTCTCCTAAGGATACTCCCCATGTCCACGCCCTCCCGCTTGCCGACCCCGTCCGAAGACATGGTCGAGGCCACCATCCACCCGCTGGCGTCGCCGGCGTCCAACCGGTCGGCGCGCGGACGCCTGTTCGCCGGCTTGGGGGCCATCGTCCTGTTGGCCGGCGTGGGATATGGCGGCTACAGCCTGGTGACGGGGCGGCGCTATGTCTCCACCGACAACGCCTACGTCAATGCCGACGCGGCCCAGGTGACGTCGTCCCTGGACGGCACGGTGCGGTCGGTGCCGGTGGTGGACACCCAAGCGGTGAAGAAGGGGGATGTCCTGGTGGTGATCGATGACACCGACGCCCGCATCGCCTTGGCCCAGGCGGAGGCCCAGCTGGGCCAGGCGGAACGCCGCGTGCGGGCCTACTTCGCCAATGATGGGGCCCTCGGGGCCCAGGTGGCTGCGCGGGAGGCCGATGGCGCCCGGGCCGAGGCGCAGCTGCTGTCCGCCCAGGCGGATTACGACCGCGCCCGGATCGACCTGGATCGGCGAAAGGCGCTGGCGGCTTCGGGCGCCGTGTCCGGCGAAGAATTGACCAGCGCCCAGAACGCCTTCGCCACGGCCAGCGCCAACCTGGCGGTCGCCAAGGCGGCGAAGGCGCAGGCGGTGGCCAACCGCGTCGCGGCCCAGGGATCGCAAAAGGCCAATGTCGTGCTGATCGCCGACAGCACGGTGGAAACAAATCCCGAGGTCATGGCCGCCCGCGCCCGCGTGGATCAGGCCAAGGTGGATCTGGGCCGCGCGGTGGTGCGGGCACCCTTCGATGGTGTCGTCGCCCGCCGCCAGGTCCAGGTGGGCCAGCGGGTGAAGGCCGACACCGTGCTGATGAGCGTGGTGCCGGTGGCCCAGGCCTATGTCGACGCCAACTTCAAGGAAGTGCAACTGGCCCACGTCCGCCCCGGTCAGCCGGTGGAACTGGCGGCTGACCTGTATGGCGGTGATGTCACCTTCCACGGCCAAGTGGCGGGCCTGGCCGGTGGCACCGGTTCCGCCTTCGCGCTCATCCCGGCGCAGAACGCCACCGGCAACTGGATCAAGGTGGTGCAGCGCGTGCCGGTGCGCATCCTGCTGGACCCCAGTGAACTGGCGGTCCATCCGCTGCGCGTCGGCCTGTCCATGAACGTCACCATCGATACCGGCGCGGCACCGGCCCCTGGCCAGAACTGAGGTACGGGAATCATGAGCGACGCCTCCGACGACGCGGTCCAAACCCTGTCCGGCGCCAAGTTGCTGCTGGGTGGCCTGCTTCTGGCCGCCGCCAATTTCGTGGTGGTGCTGGACACCACCATCGCCAACGTCTCGGTGCCCAACATCGCTGGTGGCCTTGCGGTGTCCTCCAGCCAGGGGACCTACGTCATCACCTCCTACGCGGTGGCGGAGGCGGTGACGGTGCCGTTGACCGGTTGGCTGGCGGGGCGGTTCGGCACCGTGCGCACCTTTGTCGCCGCCATGTTGGGATTTGGTCTATTTTCGGCGCTGTGCGGCTTCGCCCAGTCGCTGGGCATGCTGGTGCTGTTCCGGGTATTCCAGGGGCTGGCCGGCGGTCCGCTCATGCCCCTGTCGCAAACCTTGCTGCTGCGGATCTTCCCCAAGGAGAAGGCGGCCGCCGCCATGGGCATTTGGGCCATGACCACGCTGGTGGCGCCCATCCTGGGGCCCATCTTGGGCGGCACGCTGTGCGATGGCTGGGGGTGGCCCTACATCTTCTACATCAACGTGCCCCTCGCCGTGGTGTGCGCCGTCGCCTGCTGGGGTCTGCTGAAACCGTTCGAGACGTCCCTGCTCAAGACCCGCTTCGACGTGGTGGGTCTGGGCCTGCTGATCATCTGGGTCGGGGCCCTGCAGATCATGCTGGATGAGGGCAAGGACCTGGATTGGTTCGCGTCCACCGAGATCGTGGCGCTGGTCATCGTGGCGGCGATCGGCTTCTGCGCCTTCATGATCTGGGAACTGACGGAGGCGCAGCCCATCGTCGATTTGCGGGTGTTCCGGCACCGGGGCTACGCCACCGCTGTGCTGACCATCAGCGTGGGCTTCGGCGCTTTCTTCGGCACCGCCGTGCTGACGCCGCTGTGGCTGCAAAGCAACATGGGGTACACCGCTACCTGGGCGGGGTACGCCACCGCGGTGTCCGGCATCTCCGCGGTGATCCTGGCGCCCCTGGTGGCCAAGCTGTCCGCCAAGGTCGATCCCCGCCCCCTGGTGTTCTTTGGCCTGGCGTGGATGGCCGGGGTCACGCTCTACCGCTGCGGTTCCACCTCGGACATGACCTACTTCCAGGTCTCGGTACCGCTGCTGCTCCAGGGCATCGGCATGCCGTTCTTCTTCGTGCCGCTGACATCCCTGGCGCTGGCCAGCGTCGAGCCGGCGGAGACCGCCTCCGCCGCCGGCCTGATGAATTTCCTGCGGACCTTCTCCGGCGCCTTCGCCACCTCGCTGGTCAATACGGTGTGGGAGGACAGCACCACCCGCAACCGGGCTGAACTGGTGGATCTCCTGCGACCTGACGTCCTGTTCGGCGACCTCTCCATCGGTCGGCTGGATCAGCTGGTGCAGGCGCAGGGCGTGATGCTGGCCACCAACCAGGTTTTCCTGGGGGTGGCGGTGGCGCTGTTCATCGCCGCTCTGGTCATCTGGCTGGCGCCCCGGCCGACCCGGGTGGCCGACACCACGGGCGTGCACTGATCCGCACGATGTGGTCCCCGCCCGGTCGCTGCCGGGCGGGGCGCTTTGCTTGTCCGTTCAGTTGATGCGTGTGGCCTTAACCAGCCGGCTGCGGCCCACCACCATGGAGTAGCTGCCCAACAGGCCGTGCATCACCCGCACCTCGTCGCCCGGCTTGGGATCGAAGGTCAGCGGTTCCTTGCTGACCCAGGTCTGGCCGTTTTCCAGGTTGACGGCCAAAATGCTGTAGGGCAGGGCGATCGACTTGGCTACGGTGAAGTGCAACTCGTCGTCCTGCTCCTTCTCCTCCTTCTCCGGACTGCTCCGCGGTGCGGAGCAGCTTTTCCTTGCAGAAACACATCCGCCGGATCTTCCGGCTTGGCCGGCGCCGCCGCCGCCGCGCTGACCACAGCGGCGATCAACGGGGCGGCCATCACGGGGG